>NZ_JBFAHJ010000030.1:0-161984 GCF_040654115.1 Nonomuraea sp. NPDC050786
TGAAAACCCACACCACCTACAACCAAGCAACCGCATGGTCGCACCGGCAACACGACTTCGCCGCTTGACATTCCAGGTCCAGGGATGTCTGACCCCGATGCGGCTCCTCCGACCGTTCCCTTCCCGCCGACGCTTGACATGGGCGGGTGAAGGCGTAGGTTTTCCGCGGTACGGGCTGTTCGGTCATAGATATATGTGCGCATCGCGAACAATTAGGAGCCTCAAAGGTGGCCCTGCCTCCTGAACGCGACCAGCTCACGACCCTCTCGCTGCCCCGCTTCGCGGAGCTGCGCGGCCACGTCTACCGGCAGATCCAGCGGGCGAGGGGCGAGCGGTGACGACGGTCAGGGACGCCACGTTCGACGTGCTCAGGCGGTACGGGCTGACCACGGTCTTCGGCAATCCCGGCTCGACCGAGGTGACGCTGCTGACCGGCCTGCCGGACGACCTGCGTTTCGTGCTCGCCCTCCACGAGGGGTCGGTCGTGGGCATGGCCACGGGGTGGGCCATCGGGCAGGAGGCGCCCGCGCTGGCCGTCCTGCACACCACGGCGGGGCTGGGGAACGCGGTGGGTGCCATCGCCACCGCCCGGGTGAACCGGGTGCCGCTCGTGATCCTGGTCGGGCAGCAGGATCGGCGGCATCTTGCGCTGGAGCCGTTCCTGGCCGGGCGGATCCACGGGCTGGCCGGGGACTATCCGGTCTGGGTGGATCAGCCGGTGCGGGCGCAGGACGTGCCGGGGGCGGTGGCGCGGGCCTTTCACGAGGCGACGACCTTCCACGGGCCCGCGCTGGTGGTGGTGCCGATGGACGACTGGGGGGCGCCCTTCTCCGGTTCGTCCGGGGAGCCGGTGGCGGCGGCCGTTCGGGTGGTGCGGCCCGTCGCCGTCGCGGACGGCGACCTGGCGGCGCTGGTGGAGCTGCTGTCGGGGGCCCGCTCCCCGGCGATCGTCGCGGGGGCGAGGGCGGAATGGGAGTCGCTGGTCCTGCTGGCCGAGCGGCTGGGGTGTCCGGTGTTCCAGGAGTCGTTCGGCGGGCGGGCCGGGTTCCCGCAGGACCATCCGCAGTACGCCGGGGTGCTGCCGGCCGACCGGGTCCGGCTGCGGGAGGCGCTGGCCCCGCATGACGTGGTGCTGGCCGTGGGGGCGCCGGTGTTCCGGCAGTACCCGTACGCGCCCGGTCCCCTGGTGATGCCGGGGACGTCGGTCGCGGTGGTCACGGACGACCCGGCCGAGGCGCATCGGAGCCCGGCCTCCCTGGCCTACCTCGCCTCGCCGTCGGCCGTCTGCGCTCGCCTGGCCGCGCTGCTTCCCGCCCGGCCTGCGGTCGCGCGGCGTTCTGACGTACCTGACCTTTCCGCCCGGCCTGCTGTCGCGCGGCGTTCTGACGTGCCTGACCTTTCCGCCCGGCCTGCGGTCGCGCGGCGTTCTGACGTACCCGACATTCCCGGACCCCCGGCGGAAGGGCGGCCGTTGCGGGCGGCGCACGTGCTGCGGGAGCTGGCGCTGCGGCTGCCCGCCGACACCGCGCTGATCGAGGAGACCCCGTCCTCCCGCCCCGACCTGCACCGGCTCGTACCGGCCAGGAACCCGCTCGGCTTCCTGTCGGCGGCCATGGGCGGGCTGGGGTTCGCCGTGCCCGCCGCGGTCGGCCTGCGGATGGCGCTGCCCGAGCGTCCCGTGGTCGCGGTCGTGGGCGACGGGTCGGCGCTCTACGGCGTGCACGCGCTCTGGAGCGCCGCGCACTACCGGGTGGGCGCGCTGTTCGTGGTGCTCGCCAACGGCCGGTACGCGATCATGGACCGGCTGGCCGACAAGCAGGGCGGCAAGGCGCCGTGGCCGCCGTTCACCGAGGTGGACATGCGCGGCCTGGCGAGGTCGCTGGGCTGCCCGGCCAGGCGGGTGGACACGTACGACGAGCTGACGGCGGCGCTGGACGAGGTGCTGCCGACGCTCTCCACCCGCGATGAACCCCTGCTGCTCGACGTGACCGTGACCGTGGACCCGGATTTCCAGCCTTAGGAGGCTCACCATGACGTTCCTCGACCCCAAGATCTGGACGGGATCGGTCTTCGACGGCGGATGGACGGCCTCGCGGGCCGGCGACGCCCCGGTCATCGAGCCCGCGACCGGCAACGAGCTCGGCCGCGCGGGCACGGCCGGCGCCGATGACGTGGCGGCGGCGGCCGTACGGGCTCGGGAGGAGCAGCGGGCGTGGGCCGCGACGTCTTACGAGGAGCGGGCGGCGCTGCTGCGGCGGGCCGGGCGGCTGTTCGAGGAGCACGCGCAGGAGATCCAGGAGTGGATCGTCCGCGAGTCCGGCGGCGTGCCGGGGAAGGCCGGGTTCGAGACGCACGTGGCGGCGCAGGAGTGCTACGAGGCGGCGGCGCTGGCCTCGCAGCCTCTCGGCGAGGTGCTGCCGACGGCCCGCAAGCGGCTCAGCTTCGCGCGGCGGGTGCCGGTCGGGGTGGTGGGGGTGATCGCGCCGTTCAACTTCCCGCTGATTCTCGGCATCCGGTCGGTTGCTCCGGCGCTCGCGCTGGGGAACGCGGTCGTGTTCAAGCCGGACCAGCGCACGGCCGTCTGCGGCGGGTTCGCGATCGCGCGGGTCTTCGAGGAGGCCGGGCTGCCGAGCGGGCTGCTGCACGTGCTGCCCGGCGGTCCCGAGGCCGGTCAGGCGCTGGTCGCCGACCCGAACATCCCCGTGATCTCCTTCACCGGCTCCACCGCCGCCGGGCGCAGGGTCGGCGAGGCCGCGGCGCGCCTGCTCAAGCGGGTCCACCTGGAGCTGGGCGGGAACTCGGCGCTGGTCGTGTTCGACGACGCCGACCTCGGCCCGGCCGCCTCGGCGGGCGCGTGGGCGTCGTTCTTCCACCAGGGGCAGATCTGCATGACCTCGGGACGGCACCTCGTGCACGAGGCCGTGGCCGAGGAGTACATCGAGCGCCTGGCCGCCAAGGCCGCGGCCCTGCCGGTCGGCGACCCCGCCACGGGACAGGTCGCGCTCGGGCCGCTCATCGACGCCGGGCAGCGCGACCGGGTGCACCGGCTGGTCACCTCCAGCGTGGCGGCCGGAGCCCGGCTCGCGGCCGGGGGGACGTACGAGGGGCTGTTCTACCGGCCCACCGTGCTGGCGGAGGTGCCGGTGAGCGCGCCCGCGTACGCGGAGGAGGTGTTCGGGCCGGTGGCGCCGGTGACGACGTTCGCCACGCTGGAGGAGGCGGCGGCGCTGGCCGCGGAGTCCGAGTACGGGCTCTCGCTGGGCATCCTCACCCGCGACGTGATGAAGGGGCTGGCGCTGGCCGATCTGGTGCCGACGGGGATCGTGCACATCAACGACCAGACCGTGGACGACGAGGCCGTGGCGCCGTTCGGCGGGGTGGGGGCGTCGGGGACGGGGGCCCGGTTCGGCGGCACCGGGGCGAACGTGGACGCCTTCACGGAGACGCAGTGGGTCACGATGCAGGGGGACATCGCCACGTACCCGTTCTGAGCCTTTCGGCGCACGCTCCGCGGGGGCGCCGCGCGGCGCGTCAGCCGCGTGCGGAGGCGGCGGGGAGGCGGTAGCGTTCCGCCGCCCCGCGAAATCGCGCCGCGTGGCTCAGTGGAGGCGCTCGGCGGCCTCGACCACGTTGGACAGGAGCAGGGCGCGGGTCATGGGGCCGACGCCGCCCGGGTTGGGGGTGAGGAAGCCCGCGACCTCGGCCACGTCCGGCGCCACGTCACCGGCGATCTTCCCGTCCACGCGGGAGACCCCCACGTCGAGGACGGCCGCGCCGGGCTTGACCATGTCGCGGGTGATCAGGCCGGGCACGCCTGCCGCCGCCACCACGATGTCCGCCCGGCGTACGTGGCCGGCCAGGTCCTGGGTGCCGGTGTGGCAGAGGGTCACGGTGGCGTTCTCGCTGCGGCGGGTCAGCAGGAGGCCGAGCGAGCGGCCCACCGTGATGCCGCGCCCGACCACGGCAACCTCCGCGCCCTTGATCGGCACGCCGTACTCCTGAAGGAGCAGCACGATGCCGTGCGGGGTGCACGGGAGCGGGGCGTCGACCATGTGGACGAGGCGGCCCAGGTTGACCGGGTGGAGGCCGTCGGCGTCCTTGGCCGGGTCCATGCGCTCGAGCAGGGCCATCGTGTCGAGGTGCTTGGGGAGGGGGAGCTGGACGATGTAGCCGGTGCACTCGGGCGAGGCGTTGAGCTCATCGACGGCCGCCTCGACCTCGGCCTGGGTGGCGGTGGCCGGGAGGTCGACGCGGATGGAGGCGATGCCCACCTCGGCGCAGTCGCGGTGCTTGCCCGCGACGTAGATCTGGCTGCCGGGGTCGTCGCCCACCAGCACGGTGCCCAGGCCGGGCGTGATGCCGCGTTCCTTGAGCGCGGCCACCCGGGCCGTGAGGTCTGCCTTGATCTTGGCGGCGGTCGCCTTGCCGTCGAGTTTCACTGCGCTCATGCCGCAATCCTTCCATGTCCGCACGCGCCCTCGGCACGCCACCCGGCAATCGCGGAGGTGTGCGTACGCCGGCCTCCAGGGCGAAGAGTTATCCACAGACGCCAGGCAGCTGAGTCGAGTTATCCACAGGCAATCGTTGACATCGTTGTCATCGATCTTGGAAGGGCTTAGTGTTGCGGGCGCCAGCAACATGCTCAGGAGGTCCCTTGCCTTGCCGCCTGTTGTCCGCAGAGTCGACCGATCTGTTCGTGGGCTCCCACGACGTGCCCTGCCAGGTGCTGAGAGTCACCGTTGGCGAAGGAGAGCACGAGTCGTCGCTGGAGCTGCGCGGCGAAGGCGTGCGGCTGGCCGGGCCGGTGACCGTGCCCGTGGCCGCCGCCGTCCTCGAGGTGCCCCTGACCGTGTCCGCGCCGCCCGGCAGCACCGTGCCCTGCGTGCTCACGCTGGGCGAGGAGTCGCTGGAGGTCACGGTCACGGCCGAGGAGCCGGGCTGGACCATGTACATGGTGTCCCACTTCCACTACGACCCTGTGTGGTGGAACACGCAGGCGGCCTACACCAGCCCGTGGGCCCTGCTCTCCGGCGACGGCACCACCCGGCCGCTGTGGGAGCGAAACGCGTTCGCGCTGGTCGAGGCCCACCTCGAGCTGGCGCTCCGCGACCCCGACTACCGTTTCGTGCTGGCCGAGGTCGACTATCTCAAGCCGTTCTTCGACACCCACCCCGAGCGGCGGGCCGACCTGCGCGCCCTCATGGCCGAGGGCCGGGTGGAGCTGATCGGCGGCACGTACAACGAGCCCAACACCAACTTGACCGGCGCCGAGACGACGATCCGCAACCTCGTCTACGGCATCGGCTACCAGCGCGACATCCTGGGCGGCGACCCGCGCACCGCGTGGCAGCTCGACGTGTTCGGCCACGACCCGCAGTTCCCCGGCTACCTTGCGGCGGCCGGGCTGACCGGCAGCGCGTGGGCGCGAGGGCCGTTCCACCAGTGGGGCCCGATCAGCAAGAACTTCAGGCAGGCCAAGAACGACGCCGGGCTGATGCAGTTCCCCAGCGAGTTCGAGTGGATCTCGCCGTCGGGCCAGGGGGTGCTGACCCACTACATGCCCGGCCACTACTCCGCCGGCTGGTGGATGGACTCCTCGCCGTCCCTGGAGGAGGCCTGCCAGGCGGTCCATGACCTCTACCGCTCGCTCAAACCGGTGGCCGCGACCAAGAACATCCTGCTCCCGGTCGGCACCGACTACACCCCGCCCAACAAGTGGGTCACCGACATCCACCGCACCTGGGCGAGCCGCTATGTCTGGCCCAGGTTCGTCTGCGCCACTCCTCGAGACTTCCTGGACGCGGTCCGCGCCGACATGTCGTCATTCAGTCCCCAGACCCGCGACATGAACCCCGTCTACACCGGCAAGGACGTGTCGTACATCGACACCAAGCAGGCCCAGCGCGCCGCCGAGGTGGCCGCCCTGGACGCCGAGCGGCTGTCGACGTTCGCGAGCCTGCTCGGGCTCGGCCGCTACCCGCACACGGCGCTCGACAAGGTGTGGCGCCAGCTGGCCTACGGCGCGCACCACGACGCGATCACCGGCTCGGAGTCCGATCAGGTCTACATCGACCTGCTGACCGGCTGGCGAGAGGCGTACGACCTGGCCACGACCACCCGGGACAACGCCCTCCGCGCGCTGACGGGCCGGATCGGCGTGGACGCGGCGAGCGTGGTGGTGACCAACACGCTCCCCTTCGCCCGCGACGGCCTGGTCCGCGTGGCCCTGCCGGCCGGGCAGACCGTGGCCCATCCTTCGGGCGCCCATGTCCCCGCCGTCCGGGAGCACGGCACGCTGACGTTCCTGGCCCGCGACGTCCCGTCCCTGGGGTGGCGTACGTACCGGATCGTGAACGGCTCCGCCGCCACCTGGACCTCGACCGACGCCTTCGCCGCTCTCACGGCCGACGGCGCGCCGACCGCCGACCCGATCACCATCCAGAACGATCGATGGCAGGTCACGGCCGATCCCGCCCGGGGCGGCGCGCTGATCTCGATCCTCGACCGATCAACCGGCCGCGAGCTCCTCAGCGGGCCGGGCAACGAGCTCCGGCTGTACGACGAATATGCCCAGCACCCGGACATGGGCGAGGGCCCCTGGCACCTCATCCCCACGGGCCGGGTCGTGGGCTCCGCGGACACGCGCACCGCGACCGCACGCGCCGACACCAGCCCGATAGGCCGGCGCCTGACCGTCACCGGGCAGGTCGGCGAGATCGCCTACGAGCAGACCGTCACCTTGCTGACCGGCTCCGACCGGATCGAGTTCACCACCCGCGTGCTCGACCACACCGGCGCCGACCGCCTGCTCCGCGTCCGCTTCCCGGCCCGCGTCGAAGGCGCGCTGCCGGTGTCCGACGTCTCGGGCGCCGTGGTGGGGCGCGGCTTCGCGCTCCCCGACGTGGACTCGGCCGAGCACCCGTGGACGCTCGACAACCCGGCCAACACCTGGTTCGGTCTGTCCGCCACCGCGAAGGTCGACCTCGGCGAGGCGGGCGCGCGTGCGCTCGGCGTGGCCGAGGTCGTGGTGCCCACGCCGGCGGACGCTCCGGATGCCCGCGACCTGGTGGTGGCCCTGGCCCGCGTGGGCGTGACCGCCACCACGTCGTCCGCCCCGGGCACGAGGTACGGCTGGCTCGACGTCGACTCGAACCTTCCGGACGTACGCATCGTCCTGGGCGGCCCCGACACCAACCCGCTGGCCGCCGAGATCCTCTCCCGGGCGGACCCGGCCTACCTGGACGCCCTCAAATCCGGCGAGTCCCGGGTGTGGATCCCGGCCGAACACCCGCTCCCGGCGGTCTGGCAACCGAGCGCCGACCTGCGCGACGTACGCGCCCTCCCGGCCCTGATCGTCACGGGCCCGATCGCCGACCTCGTGACGGACCTGGGCGACGCGACAATCGAGGCAGTGTGTCCCCTGGGCACGGAGCACCTCGACGACCGCACGGTCGCGCTGCTCGCCTACGGCCTGCCCGGCTTCGCGGTCGACCCGTCGGGCGCGCTGCACCTGTCGTTGATGCGCTCCTGCACGGGCTGGCCGTCCGGCATCTGGCTGGACCCACCGCACCGCACGACGCCGGACGGCTCGGGCTTCCAGCTCCAGCACTGGACGCACGAGTTCTCGTACGCTCTGGTCGCCGGCGAGGGCGACTGGCGGGCCCAGCGGCTCCCTGCCAAGGCTCAGGAGCACATCACCCCCCTGCTCCCCCGCACCCTCACCGCACCCCAGAGCGGCGACCTCCCCCAGACGCACTCCCTCCTGACCCTCACCCCCGCCCGGGACGTCCTCCTGGGCACCCTCAAGGCCACCGGCAACCCGCACGCGCACGGCCGCATCACCGGGCCCGACCAAGGCGTGACGATCCGCCTGGCCGAAGCCACCGGCCTGGGCTCCACCGCGGAGATCAGCTCTCCGCTCCTCCCTCTGCACTCCCTGACGCGCTCCAACCTCCTGGAGCACCCCGGCGCCCCGGTCACGACCACGAGCCTCCATCTGACAGGCTCCGAGATCGCCACCTACTCGACCACCACAGACCGGGACACTTCGTCGGAACCCGGTCCCGTGCCTCCTGAGCTCGGCCCCACCGCAGAGCAGGCCCAGCCGGTCTTCACCCGCTACTGGCTCCACAACAAGGGCCCTGCCCCGCTCGGCTACCTGCCGATCTCTCTTACGATCAGCCCCGGCCTGGTCAACCCGTCGGACGGAGAGTCCTTCGAGGTGGACGTGGTGCTCTCCTCACATCTGACGGACGAGCCTCACGAGGGCCTGGTCACCCTCCACATCCCGGAAGGCTGGAGCGCCTCCCCGGCCCAACGTGCCTTCCGCCTCGCCCCGGGCGGCCACCTCCGCTTCCCGGTCACGGTGACCCCGTCCCGCTCTGCGAGCGCCCACCCTGCCACGGGCCTGCACTTCGTCTCCGCCCGCACCTCGGTAGGCGGCCAGCTCATCGAAGACGTCACCACAGTGGCCCTCGCCCCCACCCCCGAGCTTCCGAGCCAGGGCACAGCCGATGCCTCCACCGGGGCCCACCACGGCACCAAGTCCGCCGAGGGCCGCCCCACAGGGCTGTCCGTCTCCCCCGTCACCGACGGCCTCACTCTCCGTCCCGGCACCAGCACCTCCCTCGTCCTGAGGCTGACCAACACCACCTCCGACGAGATCCGCGGCGAGTCGCAACTCGCCTCCCCGTGGGGGACGTGGCACCTGCTCCCCGAGGTCATCCAGGGCTTCACGATCGCAGCAGGCGAAACGGTGGACGTGTCGTTCCGGGTCGAGGTCCCCGAGGACGCACCCGCAGGCCACGCCTGGGCCCTGGCCAAGGTCATGTGGTTCGGCCGCTGCCAGTACAGCCCGGCGATCCGGCTGGAGGTGACCCGATGACGACCCACGTCCACCCTCTGGAAGGCGGCCCGGCTGCAGGATGGTCGGTGGCGGTGCGGGTGCGGACGGCTGCCACTGGGGCGGCCTCGGCGCCCGGCGTCGGGGCGGTGGCCGGGTGGGTCGACGGGCGTCCGATCCCCCGCGAGCGGCTCGAACGACGCCTCGCCGACCTGCACGACGGGCCCTTCCGCGCGACGCTGCCCGTGCCAGGAAGCTCGGAGGACCGTCAACTCGCCCGGTGGCTGACCCAGGTCATCCTCACGGAGGCGCTGTGCGAAGCGCTGGCCGCGGATCTGGGACTCGATCCCGTGGAGGCCGAGCCGTTCGAGGGCGTGGCGGCCGTCGAACTGGGCTCCATCAACACCGCCGCGTACAACGGCAACCCGTGGGTGCGGGCCGTGTTCGAGCACGTCACGGCCACGGTGGAAGCCCCACAGGAATGGCGCTCCCCCGTCCGCGCCGAGCGCTCTCCGCAGTACGTCATCCGGCACCGCCTCTTCCCGGATCGCTCAAGCGCCCACCGCGCGACACCCGATGCCCTCGACTCGCTCGGCCCGGCGGCATCGCTTGACTCCCTGCCTGCGGCGATAGCCGGAGCACTGCAGCGCCATCCACACGGCACCCTGGTAGGCCCCGTACAGGATGCCTTGGGGTGGCATGTCGCAATTCTCACCCCCGTCAAAGAGGGAGGAGCCGCCCTTCGGCCACCCCCACCCGCAGGCGACGCAGTCACCTCAGCGGCGCAGGCCACCACCCTGCCCCCACAGGACCGGAGTGGAGCGACGCTGCTGCTGGATGCCGCGCGGCGGAGGGCCTTCGCGCGCTGGCTGGATGACATGCGCGCCCGCAAGATCGAACTCGTGCCCGGCCTTGAACACCCTGGCGATCCCCGCCAGCCCGACAACCACCACAAACATTGATGAACTACGTACTTGCCATTGACATCGGAGGAACCAAGCTCGCCGCCGCACTGGTGGACGAGGAGGGTTCCGTGTTGCGTTCCGGTACGCGGCCCACGCCCCGTACGGAGGTCATGTCCGCCCTGGCGGCGCTCATCGCGGAGGTGACCGAGGAAGGCCCGCCACCGGAGGCCGTCGGGATCGGCTGCGCCGGCCCGCTGGATCTGGCCGCCGGGACGGTGAGCCCAGTGAACATGCCCAGCTGGCGCGGTTTCCCCCTGCGCGAGGAGGTGCGGAAAACGACGGGACTGCCGACCGTCCTCGCGGGCGACGCGCAGTGCTTCGCGCTCGGGGAGCACTGGCTGGGGGCGGGGCGGGACAGTGCCTCGCTGCTCGGCATCGTGGTGTCCACCGGGATCGGCGGCGGGCTGGTGATCGACGGCAGGCCGCTGCTGGGGACCACCGGGAACGCCGGGCACGTCGGCCACATGTCCATCGATCCCGGCGGCGAGCGGTGCGAATGTGGCGGCCGGGGTTGCGTCGAGCGCTACTCCAGCGGCCCCAACCTCGCCCGCTGGGCCCTGGACAACGGCTGGTCGCCCTCCTCAGGCCAATCGGATGAGAAGGCGGACGCGCGAGCACTCGCCAGGGACGCCGCGGCAGGCGATCCGATCGCGGTGGCGGCGTTCGAACGCGGTGCGCGGGCGCTGGCCGGGATGATCGCCTCGACGGCGGCCGCGGTCGAGATCACCACGGTGGTCGTCGGGGGTGGCGTGTCGGCGGCGGGAAGGGTGCTGTTCGACCCGCTGGAGCGCATGCTCGACGACGTGGCAGGGCTGGCGTTCGTCCGGTCGGTACGAGTCCACCAGAGCACCCTGGGCGTGCGCGCGGCCCTGGCGGGGGCGGCCCGGTTAGCCTGGCAGCGCACGTCGGCGGCCCCATAGCGGCGTGACCGGATGGCCGCGGAATCCGGCGCGAGTGCGTTCGGAAGAGGGGAACGACAGGGTGCCCGCTGACCTGCGGGCACCCTGCTGACGCCGGATACCGTGCCGAATCTCGGTGACCGGCGAGGCTGCGGGTCACAGGCTGCGAGCGATGATGTCGCCGTTGGAGGTGGTGGCGTGGATGTCGAGTTCGGCAGTGCCGTCGTTCTTGAGCGCATTGGTGATGCGGCCGTGGCTGGTGCCGGCGTCCAGGGCAGCCGAGACTCCGGCGGCGGCGGCGATCGAGATGTCGCCGGACTGGGTGCCGAGCACGACCTTGCCGCCCGTGGCCTCGGCGATCCGGATGTCACCGCTTGCGGTGCTGATCTGCGCGGGGCCGCCCAGGCGGCCCACCTCGACGTCGCCGTCGCTCGTGGTGAGGCGCAGGCTCGCGGTCTCGTCGATCTTGATCTTGCCGTACGCGCCTTCGAAGGAGACGTCGCCGAGGCGGCCGACCGTCCGGAGTTCGGCGCCGGCCGTCCTGGCCTCGACGCGGGAGCCGGCGGGCAGCTCGACCGTCAGCTCGATGGAGCCGGACGGGCCGAAGTACTGGTTCTTCACCGGGGCCTCGATCCGCAGGACGCCGTCGGCGTACTCGACCGTGGTCTCCTCCGCCGCCTTCACATCGCGGCTCTTCGAGGCGTTCGCGGGCCGGACCTCGACCGCGGTGTCGGCCCGGTCGGCGGCGACGAACCGGACGCGCCCCGCGGGGATGTCCAGGACGGCGGAGATCGGGGCGGGGGTGGCGAACGTCTGCATCATGTGCTCCTTGTGCTGCGTTGTCGTCGATCTCGCGAGGCCCGTCCCGGCGTGGCGCTCATGGCCTGTGCATGAGCGGCACACGAGTGCCGGGGTGAGCTCGGCGTGGCCCAGTCCGCAGCCCCGAGGCCGCATCGCTGAACCCTTCATGGCATTCACCATCGCCGACCGCTCTGATACCGGGCTGTCGCCGTCCTGACGCCGCCGCTGACATAGGGAGGAAAGTAGCCGGCCCGGGTCTCGACCCCGTGGCCATGTGGTGCAGACAGTCGATGCCGTGTTACTTGGCCCTGGGCACGATGAGCAGCTCGACTTCCTTGTCGATGGTCGCTCGCGCGCAAGGTCCAGCGCGCCGCGGCATGGGAGTGGGCCTTCGATCCGGCCATCCAGGGTGAGTGGGTCGAGGCCGACATCGCTGGACCGGAGCAGCAGCTCGTCGAGCTCGTCCGCCCGTACAGCTCGGCCTGCCGCCGCTGCTCGCCCTCCGCGAGCGCTGTCTATGCCGGGCCGGCGGGCTCCGCTGAGGGGGCCGGCCGCATAAGTTACTCGCGCTCGAGTGCCTGGGCCTCGCGGCGCTCGATGATCCGGCGGGTGAACGGGATGACCTCGACGGCACGGCTGCCGAGATAGGCACCGATGAAGGCGAGCACCAGGAGCACGACGGGGCTGGTGGCGAAGCCGTTCATGGTGACGAACGCCTGCAGGATCAGCTCGAGCAAGGGGGACTCCGTGGGGATCAGCAAGATGGGGGAGCATCAGGCTAACCGCATCTCGCGAATGCTCGGCCCCAAAACCGGACATGGCACGCCCCGGGATGCCCCGCGTGCGGCGGCCCGAGTCCACGCCGTCGGGCCACCCGGCCTCAGGCGGCGGGCGGCCCGAGCGTCCCCGTGACGGGCGGCCCGACCGCCCCCCATAACCGCCACGCGGCCCTCGGACCTGGTCCCATGTGGTGGGTGGTTCGAGGGCGGCGTGACAGCGGTCCGAGCACGCGCGTAGGGGCGGTCCGGGTGTCCTCTGACGGGTACAGGGTCAGTGGAAGAAGTGGCGGGTGCCGGTGAAGTAGAGAGTGACCCCGGCCTTCTCCGCGGCCTCGATGACGAGCTCGTCCCGGATCGAGCCGCCGGGCTCCACGATGAAGCGTACGCCGGCGTCGATCAGCACCTGCGCCCCGTCCGGGAACGGGAAGTACGCGTCCGAGGCCGCGACCGCCCCGGCCGCGCGGTCCCCCGCCCTCGCGACCGCCAGGCGGCACGAGTCCACCCGGTTGACCTGGCCCATGCCCACGCCCACGGTCGCCCCGTCGCTGGCCAGCAGGATGGCGTTGGACTTCACCGAGCGGCAGGCGCGCCAGGCGAACTCCAGGTCGGCCAGCTGCTCGGGCGACGCGGGCGCGCCGGTCTTGAGCTCCCACTGCGCGGCTGAGTCGCCGGTCGCGTCCACCTTGTCCACGGTCTGCGCCAGGAGCCCGCCGTCGATCTCGCGGAACTCCGTCGTCCGCGACGGCCCCTCCGGGCAGCGCAGCAGGCGCAGGCTCTTCTTGCCCCGCAGCACCTCCAGCGCCTCCTCCTCGTAGGAGGGCGCGATGACGACCTCGGTGAAGATGTCGAAGATCTGCCTGGCCAGCTCGGCCGTGACCGAGCGGTTGACGGCGATCACCCCGCCGTACGCCGACACGGGGTCGCACGCGTGCGCCTTGCGGTGCGCCTCGGCCACGTCGGCGCCGATCGCGATGCCGCACGGGTTCTGGTGCTTGATGATGGCCACGCACGGCTCGGCGAAGTCCCAGGCGGCCCGCCACGCGGCGTCGGAGTCGAGGTAGTTGTTGTACGACATCTCCTTGCCGTGCAGCTGCTCGGCGTTGGCCAGGCCGTCCGCGCGACCCACGTAGAGCGCGGCGCTCTGGTGCGGGTTCTCGCCGTAGCGCAGCGTCGCCTTGCGCTCATAGGCGGCCCCCGTGAACTCGGGGAACTCGCCGTCCCCGTGCGTCCGCGCGAACCAGTTGGCCACCGCCACGTCGTACGAGGCCGTGTGCGCGTAGGCGATGCCCGCCAGCCGCTTGCGATCGGTCAGCGTGAAGCCGCCCTCGGCGAGCGCGTCGCGCACGTCGCCGTAGAAGGTGGGGTCGACCACGACGGCGCAGGTGTTGTGGTTCTTCGCGGCGCCGCGGATCATGGCGGGCCCGCCGATGTCGATCTGCTCGACGCACTCCTCGTCGGACGCGCCGGAGGCCACCGTCTCCTGGAACGGATAGAGGTTCACCACGACGAGCTGGAACGGATCGATCTCCAGCTCCTCCAGCTGCGCCACGTGATTGGGCTTGGTGACGTCGGCCAGCAGTCCGGCGTGCACGCGCGGGTGGAGCGTCTTGACCCGCCCGTCCAGGCACTCCGGGAACCCGGTGAGCTGCTCGACCTTGGTCACCGGGATCCCGTACGACGAGATCGCGGCGGCCGTGCCACCGGTCGAGACGATCTCCACCCCTGCGCCGTCGAGGGCCCTGGCCAGCTCCTCGAGCCCGGACTTGTCGTAAACAGCGATCAGCGCGCGCCGGATGGCGATGCGAGTCACGTGGATTCCCCTCCTGTTTCGTTGCCGATGCGGACGATGCGTCCGCTGACCGTCCAGCCCTCGCGGACCATCCGGCCGACGATGTCGACGAGCAGGCGCCGTTCGACGGTCTTGATGCGTTCGTGCAGGACCGCCTCGTCGTCGTCCGGGAGCACGGGCACCGCCTCCTGGGCGATGATCGGCCCGCTGTCGACGCCCTCGTCGGCCAGCATCACCGTGCAGCCGGTCACCTTGACCCCGTGGGCCAGCGCGTCCCGTACGCCGTGCGCGCCGGGGAACGACGGCAGCAGCGCCGGGTGGGTGTTCAGCACGGGAAAGGCATCCAAGGTCGGCGGACCCAGAATTTTCATGAAGCCCGCCGAAACCACCAGGTCAGGCTCGTACTCGGCGATCCTGGCGGCAATGGCGGCATCCCATTCCGCCCTTGTCGCGTAATCGCCCAATTTTTCGACAAAAGTTGGTACGTTCGCCCTGGCCGCCCTGGTCAGCCCCTCGATCCCATCCCTGTCGGCGCCGACCGCGACCACGCGAGCACCGTAAGACGGGTCGGCGGAAGCGTCCAGCAGGGCCTGTAGGTTGGTTCCAGAGCCGGAGACGAGGACGACGAGCCGCCCAGCCTTAGACACGCACACTCCAAAAAGGAAACAGGGTGGGGCTGACAGGGTATCTGTTCCTCGCCCGGCGACGCAGAGGAGGTCAGGTGTCGACACCGGTGAAGGCACCGGCAGGCCAGCAGCCCGCTGATTCGGCGGGCCGCCGAGCGATCTGGTTGTCCATCGCAGCGCTGGCCATGACGTTCATGTTGCCGCTCGCCGGACTGGTCATGGCGTTGTTCGCGCTGATGGCCGGGATCCGGGCGTTCCCCCTGCTCAAGGGCGCGGGCCGGACCACAGGGGCCGCCGTGGGCGGCATCACCATCTCCTCGATCGCGCTGGCGCTGTCGGCCATGGCCACGGGGATGCAGCTGTACCTGATGGACGAGTACTCGGCCTACCAGGAGTGCATGAAGGGCGCCGGCACCGTTTCCGCGCAGGGCGAATGCTTCGCGCAGTTCAGGGACGCGGCCCAGCGCAAGCTCCCCGCCGACGTGCTCGAGGTGCTCGGGGCCATGCAGCCCTAGGGCAGCCCTAGGGCAGCCCTAGGGCAGCCCTGGTCCCGCCGGACGCGAGCCTAGTCGCGGTCCCAGGCGTACGGGTCGAGGTAGATCACATGGCCGCCACGGTCGTCCGACTCGTCCACGATGTCCTTGCGCGGCGGGCGGGCCGCCGGCTCCGGCGGGCGCGGGCGGGCCTGGGCGAGGGTCTCCGCCTCTGCGGAGGCGTGCTCGTCCTGCCAGTCGTCCCTGATGACCGGGATCTCCTGGGTGTCGGCCTCGGTGGCGTCCATCCAGTGGCCGGGCAGGGGGCGCGGGTCGGACTCGGCCAGCCCGACCTTGCTCGCCGCCTTGGCGATGGCGGCCCCGGCCTTGCGCACGGGAGCGGCCGCCTTGTCGAGCGGCGTACGGGCCCGCTTGTTGAGCAGCAGCAGGTTGGTCACTCCGGCGGAGATGCCGGCGGCCACGCCGACCTCCAGAGCCACCGACAGCGCCACCTCCCAGGGCGAGGGCCCCACCGTGGCCAGCCGGCCGCCGCCGATGGGGCCGCCGGACAGCGCTGCCAGCACTCCCGCCACGAGCCCGGTGACGACGCCGCTGAGGAACCCCCAGAGCGGCGCGGCCTCATAGGACGGCGACGGCGAGATCCTGGCCACCATCACCCCGGCCACGGCCCCCGCCGCGAACGGCAGCGCGATGACCGCCATCATCCACGCCGGAACGGGCCCGCTCTCCGGCAGGGCCCCCAGCAGCGGCAGGCTCGGCACCGTGCCGAGCTGCACCCCGGTGGGCGCGACCAGGGTGTCGGCGCCGATCGCGAACCCCGGCCCGGCGATGTAGGAGGAGGCCCAGATGACGGCGTTCAGCAGGTAGAGCACCTGCAGCAGCAACAGCAGCACCCCGCCCACGAACCCGGGCGAGAGCACGCTGGACAGCTCCTTGACCTGCCCGAAGTTCAGCACGACGGCGACCAGCACCAGCGCGAGCCCGGCCACGAGCAGCACGGCCGTGGCGACCGCCGTGCCGACGGTGAGCGCGCGCACCCGCTCGGGCAGCAGGCGCAGCATCACCCGCCAGGGACCGATCATCCGCGCCGTCGCCAGCGACCCCGCCAGGAACGCCAGCACGAAGTGGCTGAGCAGCGCCTCGCCGATGTAGGGCTGGGTGATCTCGTTGCTCGCCGCGAGCGCGATCAACCCCGCGAGCAGCGCGTACGGCGCCGCCAGCGACACCCCGGCCTGCACCACCAGGACGAGCTGGGCCCGCCGGCGGGCCCCGGCCTGCTCCTTCGGGCTGTTCTTCGGCAGCCGGGCAGGCAGGCGCAGCCGCAGGTCCGCGTCGCGCGCCATCCAGCGGCCGGCGCGATAGAGCAGCACGGCGGGCAGGATCGTCAGCCCCAGGGGCAGCAGGCCCACCCGCCCGCCGGGGATCGCGAACCCGGCGTGGTGCGCGACCAGCCAGAGCTGGGCCGCGGTGCGGAACACGCCCGGCAGCCCCGCGCCCAGCGTGCCGCGCGGCGCGGCGATCCAGCCGACGAGGGTGAGTGTGGTGAGCGCGGCCAGCCCGACGCCCAGGGTGGCGGCGGCGGCCAGCATCCCCGACACCGGCAGCGGCCGCCTCGTCTCGTCGTCGTCGCCCGGCACGCCGGGGAGCTTGCCGAGCACGGACCGGGGGGCAGTACGCAACTGGTCGAGAATCGCCGTCACAGTAGGCGATTTTCTCAAGGTTTCCCGACCAGCGCTTGGTTGACGCGCCGCCCCTCGCCCACTTTGTGAACCCGTAGCCCCCCGCTGGGGGGTGCGGACGCGGCCCATGGGGTCCGGTCGGCATGGGAAAGCCATGGGAAAGGCTGCGCCCGCCGGCGCACCGTACACGATGATGAGTTCTGCAACAGACCGACCGACGCTGGGAGCTGGGATGCGGGTATTGGTTACCGGAGGGGCCGGATATATCGGGAGCACTGTCGCGTCCGCGTGCCTCGATGCCGGGATGGAGCCGGTCATTCTGGACAGCCTCGTCACGGGCCGGCGGGAGTTCGCTCGGGGGCGGGAGTTCTATGAAGGAGATATCAGCGACGGTCCGCTGATTGACAAGATATTTACCGAAAATCCGGATATTGAGGCTGTCGTCCACTGTGCCGCGCTCATCGTGGTCCCGGACTCCGTGGCCGACCCCGTCGGCTACTACCGCGCGAACGTCGCCAAGAGCCTCGAATTCGTCGATCACCTGCTCCGCAACGGCTGCACCCGGATGATCTTCAGCTCCTCGGCCTCCATCTACCGCACGGGCGACGACCACACCGTGGACGAGGGGTCCCCGCTCGACCCCCAGAGCCCCTACGCGCGGACCAAGGCGGTGTGCGAGGCCATGTTCGCCGACATCGCCGCCGGTCACCCGATCAGGATCCTCTCCCTGCGCTACTTCAACCCGATCGGCGCCGACCCGCAGATGCGCACCGGCCTGCAGCTCCGCCGCCCCAGCCACGCCCTGGGCAAGATGATCGAGGCGTACGAGGAGGGCGTGCCCTTCCAGATCACCGGCACGAACTACCCGACCAGGGACGGCACGGGCATCCGCGACTACGTCCACGTCTGGGACCTGGCCACGGCCCACGTGGCGGCCCTGCGCCGCTTCGACGCGCTGGAGGCCGACGTGATCAACCTGGGCACCGGCGCGGGCACCACCGTCCGTGAGCTGGCCGAGGCGTTCAACCGCGTCGCCGACCGCCCGATCGAGGTCGTCGAGGCGCCCCCGCGCCCCGGCGACGTGGCCGGCGCCTACACCCGCAGCGACCTGGCCCGCCGCCTGCTGGACTGGCAGGCGGGCCACTCCATCGAGGACGGCATCCGGCACTCGCTCGAATGGGCGCGCATCCGGGAGTCCCGGCTCGGCTAGACCGGTGCCCCGGTCTCCATGCGCGTGTGGCCGGAGGGTGCCCGACGCCCGCGCGGCCGCAGGTCAACCGGCGCGCGGGCTGAAGATCACCTAGCGGTGGGCGAGCGCGCCGTCCGGGATGCTCTTGATCTCCTCCATCAGCTCGTCGAAAGCGGCACCCGTGAGGTCCTTGGAGTCGACCACTTGCTCCTCCGGCGGGGCCTTGATCGTGACCTTGGTGCCCCAGTCGGTGTACCGGGTGGTGACGGCGTCCCGCATCCAGCCGTAGGTGCCGAAATCGAGCTTCTCGTCGGTGATGAGACGCTCGGGAAGGCCCTTGGGCCCGATGTCCAGCCGATAGGCGAACCCGGTACCGGACTTGCCGTTGAGTCGGCGCACCTGTTCCTGGGTGATCGAGCCACGGTAGACGCCCGCTTTCGCGGTCTTGGCATGCGCGATCAGACCCTTCAGCACGACCGGCCTGGACAGGTCGGTCGGCTGGAATGAGATGAGCGGTCCCCGCAGGTCCAAGTGCACCCACGTCTTGCCTTCCGGCAGGCCACTCGTGCTCTGCAGGTAAATGTCGCGGCCCACGCTGACCCAACGCATCGGCATCGGATCGGCTTTCCGCTTGCGGGATACATACCGGACGGTGAAGTCACTGGCCACGATTCCCGAGGCGCCGAACTCGAGGACGCCGGTCATCCGGAAGGTCGCATCCGTCTTGTGGTCGCTGGAGGTCGCCCGGTCCGTCTCGGACACCTTCACGCCGTGCCCTGCGACGAGCTGCTTCTTCAGCGCCTTCACCGGATCGACGGCCGCCTGCGCGGGCGAGGCGGTGATCAGTGTCGCGGCGGCCAACGCCCCCGCGAGAACTCGCTTCATCCGCATCTCCTCACGAAAGGGCCCCCTCCTGCCCAGCAGGGCGGGAGGAGGCCGGGTACGGGCTAGTTGGCGAGCGAGTTCAGCGCGCTGTTCGGGATCTCCTGCGGGATCTGGCTGTCCTCACCGAGGTCCGCGATGTCGATCCACTGGTCCTCGGCCGGAGCCTTGATCTTTACCTTGGAGCCCCAGCCGATGTACCGGGTCTCGGTGACAGAGCGGGTCTTGCCCAGGACGCCGAGGTCCATGGTCCAGCCCGACGTCAGCTGGGTGGCCAGGCCCTTGGAGTCGACCTTCAGGGCGTAGTCGATCTTGATCTTGGAGAGCGGGCCGCCGATCTTCGTCCCGTACACCTTGGCCAGATCCTTGTAGGTCAGGGAGCCCTTGTACGTGCCGCCCTTGAAGCTCTTGGCGTGGGAGACGATCGCCTTCAGCACCTTCGGCTCGAAGATGTCGAGCGTCTGGTTGTAGGTGCCGCCGGAGGCCTCCCCGGTGTAGCGCACCCAGGTCTTGCCGTCAGGCAGGTTCTCGCTGAACAGACCGCCCTGGACGTAGCTGTAGCCGCCGACCGTGACGACGCGCGGCGGGCCGTACGCGGCCGCCAGGGACTTGTTCTTGCCCGCCCCGTGGGTCCTGACGTCGGACGCGACGACGCCCTTCTTGCCGAACTCGAACGTTCCAGAGGTCCGGGTGGAGGCGCCGGTGCTCTTGCCGTCCAGGGTGAGCCGGGTCGTCTCGGCGATCCGCACCCCGTGCCCCGCGACAAACTGCTTCTTCAGCGCCTTCACCGGGTCCACCGACGCGGCCTGCGCGGACGGCGTCGCGGTCACGAGCGCGGCGACCGTGGTTAACGCCAGGCCCGCGAGAATTCGCTTCATTCGTTTTCCTTCGGATTCAAAAGGAGAGGGAGCAGAATCCTGCCAATAGAAGATCACGAACATATCTCGAGAACCGGGTCACAAGCCGCCAAAACCGTGCATTTTTCGTGCAGTGAGGGTCCTGGAGAAGTGAGATCACCGTCACACAGCGGGAGAACCATGCCCCGATGACCTGGGCAGGTCAAGCTTCGGGCTAGGCTTTACCGGCGGAAACGCCCGGCACGCACCCCTGAGCGTAGGAGCTCGCCGTGAGAGAGCAGCGAACGATGCCAACGAGCGGTGAAGCGGATGCGACCATCAGCGCAGTTGCCCGGGCCGTCGAACATCAGTCGGAATAGCAGGGCGCGAACCCGACAGAGGGTGAGCGACCAAGTGGAAGAGGACGGACCCTCGTGGACCTGTTCGAACATCAGGCGAAAGAGCTCTTCGCCGACTACGGCATCCCGGTGCCACGCGGCATCGTCGCACACAACGTGGAGGAGGTGCGGTCGGCCGCCGAGGAGCTGACCGGCCGCGTTGTCGTCAAGGCCCAGGTCAAGACCGGCGGCCGAGGCAAGGCCGGCGGCGTGAAGGTGGCCGACGACGCCGCCGACGCAGTCAGCAAGGCCGAAGCCATCCTCGGCATGGACATCAAGGGCCACACGGTCCACAAGGTCCTCGTGGAGGAGGCCAGCGCGATCGCGGAGGAGTACTACTTCTCCTTCCTGCTCGACCGCGCGAACCGTACATTCCTCGCCATCTGCTCCGCCGCGGGCGGCATGGACATCGAAGAGGTCGCCCACACCTCGCCGGAGAAGGTCGCCAAGGTGCCGGTCTCCGCGCTGACGGGCATCGACCGCGCCAAGGCCCGCGAGATCGCGGTGGCCGGCGGCCTGCCGGAGAAGGCGCTCGACGGCGCCGCCGAGCTCATCGAGAAGCTCTGGTGCTGCTTCGTCGACGAGGACGCCACGCTCGTCGAGGTCAACCCCATGATCCTGTCGGCCGACGGCCAGGTGAAGGCGCTCGACGGCAAGGTCACGCTCGACGACAACGCCTCCTTCCGCCAGGCCGACCACGAGGCGCTCGCCGACAAGGCGGCCGAGGACCCGCTCGAGGCCAAGGCCAAGGCGAAGGACCTCAACTACGTCAAGCTCGACGGCGATGTCGGCATCATCGGCAACGGCGCGGGCCTGGTCATGTCCACCCTCGACGTGGTGGCCTATGCGGGCGAGCAGTTCCCCGGCAAGCCGTCCCCGGCCAACTTCCTCGACATCGGCGGTGGCGCCTCGGCCGAGGTCATGGCCGCCGGTCTGGAGATCATCCTCTCCGACCCGAGCGTCAAGTCGATCTTTGTGAACGTCTTCGGCGGCATCACCGCCTGCGACGCCGTCGCCAACGGCATCGTCTCGGCGTTCAAGCTGCTGGAGAGCCGCGGCGAGGCCGTGACCCACCCCCTGGTGGTCCGCCTCGACGGCAACAACGCCCAGCTCGGGCGGCAGATCCTGGCCGACGCCGCGCTCCCGCGGGTCGAGCTGGTAGACACGATGGACGACGCGGCCAAGCGGGCCGCCGAGCTCGCTGCGGTAGGTGCGTGACCCATGGCCATCTGGTTGACTGAGAACAGCAAGATCATCGTTCAGGGCATGACCGGTGGTGAGGGCACCAAGCACACCCGCCGCATGCTCGCCTCCGGCGCCAAGGTCGTCGGCGGCGTGAACGCCCGCAAGGCCGGCATCACTCACGAGGGCCTGCCCGTGTTCGGCACGGTCAAGGAGGCCATGGAGAAGACCGGCGCGGACGTGTCCGTCGTCTTCGTGCCGCCGGCGTTCACCAAGGACGCGGTCAAGGAGGCCATCGACGCCGAGATCCCGCTCTGCGTCGTGATCACCGAGGGCGTGCCGGTGCACGACTCGACCGAGTTCTGGGCGTACGCGGTCGCCAAGGGCAACAAGACCCGCATCATCGGCCCCAACTGCCCCGGCATCGCCTCCCCCGGCGCCTCCAACGCAGGCATCATCCCGGCCGACATCACCACCGCCGGCCGCATCGGCCTGGTCTCGAAGTCGGGCACGCTCACGTACCAGCTGATGTACGAGCTGCGTGACTTCGGCTTCTCGACCGCGGTCGGCATCGGCGGCGACCCCGTGATCGGCACGACGCACATCGACGCGCTCCAGGCGTTCCAGGAGGACCCGGGCACGGACGCGATCGTGATGATCGGCGAGATCGGCGGCGACGCCGAGGAGCGGGCCGCCGCGTACATCGAGCAGCACGTCACCAAGCCGGTCGTGGCCTACGTCGCGGGCTTCACCGCGCCGGAGGGCAAGACCATGGGGCACGCGGGCGCGATCGTGTCGGGCTCCGCGGGCACCGCCCAGGCCAAGAAGGAGGCTCTGGAGAAGGTCGGTGTCCGCGTCGGCAAGACCCCCTCCGAGACCGCCCAGCTCATGCGGGAGATCATGCAGGCGCGTTGATCGATCGCCTTTCAAGGCCCCGTGCGGTTCTCTCGCCGCGCGGGGCTTTTCGTTACGACTCTGGTCTTGGCGCTTCTGGCGTGGGACATTTCCTGTTATGGGCAGGGACGTGCCAGTTGTCGTGTTCAGCCGAGACGATCGCCGGAAATATCGTGAAAAGGTGCGTCGATGTCTCGACGTCTTCGCCCAGATGCTCCGCGAATCCCGCTTCGAGGTTGAACGCCCCCTCGCCGGCCTGGAGATCGAGCTCAACATCGTGGACGCGTACGGTGAGGCCGCCATGCGCAACGCCCAGGTGCTGGCCGCCATCGAGCAGCCGGACTGGGCGACGGAGCTGGGGCAGTTCAACATCGAGATCAACATCGAGCCCCAGGAGCTGGGCGGCGACGGCGCGCTGCGGCTGGAGAACGACGTCAGGGCGCGGCTCAACCACGCCGAGGAGCGCGCCCGCTCCCAGGGCGGCCACCTGGTCCTGATCGGCATCCTGCCGACGCTGCGCGAGCAGGACATCGGTGAGGGCACGCTCTCCGCGAACCCCCGCTACCGCCTGCTCAACGAGCAGATCTTCGCGGCCCGCGGGGAGGACCTGCATCTGTGCATCGAGGGCGTCGAACGCCTGGACACCCATGCCGACAGCGTCGCCCCCGAGGCCGCGTGCACCAGCGTGCAGCTGCACCTGCAGGTCAGCCCCGAGGCGTTCGCCGCGCACTGGAACGCCGCCCAGGCCATCGCGGGGCCCCAGATCGCGCTCGCGGCCAACTCCCCTTACCTGTTCGGCAAGGAGCTGCACCGCGAGACCAGGATCGCCCTGTTCGAGCAGGCCACGGACACGCGGCCGGCCGAGCTGAAGGCGCAGGGCGTGCGGCCCAGGGTGTGGTTCGGGGAGCGGTGGATCACCAGCGTTTTCGACCTCTTCGAGGAGAACGTCAGCTACTATCCCGCCCTGCTGCCGCTCTGCGAGGACGAGGACCCGCGTACCGAGCTCGAACAGGGACGCATCCCGCACCTGCACGAGCTGACCCTGCACAACGGCACGATCTACCGCTGGAACCGGCCGGTGTACGCGGTGGTGGACGGGGTGCCGCACCTGCGCGTGGAGAACCGCGTGCTGCCCGCCGGACCGTCCGTGGCCGACATCGCGGCCAACGCCGCGTTCTACTACGGGCTGATGCGCGTGCTGCCGTACGCCGAACGGCCGATCTGGAGCCAGATGTCGTTCCAGGCCGCCGAGGAGAACCTCGGCGCGGCGGCCCGGCACGGGCTGGACGCGCGGCTCTACTGGCCGGGAATGGGAGAGGTGCCCGCGGCCGAGCTGATCCTGCGCCGCCTCCTCCCCATGGCGCACGAGGGGCTGACCAGGTGGGGCGTGCACGGTCCGGTCGCCGACCGGCTGCTCGG
The DNA here is from genome assembly GCF_040654115.1 of Nonomuraea sp. NPDC050786. Classification (NCBI taxonomy): domain Bacteria; kingdom Bacillati; phylum Actinomycetota; class Actinomycetes; order Streptosporangiales; family Streptosporangiaceae; genus Nonomuraea; species Nonomuraea sp. NPDC050786. Next base: position 23,675 of record NZ_JBFAHJ010000030.1, read on the forward strand.
CATCATCGAGGGCCGCTGCCTGACGGGCCGTACGGGGGCGAGCTGGCAGGTGGATCGCGTACGCGCGCACGGAGGAGATCGGCATGAGGCGTTGCGATCCATGACGCTCGGGTACATCGAGCGGATGCATTCGAATGAGCCCGTGCACACGTGGGACATGTGACTTCCGTGAAGCGCATCCTGATCATCGGCCTGGTCCTGCTCCTGGGCGCCTGTGGCCTCACGAGGCCGCGCTCCATGGACGCGAGGGGGGCCGACTCGTTCGAGGACGACGTGCGGACCGCTCGTACGCTGACGGAGGCGTTCTGGCAGCAGTACTTCCAGCGGCTCGGGCGCACCTATCGTCCTATTGCTGACTTTGTCCCCTATTCCGGGAATTCTGGCCCTAATTGCGGTAACGAGCCTGCCGTCCCGAACAACGCCTTCTACTGCCCGGTCGGCCACTTCATCGCCTACGACCAGGACTGGATGGAGTCGCTCTGGAACGAGATGGGGGACGGGTCGGTCTATGTGATCATTCCGCATGAGTTGGGGCATGCCGTGCAGGCGCAGCTCCAGACCGGTTTCCAGCTGAACGTACAAATGGAGCTGCAAGCCGACTGCTACGCGGGCGGCACCCTCTCGTCCCTGGTGCGTTCAGGCGCGCTGGAGACTCAGCCGGGCGACGAGGACGAGCTGCTCCTGAGCCTGGAGGCCGCCGGCGACCCGACGGACGACTGGCTGAACCCGTCCGCGCACGGGACGGCCGAGCAGCGCCAGGCGTCATTCGCGACCGGCTGGAGGAGCGGGGTGAGCGCCTGCTGAGCATCGCCCTCTGCCCGGTCCTCCTGAGATGTACCCGCCTGGGTCCGGGTCCGACTCGGGGATGTATGCACGGGTCAACCCAGAGGATGATGTGTCTGATCATGACCACGCTCTACCTTTGACCCATGCCTTTGGAGGAGATCGGCTGGCTGCGCAGGGGTGCGTGCAGGTCCAGCGACCCTGACCTCTTCTTCCCGCTCGCCCCCACCCCCTTGCAGGAGGCCCGCGCCAAGGCGGTGTGCGCGCGCTGCCAGGTCATCGAGGAGTGCCGCTCGTACGCGTTACGTGCGGGCGAGTCGGAGGGCATCTGGGGCGGCCTCACCCCGGAGGAACGCCGCCGCACCCGCTTCCCCACCGGCTGGCGCCGCCCCGCCGCCTCGTAGCTCCCGACCGTGCCCGGTCGGCGCCGCCACGCCGCCTTGTAGCTCCCGACCGTGCCCGGTCGGCGCCGCCACGCCGCCTCGTAGCTCCCGACCCACGCCCGGTCGGCGCCGCCACGCCGCCTTGTAGCTCCCGACCCACGCCCGGTCGGCGCCGCCACGCCGCCTCGTAGCTTCCCCGCTCCGCGCCCAGCCGGCGGTGACCGCGGAGGAGGTGCGCGACGTAGCCTGCAAGGGTGCTGCTCCGCTCGATCGCCATCCTCGCCGCCGCCAACATCATGAACAACAAGGTCGCCCCCCGCCTGGCGCCCCTGACCTCGGCCGCCGCGACCGCCGCCCTGGTCGCGATGGCTCGCCGGTCCGGTCTGTCGTGGCAGGAGCTCGGATTCGAGCACGGCCGCAGGGGCGCCGTGACGGGAGGCGCCTTGGCTGCGGCGGTGGCGGCCGTCTACACCGTCGGCATCGCCAACCCTCGCACCAGGCCGCTCTTCCTCGACGAGCGCGCCCTGTCACTCTCGCCCGCCCGCGCCCTGGAGGAGGCCCTGCTCCAGGTCCCGGTCGGCACCGTGCTGCTGGAGGAGGTGGGCTTCAGGGGCGCCCTGTACGCCATGCTGCGCCGGCGTCACGGCACGGTCGCCGCCACGGCGACCTCCTCGGCGCTGTTCGGCCTGTGGCACGTCCTCCCCGCGATCGACATGGCCCGCGCCAACCCCGCACTGGGTGCCCTGACGTCCGCCGAGTCCTCCACCCACCTCGACACCGCTCGGGTGGTGGCGGGGAGCGTGGTGTCCACTGCGGCGGCCGGGGTGCTCTTCTGCGAGCTGCGCCGCCACGGCGGCCTGCTGGCCCCCTCGATGCTCCACATCGCCACCAACTCCTTCGGCTACCTCTTCGCCCGGATCGCCGCCAAGCGAAAGTAGGGCTTTGCCCATATTGATTACGTAACGTAAGCAACGTTCGGTGGAGCTTTGATCCGCCACGCGTGAAGGTTCTCGTCCGCCGACGGAAGATCCTTCACCTGTCGATGGAGCGTTCCAGACACACTTTTCCCTGGTGTCTTACCGTCTCTCTCACGCATTCCCCGGGCCGGTGCCGCCTGAAGGAATGCGTATATCAAGATCACGATTCCTGATATACGATGGGAGCACGGAGGTGGTGCTGTATGCGTACAGTAATCGACATCGACAAGGACCTGCTGGAGAAGGCACAGCGGAAGCTGGGCGCCCCGACGATGAAGGAAACGGTTCGCGCCGCGCTTCAGGCGGTCGTCGACAGGGACGCGGAAAGGGCGAGCGCGATCGAGGCGTTCGAGTTCTGGCGCACGGAGGGGAGCCCGGACCTGTTGGATCCGGAGATCATGAAGCATGCGTGGCGGCGACTGGAGTGACGTATCTCCTCGACAAGAGCGCACTGGCCCGTATACGCACCAGCGACGTGGTCGCCAAGGCTCTCCATCCGCTCTACGCGGCGCGGGTCGTGGCGACCTGCGCCATCATCGACCTGGAGGTGCTCTACAGCGCCCGCGACTATGCGCACTATCAGCGCATCCTGCACGCCCAGCGCCAGTGCATCAGCCTCCCGGTCGACGGCGAGGTGCAGGCGAGGGCCCTGGACGTGCAGAGGCAGCTCGTGGAGAAGTCTCAGCACCGAGGTCTCGGGACGAACGATCTGCTGATCGCCGCCTGTGCAGAGGTGCACGGGGCGACGATCCTGCATTACGACCGCGACTTCGACATCATCTCCGAAGTCACCGGGCAGCCGGCGCTCTGGGTGGTGCGCCCAGGGTCGGTGCCCTAAAGAAAAGCCCTGGAGAAGGGCCCTGGATGGAGGTCAGGCTGTGGAGACGACCTGGAACGCCTCCGCGTAGTGGCCGGCGGGGAGGCCGGCCTGTTCGCCCCAGGCGGCGAAGCGGCTCTTGACGAAGTCGATGAAGCCCTCCACATGGGCGACCTGGCTCACATGTGACTGCAAGGCCGCGAGCTTGCGGTCCATGACCTCGGTGATGTCCACCCAGTGGTTGGGGGACGAGCCGCCGGTGAGCCAGACCTCGCGTACGGTCCACGCCTCCAGGCCCTCGTCCTTGACCAGCTCAGGGTAGGCGTAGGGGTTGCGGGCGTCCGGGTAGACGGCGTCCAGGGCGGAGCCGCCCACCGCGCGGTGGTCGGGGTGGCTGGGGGCGACGTGCTGGTAATTGCGATCCGGGTGGTGGGTGATGACCAGGTCCGGCCGGACCTGGCGGATGACGCGCGAGATGTCGCGCCTGAGCTCCAGCGAGGGCACCACCTGCCCGTCCGAGTAGCCGAGGAAGCGCACGTCCGTGACGCCGACCGCCTTGGCGGCGGTGCGCTGCTCGGTCCTGCGGAGCTCGGCCATCCCGGAATTGTCCAACGTGCGCTCGTTGCCGCCCGCATCCCCATCCGTGACCAGCAAGTACGTGACCTCGACCCCCCTGTCGACGAACAGCGCCACGCTGCCCGCCGCTCCGAAATCGACGTCATCTGGGTGGGCGGTCACCACAAGGACCCTGTTGATCTCGGCTTCCGACAGCATGGTTCCCCTTTCTGATGTTCTACGAAGGACAACCGCGCGCCCCTCGAATGGCATTCCGGTCAACGATTGTCGGTGGGGCGTCTTAACCTAGGTAGGTGCCCACCCAAGTCTCCGTAGACCACCCCCTGCTCGACGGCCTCAACCCGCAGCAGCGCGAGGCCGTGATCCATCATGGCAGTCCGCTGCTCATCGTCGCGGGGGCGGGATCCGGCAAGACGCGGGTGCTCACGCATCGCATCGCATATCTGCTGGCCGAGCGCGACGTGCATCCGGGCGAGATCCTGGCGATCACGTTCACCAACAAGGCCGCCCGCGAGATGAAGGAGCGCATCGACAAGCTGGTCGGGCCGCGCTCCAAGGCGATGTGGGTGATGACGTTCCACAGCGCCTGCATGCGCATCCTGCGGCGGGAGGCCAAGCGGCTGGGGTTCCCGTCGAGCTTCTCGATCTACGACCAGGCCGACTCGCAGCGGCTCATGGCGATGGTCTGCAGGGAGATGGAGCTCGACCCCAAGCGCTACCCGCCGCGCTCGTTCTCGGCGCAGGTCAGCAACTTCAAGAACGAGCTGATCGACTACGAGACCGCGCTCGACAAGGCGGGCTCGCACCTGGAGAAGACGCTCGCGCAGGCGTACAAGGCCTATCAGCTCAAGCTGACCGAGGCCGGCGCGATGGACTTCGACGACATCATCATGAACACGGTGACGTTGTTCCAGCTCTTCCCCGACGTGGCCGAGCACTACCGGATGCGCTTCAGGCACGTGCTGGTGGACGAGTACCAGGACACCAACCACGCCCAGTACATCCTGATCAGGGAGCTGGTCGGGCATCCCGAGCTGCGCACGACCGACGGCGAGCTGGTCCGGTCGGGCGCCGACATGTCCGAGCTGTGCGTGGTGGGCGACGCCGACCAGTCCATTTACGCCTTCCGCGGCGCGACGATCCGCAACATCCTGGAGTTCGAGCGCGACTACCCCGACGCGCGCACGATCCTGCTGGAGCAGAACTACCGCTCCACCCAGAACATCCTGGCCGCCGCCAACGCGGTCATCGCCCGCAACGAGTCGCGCAAGCCCAAGAACCTCTGGTCCGACCAGGGCGACGGGCCCAAGATCGTCGGGTACGTCGCCGACAACGAGCACGACGAGGCCATGTTCGTGGCCCAGGAGGTCGACCGGCTCAGCGACGAGGAGAACGTCAGGCCGGGCGACGTCGCCGTCTTCTACCGCACCAACGCCGCCTCCCGCGTGTTCGAGGAGATCTTCATCCGCACCGGGCTGCCGTACAAGGTGGTCGGGGGCGTGCGCTTCTACGAGCGCAAGGAGGTCAAGGACCTGCTGGCCTACCTGCGCGTGCTCGCCAACCCGGCCGACGTGGTGTCGCTGCGCCGCATCCTCAACGTGCCCAAGCGCGGCATCGGCGAGCGCGCCGAGGCCATGATCGAGGCGCTGGCGTCGCGCGAGCGCATCTCGTTCTGGGACGCGCTGCGCCGGGCCGACGAGGCGTACGGGATGGCCACGCGCTCGCTCAACGCGGTACGCGAGTTCGTCGCGCTGATCGAGGAGCTGATCGGCAAGGGCGAGGGCGTGCCGCCGTCGGCGCTGGCCGAGGAGGTGCTGGTGGCCACGGGCTACCGCGCCGAGCTGGAGGCGTCCGAGGATCCGCAGGACGAGTCGCGGCTGGAGAACCTCAACGAGCTCATCTCCGTCGCCTCCGAGTTCGAGGAGGCCAATCCGGAGGGGACGCTGGTGGAGTTCCTGGAGCAGGTGTCGCTCGTGGCCGACGCCGACCAGATCCCCGAGGCGGACGGCGGCCAGGGGGTGGTCACCCTGATGACCCTGCACACGGCCAAGGGGCTGGAGTTCCCGGTCGTCTTCCTGACGGCCATGGAGGACGGGGTGTTCCCGCACATCCGCTCGCTCGGGGAGCCCAAGGAGCTGGAGGAGGAACGGCGGCTGGCCTACGTCGGGATCACCCGGGCGCAGCAGCGGCTCTACATCACGCGGGCGGCCGTGCGCAGTTCCTGGGGGGCGCCCTCGTTCAACCCGGCCTCGCGGTTCGTCAACGAGGTGCCGGGGCAGCTCATCGACTGGCGTACGGACCCGGAGAAGTCCGCCTGGAGCGCGGCCACCCGCCGGGAGCCCGCCGCCCGCCCCGCACCCGCCAAGAGCGGTGGGCGCAAGGTGCCCTCGCTGGCGCCCGGTGACCGGGTGACGCACGACGCGTTCGGCCTGGGCACGGTGGTGTCCGTGGACGGGGTGGCGGAGAAGACCAAGGTGAAGATCGACTTTGGCGGTGGCGGGGAGAAGACGCTGCTGCTGGCGTACGCCCCGCTCGAGAAGCTCTGACCCTTCGTGCCCCGCCCCCTCCCTCCAGGGGCGGGGCACGGTGGGTCAGCTCTTCAGGGCGCTGCCCTTCTTCCACTCGGTCCAGTTGAGCTGCCAGTAGCTCCAGCCGTTGTTCCACTGCAGCTTGCGCTTGGTGCCGGTGATCTTGACGACGTCGCCGCGCTGGGCGATGCCGTAGAACCACTTGGCCCCGGCCGGGGTGGCGCGCACGCAGCCGTGGCTCTGGTTGGAGCGGCCCAGGAACTGGTAGTAGCCGGCGCTCTGGTGGACGTACTCACCGCTGTCGGAGATGCGTACCGCCCACGGGATCTCCTCCTTGTAGTAGCGCGGGTCCTTGGGGTCCGTCACGCCCATCCAGGAGGAGGTCATGGTCTCCACGGGCTTCTTGCCCATGGTGAGGTGGACGCCGCTGGTGGTGAGGTAGACGTCCACGCCGTTCCTGATCAGCCCGCCCCGGCCGGCGCTGATCGGGATCTTCTTGGCCAGCTTGCCGTCGCGGTACACCTTCATCTGGTGGCTGCGGGTGTTGACCACGGAGATGTTCTTCACGCCGACGGCGAAGCTGCGGGACACGTCCTTGGCGCCGGTGTTGCCGGGGAGCTGCGACAGGCGGGCGGTGAAGAGCACCTTCTGGTGGGGCTGCCAGTACGTCTTCGTACGGTAGATGACCTTGCGGGCCGACACCCAGCGCCACGCGCCCTCGGCCGGCTTCTCCGCCTGCACCTCCAGCAGGCCCTCCACGGCCGCCTTGTCCTCGACGTCGTGGTCGAACGTGACGATGATGGGGAAGCCGACGCCTACCTTCTCGGACTTCTCCCCCATCGGGGTTATGTCAGCTATATCAAGCTTGATCTTCTTCGCCGGTGCCGTGATGCCTGCCGCACCGACGGCTTTCACCACCGGGGCTTGCACTTGCGGGACGTGGCCGCTTTCGGCCGCACATGCCGTCAAAGCGGCCAGTGCGACCAGGGCCGGCAGCATCCGGGGGACGCGATTCAAGGGGGCACTCCTGGACTATGTGTTTTTCTCCTTCCTGTGTGACAACTGAGACAGGGGTTTTGTGGGCAGATCAGTGATAACTATCCCGTAACGTTCCACTCTCCTCATGGGTGACCTACCACCCAAAAGGGAAAAGGGCGTCAGACCAGGCGGCGGGCGGTGGCCCAGCGGGAGAGTTCGTGGCGGTTGGAGAGCTGGAGCTTGCGGAGGACCGACGAAACGTGGGTCTCCACGGTCTTGACCGAGATGAAGAGCTCCTTGGCGATCTCCTTGTACGCGTACCCGCGCGCGATCAACCGCAGCACCTCGCGCTCGCGCTGCGTCAGCGAGTCGAGCTCCGGATCGATGGACGGCGCCTCCGACGAGGCGAACGCGTCCAGGACGAACCCCGCCAGGCGCGGCGAGAAGACCGCATCGCCCTCGGCCACCCGCCGGATGGCGTCCGTGAGCTCCTTGCCGCTGATGTTCTTGGTCACGTAGCCCCGGGCCCCGCCCCTGATGACGCCGATGACGTCCTCGGCGGCGTCCGAGACCGACAGGGCGAGGAAGCGCACCTGGGAGCCCGCGCCCAGCACCCGGCGCAGGACCTCCTGGCCCCCGCCCCCGGGCATGTGCACGTCCAGCAGGACCACGTCGGGCTTGTGCTCGGCGATCGCCCTGACGGCCGTCTCCACGTCCTCGGCCTCGCCGACCACCTCGATCGAGTCGCCCAGCTCCGCGCGTACGCCCGAACGGAACAGCCGGTGATCGTCGACGATCAACACGCGCGTCATGCCTTCTCCACCTTCATCGTCAACATCACTTCCGTGCCCTCGCCGACCGAGGTACGCACCCTGGCCACGCCCCCGTGACGCTCCATTCTCCCGATGATGGACTCCCTGATGCCCATCCGGTCGAGCGGCACCGCCTCGAGGTCGAAGCCCTTGCCCCGATCCTTCACGAAAATCGTGACTTCTTCACCCTCTACTTCGGCATAGACGGAAATGGAAGGACTCTCGGAGTATTTGGCCGCATTGACCATCGCCTGCCGGGACGCCTTGAGCATGGCGGCCAGCCTGCCGGTCGAGTCGAGGTCGATGTCCCCAACGCAGACGACCTCGATGGGCACCCCGTGCGCGTCCTCCTCCTCGGCCGCGATCCTGCGTACGGCGGCCGCCACCGTGGCGTCGGCGTCCTGGGCGGGCTGGTAGAGCCAGTTGCGCAGCTCCCGCTCCTGGGAACGGGCCAGCCTGGAGACCTCCCGCGGGTCGTGGGCGACGCGCTGGATGAGGGTGAGCGTGTGCAGCACCGAGTCGTGCACCATGGCGGCCACCTCGGCCCGCTCCTCCTGCCTGATGCGCTCCCGCCGCTCCAGCTGCAGCTCTTTCCACAGACCGGCAAGCCAGGGCGCGGCGATGACCGCCAGGCCGCCGACCACCACGACGGTGAAGAGCAGACCGGGCCTCGCCTGGGCCAGCTCGCCCTGGGCGTACAGGAAGCCGGCCGCGCCGACCACCACGAGCGCCACGCCGAGCAGCGTGCGAACCCGGTTCTTCCTGATGCTCGTGGTGGCCCCGCGGACCCAGTTCTTGCGGCGTTCCGGGTCTGCCTGCTGCCAGAGGATCAACGCGCCGATGCCGCCCACGGCGAACGGCAGCATGCCGATCCCGCCCTTGGAGGCCCCCGTGAGCCAGCCGAACGCGAACAGCGCCACCCCGATCGCGCTGAAGGCCGCGAGCTGGCTCCAGTCCCGCTGCGGCGGCTGCCCCTCGTACGGCTGCCGCGGCGTGATCATCCACAGCACGGCGTACGCCACCACGCCGAGCCCGTCGCCGACCACGCTGAGCAGCACGAACATCAGCCTGATCACCACGGGATCGAGCGAGAGCTGCGCGGCCAGCCCTTGGGCGACACCGCCGAGCAGGCGGCCCTCCAGGGGGCGCATCATGCGCCGGTAAGGCGCGTCGCCGGTCGGCTCGGCGAGAGTCTTCTGGTCAGCCATAACATGGCCATAGTCACATGTCGGGGCTACTGCGGGCATCAGGGAACAACCCCCGGGTCGGGTCAGGGGTGTCCCGGATGCGGGCACACCGCGCGTGGGTCCACGATGGTTCCATGACAGAGGCTCCACCCAGAGAACCGGCCGCCCCGCCCCGGGCGCTGCGACGCAGCAGCGAAGGGCGCTTCCTCATGGGCGTCTGCGCCGGTCTCGGGCGGCACACCGGCATCGACCCGGTGGTGTTCCGCGTGGGCTTCGTCGTGCTCCTGGTCGGCTCCGGCATCGGGCTCTTCCTCTATCTGGCGGCGTTCCTGCTGATGAAGGAGCCGAACGGCAAGCCGGGGCTCATCGAGCAGTGGACGCGCCGCGACTTCGACGCCGAGGCCGTGATGGCGCTGCTGACGGCGGTGCTGGCGTTCGGGCTGGCGCTCAACCTGGCGACGGTCTGGCTCGACGCCGGCTCCCTGGTGGTGGGCGTCTTCCTGGCCGTCTCGCTGCTCGCCGCCCATTCGAGCGGGGTGGACCTGCTGGGGCTGGCCCGCTCGATGCCCGAACGCCTGAGCAGGAGGCGCACCACCCCTGTCAGCACCGCCGCGAGCGCCCCCGCGAGCGCCTCCGCCTCGGAGGCGCCGCCGGTCAGGGCACCCGAGCCGGCCCAGGCTCCGGTCAAGGAGCCGACCAAGGAGCAGGCCAAGGAGCGGGTCGAGGAACGGGCTGACAATCCCGCCCAGGTCCAGGAGCCGCCGATCGGGGTGGACGAGGCCACCGAACAAGCGCACGCCGCCGAAGCAAGAGCCGCCGACGTAAAAGCAGCGGACGTAAAAGCAGCGGACGAGGACGTCAAGGCGACCGCCCAGCACTCCGTCCCGCCGTACCGGCCGCAGCCCAGAACCCGCGTCGACTACACCCCGTACGGCGAGCCCTTCGCGCCGAACGGCCCCTACCGCCCGCTCGACCCGGCCAAGCGGGCCGGCTACTCGCCGTACGACCCCGCCCTGTACGGCCGCCCGATCCCCAAGACGGAGCGGAAGCCGCGCCCGAGGTCGTTCATCGGCGGCATCACCATCCTGCTGGCATTCATCATTGGAGGGATTGTCGTGGCGGTCCAAGCCAGGTCGGCCGCCGGAGTGAGCCCGACCATCGTCGGCGGCGCCATGCTCATCACGATCGGCGCCGGGCTGCTGATCGCCGCCTGGTGGGGACGCGGCGCCGGCCTGGTGGCCTGGGGCACCATGGTCGCGCTCATCGTGGCCGTCGGCCTGGTGCTCGGCGGCGTGCCCCGGAACCTCGGCGACTCCGTGTGGACCCCGACCAGCGTGGCGGAGGCGAGCAGGCTGTACGACGTGGGCGTCGGCGATGGCCGGCTGGACCTGTCGGAGCTGACACTGGACCCGGGGAGCACGGTGACGTTCAAGGCGTCGGTCACGGTAGGCGAGCTGGTGGTGATCGTGCCGCCGACGGCACGGGTGGAGGTGCACGCGATCAACAAGGTCGGCGACATCAAGCTCGATCACTCGGTGAAGGGCGGCGTGGACGTGCGCTGCGACAAGGTCCTGGAGCCGGAGGTCAGGCCGGACAAGAAGGTCTCCACCATCGTGCTCAACCTGCGCGGCGGCCTGGGCGACATGGAGGTGCGGCGTGCCGCGTGACGTCGAGCGGACCGGACGGGTGCACAGGACCGACTGGATGGCCCTGCTCAGCGGTGTGCTCTTCGTCGTTCTGGGCATCCTGATTGTGACGCGCGCGATCACGGATCCGCTGGTCCTGCTCGGGGTGTTGGTGCTGGGGTTGGCGTTCGCCGGGCTGGTGGCGATCATCGCGAGGGTGTTCCGCAGTAAATAACCCTTGACCGGGATAAACACCGGCGTAGGTTCGGGTGTGTCCGCCGATCCCCTGCTCCTGAGGGAGGACGTATGCCCCGAATCACCGTCACCGTCGACGGGATCCAGTACGAGGAGGATGTGGAGCCGCGGCTCCTCCTCGTCCACCTGCTACGAGAGCGGCTGGGCAAGACCGGCACCCCGGTCGGCTGCGACACCAGCAACTGCGGCGCCTGCACGGTCATGCTCGACGGCAAGAGCGTCAAGAGCTGCTCCCTGCTCGCCGTGCAGGCCGACGGCTGCGACGTCGTCACGATCGAGGGCCTGGGCGCCAACGGGTCGATGCACCCGATGCAGCGGGCCTTCCACGAGGAGCACGCCCTGCAGTGCGGCTACTGCACGCCGGGCATGGTCATGGCCGCGATAGACCTGCTCAGGGACAATCCCGAGCCGTCGGAGGAGGCGATCAGGGAGGGCCTGGAAGGCAACCTCTGCCGCTGCACCGGCTACTGCAACATCGTCAAGGCCGTACGCCGAGGCGCGCAGGAGATGGGGCGGGCGGTGACCACGCCATGACCGTCCAGCAGGAGATCGGCCGGCCGAGGAGGCGCAAGGAGGACGCCAGGCTGCTGACCGGGCGTGCCCAGTGGACGGACAACCTCTCCCGCCCGGGCATGCTGCACGTGATGTTCCTGCGCAGCCCGATGGCGCACGCCAGGATCGCCAGGGTCGACGTGTCGGGGGCGCGCGATCTGCCCGGGGTCGTGGCGGCGTTCAGCGGGCAGGACTTCGCCGCCGAGCAGGGCAGCCTGCCGTGCGCGTGGCCGGTGAGCGAGGACGTCGTCATCCCCGACCACCCGCCGATGGCGGTCTCCGAGGTCAGGTACGTCGGCGAGGCCGTGGCCTGCGTGATCGCGACCGACCGCTATCGCGCGGCCGACGCCCTTGAGGCGATCGACGTCGAGTACGAGCAGCTGCCCGCGGTCCTCGACATGAACGAGGCGCTGGCCGAGGGCAGCCCGAAGGTGCACGAGGCGGGCAACAAGGCGTTCAGCGTCAAGATCAACTCCGGTGACATCGAGGCCGCGTTCAGGGACGCTCCCGTCGTCATCGACCGTACGTACCGACAGCAGCGGCTCATCCCCAGCGCGATGGAGCCGCGGGCGGTGCTGGCCGACACCGACGGCGAGGCGTTCACGATCTGGTCGTCCACGCAGATCCCGCACGTGCTGCGGGTCATGCTGGCGGTGGTGACCGGCATCCCCGAGCACCGGCTCCGGGTGATCGCCCCTGACGTGGGCGGCGGGTTCGGCTCGAAGCTGCAGGTCACCGCGGAAGAGGTGCTCTGCCTGCTGCTCGCCCGCAAGCTCGGCAGACCGGTCAAGTGGACCGAGTCCCGCTCCGAGGGCAACCTGACCGTGCACCACGGGCGCGACCAGATCCAGCGCATCCGGCTGGCCGCCGACGCCGACGGACGCGTCCGCGGGCTGCGGGTCGACCTGCTGGCCGACATGGGCGCGTACCTGATGCTGGTGACGCCGGGCATCCCGCTGCTCGGCGCGTCGATGTTCAACGCGATCTACAAGATGGACGCGTACGAGTTCGGCTGCACGGGCGTGTTCACCACCAAGATGCCCACGGACGCCTACCGGGGCGCGGGGCGCCCTGAGGCCACGTTCGGCATCGAGCGCGTGATGGACGAGCTGGCCGCCGAGCTGAAGATGGACCCGGTGGAGGTGCGCAGGCGCAACTGGATCAAGCACGACGAGTTCCCGTACACCACGATCTCGGGCCTGACGTACGACTCGGGCAACTACGAGGCGGCCACGGACAAGGCGCTGGCCCTGTTCGGCTACGACAAGCTCCGCGCGGAGCAGGCCGACCGGCGTGACAGGGGCGACCCGGTGCAGCTCGGCATCGGGGTCAGCACGTACACGGAGATGTGCGGCCTGGCGCCGTCCAGGATGCTCGGCGAGTCCAACTACGGCGCGGGCGGCTGGGAGCACGGCTCGGTGCGGATGCTGCCCACCGGCAAGGTCGAGGTCATCACCGGCACCTCGCCGCACGGGCAGGGGCACGTGACCTCGTGGAGCCAGATCGCGGCGGACGCGCTCGGCGTGCCGTTCGAGGACGTCACGGTGCTCCACGGCGACACGGCCATCGCGCACAAGGGCCTGGACACGTACGGCTCCCGCTCGCTGGTCGTCGGCGGCGTGGCCGTGCTCAAGGCGTGCGACAAGGTCAAGGAGAAGGCCCGCAAGCTGGCCGCGCACGTGCTGGAGTGCTCGCCCGACGACCTGGAGTTCGCGGCCGGGGCGTTCAAGGTGCGGGGCACGGACCAGCAGAAAACCATCCAGGAGCTGGCCTACGCCGCGTTCACGGCGCACGACCTGCCGGAGGGCGTGGAGGCGCGGCTGGACTCCGACGCCACGTTCGACCCGGAGAACTACTCCTTCCCGCACGGCACCCACCTCTGCGCGGTAGAGGTGGACACCGAGACGGGCATGGTCAGGATCCGCTCGTACGTGGCGGTGGACGACGTCGGCAAGGTCGTCAACCCGCTGATCGTCGAGGGCCAGGTGCACGGCGGGATCGCGCAGGGCATCGCGCAGGCGCTGTTCGAGGAGGCCGTCTACGACGCCGAGGGCAACCTGCTGACCACCACGATGGCCGACTATCTGATGCCGTCGGCGGCGGACCTGCCGACGTTCGACCTCGACAGGACCGAGTCCCCGGCGACCAGCAACCCGCTGGGCGCCAAGGGGGTGGGCGAGGCGGGCACCATCGCCTCGACCCCGGCCGTCGTCAACGCCATCGTGGACGCGCTGCGCCCGCACGGCATCCACGACGTCGAGATGCCGTGCACGCCCGAACGCGTCTGGCGGGCCCTACGAGAGCAGGCGCAGGAAGGAGCGCGGCGATGATCCCCGCGCAGTTCGACTACGTACGTCCGGACTCGCTGGACGAGGCCTGCCGGGCGCTCGCCTCCGACGAGGAGGCCAAGGTGCTGGCGGGCGGGCAGTCCCTGCTGCCGCTGCTGCGGCTCCGGCTGGCGTACCCGTCGACGCTGGTCGACGTGGGCCGGCTGCCCGAGCTGAAGGGCGTGCACGACCGCGGCGACCACGTCTTCATCGGCGCGATGACCACGCACGACGAGGTCATGCGCTCCGGCGTGGTGCGGGCCGACTGCCCGCTGGTGGCGACGGCCGCGGCCACGGTGGCGGATCCGGCGATCAGGCACCGGGGCACGTTCGGCGGCTCGCTGGCCCACGCGGACCCGGCGGGTGACCTGCCCGCCGTGGTGCTGGCGCTGGACGGCGTGTTCGTGGCCAGGTCGGCGCAGGGCGAGCGGGAGATCCCGGCCGCCGAGTTCTTCGTCGACTACCTGGAGTCGTCGCTGGACTCCGGCGAGATCCTGGTCGGGGTGAAGATCCCGAAGCTGGGCGCGGGCTGGGGCTTCCACTACGAGAAGTTCCACAGGACCGCGCAGGCGTGGGCCATCGTCGGCGTGGCCGCCGCCGTCAAGCGCTCCAACGGGTCGATCGCCGAGGCCAGGATCGGGCTGACGAACATGGGCCCGACGCCGCTGCGCGCCCGTGCCACGGAGGCCGCGCTGGAGGGCGTGGAGCTGGGCGACCAGGTGCGCCGGGCGTGCCAGGAGGCCGCCGCCGGCGCCTCGCCCCCGGCCGACCTGCACGCCCAGCCCGACTACCGCCGGCACCTGGCCGAGGTCCTGACCCACCGAGCCGTACGCACCGCGGCCGGAGCACCCTGAGCCGGTAAGAGGGGGCGCCCCCCTTGCGGGGTGCCCCCGCACAGACATGGTGTCGCAACCGGGAAGGAGCGTATCGGTGACTCCTCCGCTCCCTGGAGGGGGCGGCTTCTCGCTAAGCCGCTCCCGCAGCCTCACGAAGGGCAAGCCCTGCCCTGAGGATGTTGATCGCCGCGTTCACGTCGGCGTGCGCGGTGTGCCCGCACGCCGTACAGGCGAACTCGGCTTGGGTGAGGCGGTTCTCCTTCGCGCAGTGCCCGCAACGGGCACAGGTGCGGGAAGTGTTGGCGGGGTGCACTGCGATCAGCTCTCGACCGGCGCTTTCAGCCTTGTGCGCAAGGATCGTCAGGAACACCCCCCAACCCGCGTCCAAGATCGAACGGTTGAGTCCGGCTTTCTGCGCGACGTTCCGGCCGGGTGCGTTGATCGTGCCGGACGCCGAGCGGGTCATATTCGCGATCCGCAGGTCCTCGTGCACGATCACGTCGTAGCCGCGGACCAGCGCCAAGGCGGCCTTGTGCGCGCCGTCCAAACGCTGGCGCCGCACCTTGGCGTGCAGCGCCGCCACCCGGGCGACGGCCTTACGGCGACGCGTGGACCCGCGCTTCTTGCGGGCCAGTTCTCGCTGGGCCGCCGCGAGCCGGCCGGCGCAGCCGGCCAGGTGCCGCTGGTTGCCGATGTGGTGGCCCTCGCTGGTCGTGGCCAGCGAGGCGACTCCCACGTCGATCCCGGCGAGGGCACCGGTGGCGGGCAGGGGCTGCGCGGGGACGTCCTGGCACGACAGCACGACGTACCAGCGGGAGCCCTCCCGCTTGACGCTGATCGCCTTGACCCGGCCCTTGATGGCCCGGTGCTGGTGCACCCGCACATGTCCGATGCCGAGCAGGTAAACCCGCCTCGCCGGTTCGTGTGGCTGGGAGTCCCACCTCGCGCCGTTCTTCGTCGCGGGCCACTCGACCGTGTCGAACCAGCCCCGGCCCTTGAAACGCGGGTAGCCGGGCTTCTCGCCCGCCTTGATACGGCGGAAGAACGCGGCGAACGCCTTGTCGAGGCGGCGAAGGGTCTGCTGCTGGGAACCTGCCGACCAGCGGCCCTGCCCGTCAGGGTCCGCTTTGCGGATCTCCTTCAGCTCAGCCGACTGATCACCGTAGCGGACCGTGACACCCGCCTTGGCGTAGGCGGCGCGCCGGTGCTCCAGCGCGGCGTTGTAGAGCTGCCGGTGATCCTCCAGGCAGGCGGCGAGCGTGGCGGCCTGCCGGCTGGTGGGGCGCAGCAGGAACGTGAACGACCTGCGCACCCACCTCCTACATTCGGTAACGGCGCGACCACGCTATCGGCCGGCACCGACAAAATCCGGAAGGGGATCTGTGATGCGCAGACCTGGCAGGTCAGGACACGCTCGGGCCTTGGCGGCCCTCCCTCTCCCGATTCCCCCCTCACCTAAAGGCGACAGCCCTCTTGGGAGGTTCTGATGGCGATGCGGTTCGAGCACGAGTTCACTGTTCCAGTCCCGATCGAGCAGGCGTGGGCGGTCCTGCTCGACGTCGAGCGGGTCGCGCCGTGCCTGCCGGGGGCGACGCTGGACATCTTCGAGGGCGACGAGTTCACCGGCAGGATGAAGGTCAAGGTCGGCCCGATCATGGTGACCTACAAGGGCTCGGCCAGGTTCGAGGACGTGGACAAGGACTCCTGCTCGCTCACCATCCAGGCGTCGGGCAAGGAGGCCAGGGGTTCGGGCACGGCCTCGGCCACGGTCAAGGCGCGGCTGACGGCGAGCGGCGAGGACACGACGGTGGCCGTGGAGACGACGTTCAACGTGACCGGGCGGCCGGCCCAGTTCGGGCGCGGCGTGATGGCCGAGGTCGGCGGCAAGCTCATCGACAAGTTCGCGGCCAACCTGGCCGCGCTGCTCTCCGAGTCCACGGTCGAGCCCGTCCCGGCCGGTCCGCTCGCCGAGCCCGCGCCCGTCCTCGCGGCGAGTCACGAGGAGGAACGGCACCTGAGCGCGGTGCCGCCGCCCGAGCAGGAGTCGCGGCCGGCGGGCACGCTCCGCACCTCGCTCACGCCCGAGGAGGAGGCGCTCGACCTGCTGGAGGTGGCGGGTCAGCCGCTGCTGAAGCGCCTGGCGCCCGTCGCGGGGGCGCTCGCCGTCCTGGTTGTCATCGCTTGGGTTATTCGTCGGCTTATGCGCTGATTTTCGGGCAATGAGCTGATTTTCGGGCAACAGTCCATCAAGTCCGGACACTTCCCCCGGCCTGGGGGAAGTGCCATTCCCGCAGGTGAATGGAGCCGCGGGAGGTTGGCATGCCGGACTGCACCGTTGTCGTGATCTCCTACAACGACGCGGCCCGCCTGCCCAGGGCCGTGCGCTCCGTGCTCGGCCAGTCGCTGCGCGACCTCGAGGTGATCGTCGTGGACGACGCCAGCACGGACGGCACGCCGGACGTGGTCGCCGGGCTCATGGAGCGCGACCGCCGGGTCCGGTACCTGCGCAGGTTCGCCAACAGCGGAGGCTGCGGCGCGCCCAGGAACGACGGGCTCGACGCCGCGGCCGCGCCGTACGTGATGTTCCTCGACAGCGACGACGAGTTGCCCAGGCACGCGTGCAAGAGCCTGCTCACCGAGATCGAGCGGACCGGGGCCGGCTTCGTGTCAGGGCAGATCTCGCGGCTGATCGAGCCGGACGGGCGGCTGAAGCCGTACTATCCCTCGCTCTTCGCGCCGCGGCGGGTGGTGGCGGGCATCCGCCGGGAGCCCGAGCTCTTCCTCGACTGCTTCAGCACGAACAAGCTCTACGACACGCGCCTGCTGCGGGAGCACGCCGTACGCTTCCCCGAGGACATCCTCTACGAGGACCACGTCTTCACGGCCGAGCTGTACGCGGTCGCGCGCAGGTTCGCGATCGTGCCCTGGGTGGTCTACCACTGGCACCGGGCGCCGGTGAGCGACTCGATCTCGCAGCGCGTCGACGACCTCGGCAACGTCCGGCAGCGGGTCGTCGCGGCCCGGCTGAGCGACGACATCCTGCGGGAGCGCGGGGCCGCGGACCTGGTGCCGCACCGGCAGCGCCGCTTCCTCCGGCAGGACCTGCGGGTCTATCTCAACCCGCTGCCCGCTCGGGATCTGGTGTGGGTCAAGGAGTTCGCCTCGATCGTGCGGCCGTACCTGGAGGAGATCCCCGGCTGCGTGCTGGACGGGATGGAGCCGCTGGACCGGGTCTGCTGCCGGCTCATCCTGGCGGACCGGGCCGAGGACCTGCTGGTGGCGGCGGGCTCGCTCACCGGGACGCGGGCCGCGCCACGGGCGGCGGTGCAGCTCCACGGGCGTACGTACTGGGGGACGTCGGTCTCGCCCGGCATGGACATCACCAAGCTGCGCCTGGCCGAGCTGCCCTTCTCCGAGTCCAGGCTGCGGCACGAGGTGTCGGAGCTCTCCTCGGACGGCGAGCGGGTGCGGATGGTCGTGCGCACGTACGACCCGTTCGGGGCGCTGCCGCTGGACTGGACGGCGTTCCTCCAGCTCGGCACCCGGAAGATCCCGATGAGACTGGAGCCGTCAGGCGAGGGCGGATACGTCGGCGAGGTCGTCTTCACCCCCACGGGCAAGTGCGAGCCGCGCATCGGCTTCACCAGGACCTCCGACGGGCACACCACGACGGACCGGATCATCGCCGGCCCGCGTACCGACCCCATCGAGCTGCCCGGATGCACGCTGGCGGTCGAGGGATACGCCGGATACCTGTGCGTGCGGCCGGGCCCCCGCCCGCTCCTGCGGCGGGCCGCGCGGTCGCTGGTGAGGCGGCTCAGCACGCCGGCGACCAAGCTGCGTGCCTACAAGCTGCTCATCAAGGTGCTGCCGACGCGGCGGAACCTCGCGCTGTTCGAGTCGGACGTCGGCAAGAGCTGCGACGGCAGCCCCCGGGCGATCTACGGGGAGCTGCGGCGACGCGGGCTGCCGATCGACGTGGTCTGGTCGGTGGCCAAGGGGCGCGGCGACCTCCCGCCCGGCGCGCGGCTCGTCCGCAGGGGCAGCTGGGCCTACATCTGGACGATGGCCAGGGCCGGGATCTGGGTGGACAGCCACGGCTTCCCGCTCGACCATCCGAAGCCGCGCGGCACCCGTTACCTGCAGACCTGGCACGGGCAGGGCATCAAGTCGATCGGATTCGACGCGCCCGACCTGCGTGCCGACTTCGACCGGCCGCGCGCGCAGTGGCGGGCCGCCGTCGCGCGGTGGGACGCGCTGGTCTCGCCGAGCGCGGAGTTCTCGCGGCTGTTCCTGCCCGCCAACGAGTACACGGGCAAGGTCTACCGGTACGGGACGCCGCGCTGCGACGCGCTGGTCAAGGGCGAGAGGACCGGGGACGTCCGCGAGCTGCTGGAGATCCCGCGCGGGCGGAAGATCCTGCTCTACGCGCCCACGTACCGGGATCGGGACATGGGCCGCGGCACCTCCGTCCGGGTGGACCTGGAGCTGCTGGCCGCCGAGCTGGCCGGCGAATGGGTGCTGGTGCTGCGTACGCATCCGGTGGAGCGCTGGTCCCCGCCCGAGCACCTCAAGCACTTCGTACGGGGCGCCGGGTCGTATCCCGAGATCAACGACCTGATGCTGGCCTCGGACGCGCTGCTGACCGACTACTCCTCGGTGATGTGCGACTACGCGATCACCGGCAAGCCGATGGTCTTCTTCATCGACGACTGGGACGACTACCGGCTGTCGGAGCGCGGTGTCTACCACGACCTGCCCTCCATCGCCCCCGGGCCGTGCGTCACGACGACCGAGGAGCTGGTGGCCGCGATCAGGCGCCTGCCCGAGAACCACCGGGCCTTCGCCGGACGGTACGCGGCCTTCCGCGCCCTGTGGTGCGCCGACGAGCGCGGCGACGCGTCCGCGCGCATCGTGGCGGACTTCTTCTCATGAGCGTCGTCTTCGCCTGCCTGGACGCCGACACCCTGGGCGGCGTCCAGCAGGTGACCCACACGCTCGCCCAGGGGCTGGCCGGGCGCGGGCACGAGGTGCACGTGGTCGGGCTGGAGCGGTCCCGCTCGCCGTTCCGGTACGTGGACCGGCCGCTGTACCACCGCCATGTGATCGGTGCCGGGCGACGGCTGAGGAGGCTGCTGGGCGGGATCGAGCCGGGCTACGCCGTCATGACCTCGCCGTCCGTGGTGGCCCGTCTGTCGGAACTGCTGCCCCCGGGGTTCCGGCCGATCGGGCAGTACCACGGCTCGTACGACCACGCCCGCGGCTGCTGGCACCTCGCCTCCATCAGGCGCCACTACCCCCACCTCGACCAGGCGGTCTTCCTCACCGAGGAGGACGCCCGGCTCTTCGCCGAGCACGCGCTGCTGCCCAACACCTGGACGCTGCCGAACCCCCTGCCCTGCTGGCCGGAGCGCCTCTCCACGCTCACCGAGCCCCGCGTGCTCGGCGTGGGCCGGCTGGAAGGGGTCAAGCGGTTCGACCGGCTGATCAGCGCGTTCGCCCGCTCGCGGGTGCCGCCGCCGTGGGAGCTCCACCTCGTCGGCGACGGCGGCGAGCTGGGGCGGCTGCGCGAGCACGCGCGCCGGGAGGGCCTCGGAGACCGGGTGGTCTTCAGGGGGCCGGTGCCGGCGGCGCGGATGTCCGCCGAGTACCTGGACGCCTCCGTGCTGGGCCTGACCAGCGAGCACGAGGGCCTGCCCGTCGTGCTGCTGGAGTCGGCCGCGCACGGAGTGCCGTCGGTGGCGTTCGACGTGTC
Organism: Nonomuraea sp. NPDC050786; assembly: GCF_040654115.1. Classification (NCBI taxonomy): domain Bacteria; kingdom Bacillati; phylum Actinomycetota; class Actinomycetes; order Streptosporangiales; family Streptosporangiaceae; genus Nonomuraea; species Nonomuraea sp. NPDC050786. The sequence goes on from NZ_JBFAHJ010000030.1 coordinate 44,066, forward strand.
GGGCGGCGTGCGCCGCGCGGGGCCCGTGCTGGTGCCGCCGGGCGACGTGGACGCGTTCGCGGCCGCGCTGGCCGAGCTGGCCGGCTCCCTGGACGAGCGGCGGCGGCTGGGGGCCGACGCGCGCGCACGGGCCGAGGCGTTCCGCCTCGACCACGTGCTGGACGGCTGGGAGCGGCTGTTCGCCCACATCGAGCGCTAGTCAGACGGTCTCCGTCAGCTCCGTGCGCTGCTGGGGCACGCCCGCCACGGAGCGCTGGCCCGAGGTGAGCATCGCGGCCACGGGGCTGGGCTCGCGCAGCCGGTTCAGCCGGTCGCGCATGTGCTTGCGCAGGCGGCTCGCCTTGCGCTTCTGCATCGTCTTCTGGCAGGCCGTCACGTGCTCCTTGGCCGGCCTGGGGGCGCCGGTGAGCTCGTACCCCATGGACTCGAGGCGGTCGCCGAGCATGTGCTCGGCCAGCGCGATCTCCCAGTCGTCCAGTCGGTTGGCCCAGCTCCCCACGCGGCTGCGGGTGACCTCGCCGTGGGTGTTGCTGTGCCAGACCTTGTGCTGCGGCACCGCCACGATGGCGGCCTCGCGCGGCGAGACCATCGCGGGTGAGTAGTCCTCGTCCAGGAAGTGGCAGAGCTTCTTCAGCTCGGTCGCCGGGTCGTCGGTGAGGTCCTCGTAGCGCAGCTCGTAGTAGGTGTCATCGCTCAGCGTGCGCCTGAGCCGGCCGCCCGCGTCGATGGCCTCGGCCCAGGTGGAGATGGCGTGGAAGGAGTCGAGCGTGTACCAGGGCATCTCCTTCAGCGAGGCCACGCAGTCGCGGCCGTCCCTGATGAGGTGGACGAACTGCGCGTCGGGGAAGAGCCTGAGCAGCAGGTCCACCTGCTTGACGTAGCTGGGCCGCTTGTCGCCCCAGCGGACCTTGTCGAACCGGTCGGCGTACATGCGGAACGCCGTCCCGAACACCGAGCCGAGCGAGCCGGGCCCCTCGACGACCTGCCGGATGAACTCGTCCTTGTCGATCTTGAGCTCGCGGAACTTCGTGCTGCGGTCGGTCGCGATCCACTGCGCCAGAGCGCGGCGGCGGGAGACGACCCGCAGGTCGCCCCACGTGCGGCGGCGGTAGTAGGCGGGAATGAGGAAGCGCGTCTCCGGCGGCACCGCCATGCGGGGGTGCGAGTGGAGCATGAGCTGGAGCATCGTGGTGCCGGACCGCGGACATCCGATGACGAAGACTGGCCGGTCGGACATTTGGTAGTAACCCCCGAAAACTTAGACGAGAACGTGCTCTCGGCTCTCCTGAGCGGAGGCGACGTCGTGCCTGCGCGTGAAGCGCCACAGCCGGTAGACCAGGAAGATCTCGTTGGCCAGCAGCAGCGCTCCGGCGAGCGCGGCGAGCGGGATCAGCGCCCATGCCCCCGCAAGGGGCGCGACCACGAACACCGCCGCGTGGAACTCGATGCCGCTGATCAGGTGCGAGCGGACCCGGTGCCGCGCCAGGAACCTGTTGAACCGCTTGGGGAAGCTGCGCGGCCGCCGCGTCCTCTCGGCGAGCGGCACCCGCTCCAGGGGCTCGATGAGGTCCTCGTCGGGCTCCCGCTCCCCCCGCTCCTCCCGTACGACCTCGCGTACGCGCTTCATCTGCGGCGCGTTGACGTACCTGAACAGGTCCAGCACGGCGACGGCCGCCCCGAGCAGGACGTGGCGCACATCCGAGGTGAGGGCGTACTGCCCGTATGCCAGCCCCCCGGCACACAGGACCACCCTGACCCGGTCCCCCACGTAGTCGAGCCAGAGGCCGAACGGCGTGCCCGTGCCCTTGAGCCGGGCGATTTTGCCGTCCACGCAGTCGATCATGAAGCTCAGATAGAAGACGACAGCGCCCGCTATGAGCTGATTCGTCGCGAAACAGGCGGCCGACACAGCGCCGAGGACCAGTGAGAACACGGTGAGGCCGTTGGGCGTCAGCCGGGTGTGGTTGGCGACCTGGAGGGCGACCCGGCAGGCGACCGGATCCACGAAATACACGGTCCACCAGGAGTCTCTCCGCTTGCGTGTCTCGTGGACGTCATCGAGCGAATAGGTCCTCATGGATTCCAGCATGACCACGTGACGCGCCCGAGTGATTACTCTCTGGAACTACTGGGGCATGTCCATGCCGCTTCTTGACCAACCTGGCACGGACAGCCGCCACGCGGTGTTCGCGTCGCCGTCCCTGGCCCAGCCCTTGAGCACGAGGCCGCGGGCCTCGCCGCGCACCTGGAGGCGCCAGCTCGGCCCGCCGCCCTGGAGCCGCTCGGGATCGACGGTCGCGGCCATGCCGTGGCGGCCCGTACGGCGCACCTCCAGCGGCACCCGGCGGCGGCCGTCGCTGAGCCACATGTCGACCTTGCTCACCTTGCGGTCGACCCGGTGGAAGGCGACCTGGCCGCGCAGGTGGTACTCGGCGCCGGTCCAGGTGCACTCCTCGACCCTGGCGACCAGCCTGATCTCGTCGCGGGCGTCGAACACCTCGTCGGGGATGCGGAGCCGGCGGCGTTTGCGGAAGAAGGGGTAGTCGCCGTACCAGTTGGTGGTGCGGCGGCCGCGCGGAACGATGCGGGTGCCGTCCTCGCAGGCGCGCCGGAACTCGCGCACCTGGCGCAGCTCGTCCACCATGCCGCGCCTGATCAGGTGCAGCTCCAGGCGGCGCAGCGACGGCGCGGTGGCCAGCGCCTTCGGGCTCAGCGTGGTCAGCCACGCCTCGGCCAGCTGCAGCAGCGGCCCCGCCTCCTCACACGCCTCCAGCGCCTGGAACAGGAAGACGATGTCCTTCTCCAGCACCAGCGCGTCGAAGCCGTCGAGCAGCTCGGGCGCCCGCTCGTCGAGGAAGGCGCGGACCGCGCGGATGGCCGCCAGCCGTTCGTACAGGTTGGGCAGCTCGGCCCGGCGCTGCGTGATCGAGGTCTCCCCCGCGTCGCGCTTGCGCCAGTGGTAGACCACGTCGCCGATCATGTCCACGCTGGTGGCCAGGACGTGCGCCTGCATGGCGACGGGCACGTCCTCGTAGATGCCCGGGGCGAACGCCAGGCCGCCGCGCTCCCAGAAGTCGCGCCGGTAGACCTTGTTCCAGACCGTGCGGTCCCTGATGAGGACCTGCTTGTCGGTGATGTGCGTGCACAGCTCCGGCCGCCTGAACGCCTTCTCGTGCAGGATCGACTCCTCCAGCACGCCGTCCACGAGCCGCCCCACCGCGCCGCACGCGAGGTCCGAGCCGGTCTCCGCGAGCGTGTCCACGAGCCGCCGGTACGCGTCGGGCGGCACGACGTCGTCGCTGTCGGCGAAGGCCAGGTACGTGCCGCGGGCCTGCCTGATCCCCGCGTTGCGGGCCGGTCCCGGCCCCAGGTTCCGCTGGCCGAGCAGGACGAAGCGGTCGTCCTTCGCGGCGAAGTCCTCGGCGATGCGCCGGCTGCCGTCCGAGGAGCCGTCGTCCACCAGGACGACCTCGATGTCGTCCAGCGTCTGCGCGGCCAGCGACTTCAGGCATTCCGTGATGTACGGCTCCACGTTGTAGACCGGGACGACCACGCTGAGCAGGGGGATCATTCCGAATTGCTCCTTGGCTCTCGGGACGGGTTCAGGGGCAGCATGCCCCGGCCGCCCGGCGGATTCCGCAGCCCTGATCAGCTCTTTACCGGACGCATAATCCGCTACGTTGGGCAGTGAGTCGAGCACGATCAGTAGGGGGAGCGGTGCTGAGAAGCGTCCGGGACGACGATCTGCCGGTCATGCGCCGATGGCGCAACCATCCGCGCGTGCGGGCGGCCAGCTTCACCACGCACGAGATCTCCGAGGGAGAGCACGCCCGCTGGTGGGAGAGCACCCGCGCCGACGCGCGCAAGCTGGTGCTGATCTACGACCACGAGGAGGCGGCCGCGGGCGTGGTCACCTACTCCGGCCTGTCGTCCGAGAGCGCCACCTGGGGTTTCTACCTCGACCTTGACGGGCTGGAGCAGTCTGGGGAGCTGCTCCGGGTCTGGGTCGGCCTGGAGCGGGCGGCCATCGAGTACGCCTTCGGGCCGCTCGGGCTGACGACGCTCCGCGGCGAGGTGCTGGCCTGCAACGAGGTGGCCCTGCGGCTGCACAGGCGGTTCGGTTTCGTGGAGGCCGGGACCTATCGGCGGGACGTCGACGGGGTGTCGCGTGACGTCGTGACCATCAGGCTCAGGAAGGAGCACTCATGATCTCCATCGCGGGGCGGGCGATCGGGGCCGATCATCCGCCGTTCGTGGTCGCCGAGCTGTCCGGCAACCACAACGGGAGCCTGGAGCGGGCGCTGGCCATCGTGGACGCGGTGGCGGCCAGTGGGGCGCACGCGCTGAAGCTGCAGACATACCGGCCCGACACGCTGACCATCGACTGCGACGGGCCCGCGTTCCGCCTGGGCGACGGGCACGAGCTGTGGGGCGGCGAGACCCTCTACCGGCTCTTCGAGCGCGCCCACACGCCCTGGGAGTGGCACGAGCCGATCTTCGAGCGGGCCCGCCGGCACGGGCTCATCGCGTTCTCCTCGCCCTTCGACCCCACGGCCGTCGAGTTCCTGGAGAAGCTGGACGTGCCGGCGTACAAGATCGCTTCCTCGGAGATCGTGGACCTGCCGCTGATCCGGCTCGCGGCCGCCACCGGCAAGCCCCTGATCATCTCCACGGGGATGGCGTCGACACGCGAGATCCAGGACGCGCTGGGCGCCGCCCGCGAGGCGGGCTGCACCGAGCTCGCCGTGCTGTCCTGCACGGCCTCCTATCCGGCCTCTCCCGCCGAGAGCAACCTGCGGTCGCTGCCGCGGCTGGCGGCGCTCACGGGCGAGGTGGTCGGGGTGTCCGACCACACGCCGGGCATCGGGGTGCCGCTGGCGGCGGTGGCGCTGGGGGCCTGCCTGATCGAGAAGCACGTCACCATGTCGCGGGCCGAGGGCGGGGTGGACTCGGCCTTCTCGCTGGAGCCCGCCGAGCTGGCCGCGCTCGTGGTGGAGAGCGGGCGGGCCTGGCAGTCGCTGGGGGGCGTGGACATCGGGCCCCGGCCGTCCGAGCTGGAGGGGCTGCGGTTCCGCCGATCGCTGTACGTGGTGCGTGACGTGCGCGCGGGCGAGGAGGTGACCTCCGAGAACGTTCGCTCGATCCGGCCCGCGGGCGGGCTGCCTCCCGACGCGGCCGGAGAGGTGATGGGGCGGCGCTTCACCCGCGATGTCCCGTTCGGCACGCCGCTCAGCTGGGACCTGATCTGAGGAGGGCGTCCGCGACGCGCTCCCTGCCCCGGCCGTCCACGAGGCCGCGGCCGCGCCGCCCGTGCTCCTCGCGGGCGGCGGGGTCGGTGAGCAGGCGGGCCAGCACGCCGACGGCCCGGGCGCCGGCCCCGGCGTCGGTCACCCGCCCGAGCCCGGCCGCGACGCCCCGGCCCACGAGCTCCTCATAGCCGACGAGCTGGTTGTCGGCCACCCAGCTCAGGGCGGTGGGCACGCCGAGGTAGAGCAGCTCCCAGACGGCCGACCCGGCGGCGGTGACCACGAGATCGGCCTCGGCCATGAGGTCGGGCAGCCGGTCGGTCGGCGGGATCACGGTGATCGGCCCGCCCGCCTCGAACGGCTCCGGGCTGACGACCGTGGCCTCGAACGCCGCCCCGGTCGCTCGCAGTGCCGCGGCCCAGGTGGGGGCCACGCCCGCGCTGTCGGTGCCGCCGAAGAAGCAGAGCACGCGCGGCACCGCCCCTTCCCCCGGCCCGGCAGGCCCGGCACGCCTGACCCGCCTGCGCCGCCGCACGCTGTCCCGCAGGAGCACGTAGCGCGCCCCGGCCAGGCGCGGGGCGGGCCGGGGGAAGGGGCGGCGCTCGGCGCCGAGGTTCTGGTCGAGGTAGAGATCGGCCTCCTGGCCCAGCGGGTCGCCGTCCACGATCGCCAGCACGCGCGGAACCACCCTCCTGAGCGCCGCCCCCGTGCCGTCCGGCAGCTCGTATGAGTCGAGGACCACGGCGTCCAGCCGGAGCTCGCGGGCCAGCCCTGCCAGGCGCGCCGGCTGCCCCGGAGCGGGCACCAGCGGCAGCCCGCGCGCGCCGAGCTGGGCCAGCGCCCAGTCGGAGCCGCGCACCTCGCCGAGGAAGACCACCGGCACGCCCCGCGCGCACAGCTCCTCGGCCAGCGCCACGCACCTCACCAGGTGGCCGACGCCGCTCCTGACGCCGGCGTCGCACCGGAAGCCGACCCCGCTCACGCGTCCTGGAGGGCCTTCTGCCGTACGTGGGCGTTGAGCCCGCACACCTCCGGCCGCTCGCGCAGCCAGCCCACCACCGTCCCGAACGGCAGGCACCGGTCGCCCAGCGCGTCCACCACCCGGGAGATGAGCCGCCAGTCGTCCTCCGTGTCGAGCGTGATCCGCAGGTCGTCGGCAGCCGGCTGGTAGGCCAGCCCGAGCAGCCGCGCCTCACCCGGGTGCGAGTAGACATAGGAGGTCACGTGCGTGCGGTGGAACCCCTCCGCCTCGGCGTCGGCGCGCTCGAGCGCGGCCCTGCCCACGATCTCCACGTCCAGCCCGCGCGGCAGCGTGCGCGCCAGGCTCGTGCTCAGGTAGCCGAGCCCCCGAACGGCACGGAACACCAGCGCCGCCTCCCTGATCACGGCGGGGTCCAGCAGCGGGCAGTCCGCAGTGAACCTCATCACCGCGTCCCCGCGCCGCCCCGCCAGCGCCTCCATGAACCTCGTCAGCACATCATCCACGGGCCCCCGGTGCCACGCCACGCCGAGACGGCGGCACTCGGCGACCACCGCGTCGTCGGCCTCCTCGGTGGTGGTGGCCACCACGAGATCGTCGAGCGCGCCGGCCTCGCGTGCGGCGCGGACCACCCACCCCAGCACCGACCTGCCGCCCAGCTCCCGCAGCACCTTGCCCGGCAGGCGGGTCGAGCCCATGCGTGCCTGGACAATCCCGACAATACGCATCGAAGCCCCATTCCCCCGTGTGGCTCTGCGTGCCCAATCGATCGCGCTATGCTACCGAACTGCTCGAACGACTACAGCGCGTCAGCGCGATTTCAGGGGGCCACGTGAGCATTCTCAGTGGATCGTCAATTCTGATCACCGGAGGCACGGGGTCCTTCGGCAAGGCGTTCATCCGCCACGCGCTCGACTCGCTGGGGGTGCGCCGCCTGGTGGTCTTCTCCCGCGACGAGCTCAAGCAGTACGAGCTCAGGCAGCTCTTCAGCGACGACGACCGCCTGCGCTGGTTCATCGGCGACGTCAGGGACCGCGAGCGGCTGACCCGCGCCATGCACGGCATCGACCACGTGGTCCACGCGGCAGCGCTCAAGCAGGTGGACACGGCCGAGTACAACCCGTTCGAGTACGTCCGCACCAACGTCGCCGGATCCCAGAACCTCGTCGAGGCCGCCATCGACTGCGGCGTGCGCAAGGTGGTCGCGCTCTCCACCGACAAGGCCTCCAGCCCGATCAACCTGTACGGGGCCACCAAGCTGGTCGCCGACAAGCTCTTCGTCTCGGCCAACCACTACGCCGCCGCCCACGAGACCCGCTTCTCCGTCGTCCGCTACGGCAACGTGGTCGGCAGCAGGGGCTCGGTGGTGCCGTTCTTCCTGCGCCTGGCGGAGCAGGGCGCCAGCCTGCCGATCACCGACAAGCGCATGACCAGGTTCTGGATCACGCTCGACCAGGCTGTCAGGTTCGTGGTGGACTCGTTCGACCTCATGCGGGGCGGCGAGCTCTACGTGCCGCGCATCCCGAGCATGCGCATCACCGACCTGGCCGAGGCGCTGGCGCCCGACAGCACGATCTACGAGATCGGCATCCGGCCGGGCGAGAAGCTGCACGAGGAGATGATCGCGCCCGACGACGGCCGCAGGACGCTGCGCCTGCCCGACCGGTACATCGTCCAGCCCACGATCGCCACCTGGGGCTACACGCCGCCGGGCGGAGAGGTGGTGCCGGAGGGATTCACCTACCGCTCCGACACCAACGACCGGTGGCTCTCGGTCGCCGACCTGCGCGCCATGGCGGCCGGCTGATGCTCCCCTACGGGCGGCAGTCGATCGCCGAGTCCGACGTCGAGGCCGTCGCCGAGGTGCTGCGCGGCGACTGGCTGACCACCGGGCCCGCCGTCGGCCGGTTCGAGGCGGAGCTGGCCCGCTGGGCGGGCGGCGTGCCCTGCGTGTCGGTCACGTCGGGGACGGCCGCGCTGCACGTCGCGTACGTGGCGGCCGGGGTGCGGGCGGGCGACGAGGTGGTCACGTCGCCGCTGACGTTCGTGGCCACGGCGGCCACGGCCGCGCTGCTGGGCGCGCGGGTGCTCTTCGCCGACGTGCAGCCCGACACGGGCAACCTCGACCCCGACGCCGTCGCCGCGCTGGCCGGCGAGAGGACGCGGGCCGTCACGGCAGTGGACTACGCGGGCCATCCGGCCGACTACGACGAGCTGCGCACGATCGCCGATTCGGCCGGGGCGGTGCTGGTCGCCGACGCCGCGCATTCGATCGGGGCCGCGTACAAGGACCGGGCCGTGGGCGCGCTCGCCGACCTGACCACCTTCTCCTTCTTCCCGACCAAGACCGTGACGACCGCCGAGGGCGGCGCGGTGGCGGCGGCCGACCCCACACTGCTCGAGCGGGCCGCCCGCTTCAGGAACCACGGGCTGGTCAGGGAGCCGGCCGACCAGCGCGAGCCGGACGAGGGCGGGTGGCATCAGGAGGTGCACGAGTTCGGGCTGAACTACCGCCTGCCCGACGTGCTGTGCGCGCTCGGGCTCAGCCAGCTCAGGCGTCTCGCGGCCTTCCGCGAGCGGCGCTGGGAGCTGGTCGCGCGCTACAACGCGCTGCTGCGTGACGTGCCGGGGCTGACGCTGCCGGCTGAGCGCGCGTACGTGCGACCGAGCTGGCACCTCTACCCGGTCAGGGTCCGCGACGGGCGCCGGCGCGAGGTCTACGAGCGCATGCGGGCCGCCGGCATCGGCGTGCAGGTCAACTACCTGCCGGCGTACTGGCACCCGGTCTTCGCGGACCTCGGCTACCGGCGCGGGCTCTGCCCCCGGGCCGAGGCCTACTACGCCGAGCAGTTGTCGCTGCCGCTGTTCCCCGATCTGACCGACGCCCAGCAGGACCGGGTCGTGGAGACGCTCGCCGGCATCCTCGCCTGACCAGCGCTGCCTGGCCGAGCGCTGCGCGGCCGAGCGCTGCCTGACCAGGGCTGCCTGACTCAGCGCTCGGCCAGCAGGAGGCAGCCGTCCTCGCCCCGGTCGACGAGGAAGCGCCGGTCCGCGACGGTCGCGACGGGCCGCTGCCTGGTCCGTACGAGCGGCCGGATGGGTTTGCCCTGGTCGATGACGACCTCCCACCACGACTCGTGGCCCACGCTCTCGTCGATGTCGGCCAGCGGCACCCGCGCCTGGAAGTCCTGGCCGGCGAGCGTCACAGGGAAGTACATCTCCTCGCCATCGCTCCTGCGCCGCAGCCTGACCACCGGCTCCCCGTCGCCCAGGTCGGACAGCACCCCGGAGAACACCAGGTCGCCGCCGTCCACCCGGCACTCGCGGATGATCGCCTCCGCCGTGCGCAGACGCAGGCCCCACGCGCCCCTGGGGCTGCGTACCGGCACCAGCCACACGCCCCTGCTGAGGCGCGGCGCGGGGATCAGCGGCGGCAGCCAGCGCGGCCCCGCCACCCGGCCGGCGAGCTTCAGCCCGTGTCCCCTGAGGCGCACGCACAGGTCCCAGCGGCCATGCCGGGCCAGCTGCGCCGGCGTCAGCGCGGCCGGATCGAACGCGAACCTGAACGGGAACGCGTGCTCCGGCAGCGGGCCGCCGTCCTCCTGCGCGACGCTCTCCCAGGTCGGCGCGCTCTCCTTGTCGGAGAGCAGCACGCTCTCGCCGGTCCTGCGCTCCTCCAGCCAGACTCTGACCCGCATCCGGCGCAGCTCTCCCACCTCGAACCTGCCCAGCCCCACGCGGCCCACGCCGTGGAGCACGCCGTCGCGCCAGTCGAGGCTCACCAGCCTGGCGGTCACGGCCAGCTCGCCGGAGACCTCCGACAGACCCTCCGGCATCATCGGGTGCCTGCCGTACCAGCGCTTGCGCAGGAGCCCGGCCGAGCCCACCCGGGGCTGCAGCTGCCCGCAGCGGTCCTGGGCGAAGACGTACGCCAGCTCGGACAGGCGGCGCTGGTGCAGCAGGTGGACCTGGAGGCGCAGCGGATACGGGATGCTCCGCCACGCCTCGCGCGACACGCCGTCGAGATAGCGGACGGCCAGGTCCACCAGGGCCGGGTCCGCCGCCGAGCCCATGGCGGCCATGGCCTCCACAGCGACGGACATGTCGATGTCCAGCGTGTCGCGGTCGAAGTCCGTCCTGAGGCCCGGCGCCCCCCGATCCAGCAGGGCGGCGGTCTCCAGCACGGACAGGAGGCGGTCGCGCAGGTTGCCGGCCTCCAGGCAACGCTGGGTGATGGAGGCGGCCGCCTCCTCGCGCTGCCGCCAGTGGTAGACGATCGCGGCCAGCACGTCCACCTTCTCCGCCCCCACGTGGGCCGCCATGGCGACGGGCTGGTCCTCGTACATGCGCTCGGGGAAGCTCAGGCCGAGGCGCTCCCAGAACGAGCGGCGATAGACCTTGTTCCACAACATGCGGTCGCGGACCAGCAGCGGGTGGCGGGTGATGTGGGTGCCTCTGATCGGCCGCGCGAACGCCTCCCTGTGCGCCCACGACGGCATGAGCAGGTTGCGGTAGAGACGCATGACGTTCCCGCAGGCCAGGTCCGAGCCCGTGGACTCGAGCGAGGACACCATGCGCTTGAACGCGTCGCGCGGCACGGTGTCGTCGCCGTCCACGAAGGCCAGGTAGCGGCCGGTCGCCCGGCCCACCCCGACGTTGCGGGCGCGGCCCACGCCCTGGTTGTCCTGCCTGATGAGGCTGATCCGGCGGTCGTCGGCCAGCCTGGACCCGACGACGGCCGCACCGCCGTCGCGGCTGCCGTCGTCGACGCAGATGACCTCCAGGTCGTCCATCGTCTGGGCGGCGATGGAGTCCAGGCAGGGTCCGATGTACCTCTCGACGTTGTGGAACGGGACTATCACCGAAAGAACCGGCACACGCTCTCCTCTTTCTGGGTGGTTATCCGTTTCTCCATGGCTATCCGGACAGCAGTCGGAAGACCCTGCGGGCGACCTTGCGGGGGCGGGCCAGGCGGCGGGAGAGGCGGTACCCGAGCGTCTTGCGGTAGGCGGAGGCCTTGCGCTGGCTCCTGCGCAGCTTGGCCTTCGCCCGCACCAGCTCGCGCTCCCGGTAGGAGAGCTTGGTCTCCAGGCGCGAGATCCTGGCCAGGGCCGCGGTGAGCTGGTCGGCCAGACGGTCGCGGGCCCCGAGCAGGTCACGGTACGTGGGCACGTGCTCCTCGCCGGGGCAGCCCAGCTCGGCGTCCAGCTTGCGGGCGCGGTCGAGGTCGCCCTGTCCGCACGGGCGCTCCGCCATGCCGCACAGGGTCAGCGTGAGCTGGTCGGCCTCCAGCGGCCACGGCCACGGGTGGTGGTGGCCGGCCGCCAGCAGCCTGACCGCGAACCGCCACAGGATCCGGCACAGGACGACCTTCGGCTCGGGCGGCATGGACGGGCCCGCGGCCGGGCTGGTGGCCGCGAACCGCTCGCCGTCGTACACCAGGCTGTCCGTCGCGGCCGACACGTCGCCGCCCGCCTCCAGCCATCCGGCCAGCTTTCGCAGCAGCTCGCGCACGGCCTGGACGTCCTCGCGGGCGCAGGCCTCCACGAGGATCTCCTCCACGACCCGGCCCGCCGGGATCGGGCGCTCCTCGCCGTCCGGGAGGCGCCTGACGCCGTCGCCGGTGAGCTCGTACAGCGCCGTGCCCTCCTCGACGAGCCCGAGCGGCAGCTCATCGGCGTCATGCGGCGGGTGTGTCGCCACAGTGGCGGCTTCGGTGTCATGCGGCGGGCGTGTCGCCACGGCCAGCCACAGCGGGGCGAGCTCCTCCCCCAGGCGGTGCCGGAACACCAGGCGCGTCAGCTGGAGCGGGTCGGCCACCAGCATGCGGTCGCCGCCCCGCGCGCTCAGCGGGAACGTGAGCGCGTCCGGCAGGTCGGCGTCCAGCGCCTCGCGGGACAGCAGCGCGCGGGGCGCCTGCCGGGCCGGATACGCCGCGTAGCACCGCCGCACGCTCAGCCCCGCCGACTCCAGCCCCCGGTCGAGAGCCGCGGGACCGCCGGGGTAGGTCGGGTCGAAGCCGTGCGGCTCCCACTGGTCGTCGCCGCCCTCCCGATCCGCGGGCCTGGCCTCGAGGAACCTGTCGACGCCCAGGTCGTTGCGTACGCCGAGCACCAGCCGGCCCCCGGGCGCGATCAGCCCGGCCAGCGCCCCGAGCGACTCGCGCCAGGCCGCCGCGGGCGCCTCGGCGGAGTGCGTGCGCAGCAGCCCGTCCAGCGCCAGCACCAGGTCGTACGGCTCCTCCGCGGCGAACGCCTCCAGCCGCCCGCAGAAGACCGCCAGCCCCCGATGCCGTTCGCCGAGAGCGCAGGCGTCGGGATAGGAGCGCAGCAGCACGGCGGCCGAGGGAGCCTGGGAGACCACCTCGTCCACCAGCCCCTGTGGATGCGGCCCGACCAGCAGCACCCGGCCGCTCGGCGGGATGAGCCTCCTGATCAGCTCGAGCGCCGCACCCCGCCAGTCCGTGATGCCGCCCATGTTGGACATGTCTGACCACAGCAGCATCTCGCCGCCGATCAACCGGACATTCTCCGGCGCTTCAGCGTTCATGGCGTCGCTCCGCGAGGCGCGCTCGGGCGCTTCATTCCTGTTCATGCAGACCGCGCCCGCTTCCATCCGAACATTCGCAGTAGCTCCTCCGGTGTCGCCTGATATTCGAATCCCAGCTCGCGCCGCGCCACCTCCGCCGCCAGCTCGCGGTCGACGTGCGTGCCGTGCAGGTCGGGCCAGAGGCGCATGCGGCGCGCCGTCCCGCCGTACTCGGGACGTTCGTCCTCGAACTGCATCGGATCCCCGTACACGGCCACCTCGCAGCCCACCGAGGCGCCGTAGAACAGCGCACTGCCGAGCCGGTTGGAGGCCACCCTGCGGTGGCGCCGCAACTGGACCAGCTGCTTGCGCAGGAAGTCGCGGCCCTTTCCCTCCCAGCGGGAGCCGCGCTCGCCGTGGCAGATGACCCGGAACCCCCTCGATTCGTACGCTCGCCGAATGTCCGGATTCGCGAATTCCAACCAATAAAGGCAGACCGTGACCGGCCCGGTCTCGACATTTCGGATTTCGTCAGCCAGCCGGGCATGGTCGCCAATGACGGAATGCTTTTCCCAGCCATGAAAGGGATACCAGATCGTACCCTTGCGCTCGGGCACCGCGCCCAACTCAGGCTCCAGGTGCAGCAGGTAAATCCAGGGCGCGCCGATGAGGTAGTGTCCCCTGCGGCCCATGGACCAGCCACGGCGACGCAGCACGTCGGACCAGATGAAACGGGGATATCCGGGGCTGCACCAGTGGTCGTCGGGCGGAAATCCGTGAAGATAGTTCCAGCCGTGCTGGAGGAAACCTTGGATGCGTTTCGGCGACTCCTCCGGCAGGCCGCAGTATCTACTGAGTATGCGCGAGTGCCCGTACCAGTGATTGGATTCGTCCATCATTCCCCCGTACGGTGGACCGTGTCCCGTCCGACATTCCCAGTCCGCAACGGGCGCCACCCGCCGTTATACGGTTCCATTACTGGAGCCGGGGGCTTGGTTTTTCCTCATCCCGCAGATCCCGCTACACTGTGTCGCGGCTTGAGGACAGAGAGTGAGTGATCATGAGTCATCTCGACCGCCTGCGGGCCGTCTTCCGCGGCGCGCTCAACCTCCCGGCCGACGCCGACGTCGACGGGCTCGAATACCGCGCCATCCGCCAGTGGGACTCACTGGCCCACATGGCACTGATCGCCGCGATGGAGGACGAGTTCTCCATCATGATCGACACTGACGAGATGATCGACATGAGCTCGTTCGCCAAGGCGGCCGAGCTGCTGGAGAAGCATGGCATCAGCGCCGCCGTCTGAGGCCCCGTCCGAGAGCAGGGTCGTCCTCGTCACCGGCTCGACGGCGGGCATCGGCCGGGCCGTCGCGGCCACGCTGGCCGCGGCCGGCCACGACGTCGTGCTCCACGGGCGCGACCAGGAGCGGGCCGCGAAGGCCGCCGCCGAGGTCGCCGCAGAGAGCGGCGGGGTCACCGACTCGGTCGCCTGCGACGTGGCCGACTTCGGGGCCGTGTCCGCCGTGATGCGGCAGATCTACCAGCGGCACGGCCGTCTCGACGCGCTCGTGGTCAACGCCGGTGTGCACGCCGGCGGCCCGCTCGGCATGACCCGCCACGACACGGTCGACCGGCTCTTCCAGGTCAACGCCGTGGGGGCGACGTACACGCTGCAGTCCTCGCTCAGGCTGCTGCGCCGCGGCACCGCTCCCGCCGTGGTGCTGGTCTCGTCGATGATGGGCCGCATGGGCGGCGCGGGCCAGGCGGTCTACTCCGCCACCAAGGCGGCCCTGATCGGCCTGACCCTGGCCGCGGCCAAGGAGCTGGGGCCCACCGGCATCCGGGTCAACGCCGTGGCCCCCGGCTACATCAAGACCGACATGCTCGCCACGCTCGACGAGGACGCCCGCGCGGCCACCGTCGCGGCGACCCCGCTCGGGCGGCTCGGCACGCCGGCCGACGTCGCCGGCGTCGTCGCGTTCCTGCTCTCGCCGGTCGCCGCCTTCATCACCGGCCAGGTCATCGGCGTGGACGGCGGGCTGGTGCTGTGATGTTCCCGCACCCACAGGCCCGCCTCGTCGTCGCGGGAGAGCAGGCGAGCCTCGGCGGCGACGACCTGCTCCACCACGTCAACCGCACCGCGGAGGCCCTGGCCCGGCTGCGGCCCGGGCCGCTGTTCTGCGGCATGCGCAACAACCTCACGTCGGTGCTGCGCTATCTCGCCGCGTGGCGGTCGGGGCGGCCGGTCGCGCTGCTCGATCCCGACCTGTCGCCTGGGGCGCTGGCCGAGCTGGTGGCCCGGTTCCGGCCGACGGCGCTGCTCGGCTTCACGCACGCGGCCGACGGCTCGCCGCCGCCACGCCACGACGTTCCCGAGCCCCATCCCGACCTGGCCGTGCTCCTCGCCACCTCGGGTTCGACGGGCAATCCCAAGCTCGTACGCCTGTCGCGCCAGGCCGTGCAGGCCAATGCCGCCGCCATCGCCGCGGCGCTGTCCATCACCCCCGACGAGATCGCGCCCACCAGCCTGCCCCTGCACTACAGCTACGGGCTGTCGGTGCTCAACAGCCATCTGGCGGCGGGGGCGACCGTGATGCTGACGGAGGCCGGGCTGCTCGAACGGTCGTTCTGGACGCATCTCGACGCGCACCGGTGCACGTCGCTGGCCGCCGTCCCCTACCAGTACGAGATGCTGCGGCGACTGCGCTACGAGCGGTCCGAGCACCCGACGCTCGCCACCCTCACCCAGGCAGGGGGCCGGCTCAGCCCGGAGCTGGTCACGGAGTTCGCGGGCAAAGCCGATCGGTTCTTCGTGATGTACGGGCAGACGGAGGCCACGGCCCGCATCGCCGTCCTGCCCCCCGACCGCCTGGCCGACAAGCCGGGCTCCGCCGGGGCGGCCATCCCCGGCGGACGGCTGGCCGTCGACGAGGGCGAGATCGTCTACCACGGGCCCAACGTCATGATGGGCTACGCGGAGACGGCCGCCGATCTGGCCAGGGGCGACGACCTGGGCGGCGTCCTGCGTACGGGCGACCTGGGGCGGCTCGACTCCGAGGGGTTCCTCTACATCACGGGGCGGCTCAAGCGGATCGCCAAGGTCTTCGGCGTGCGGGTCAACCTGGACGACGTCGAGCGCCTGGTGCGCGGCCCGGTCCCGGTGGCGGCCACCAGCGGCGACGACCGGGTGACGGTGTGGGCCGAGGGCCTCGACGCGGCCGGCTGCGCGATCATGGCACGGCGGCTGGGGGCGGAGCTGCGGGTCCATTGGAGCGGGTTCGACGTCCGCGGCATCGACACCCTGCCCCTGCTGTCCACCGGCAAGGTGGACTACCGGGCGCTGGAGTCACGCACATGACGGCCGACGATCACCCCGCGGCCCGCCGTGGGGCGGAGGGGGCCCGGTGAGCGTGTTCAGCTTGGCCGAGCGCGAGCGGGAGGCGGCCCTGGCGAGCGAGCTGGCGGCGCTCACCGAGCGGCACAGGCAGGCCTGCCCGCCGTACCGGAGGATCCTCGACGCCATCGCCGCGCGCCCCCCGTACGAGCGGCTGGTCGAGCTGCCCTGGCTGCCCGTGCGGCTGTTCAAGACGCACGAGCTGCGCAGCGTGCGGGAGGATCAGGTGTTCAGGGTGCTGACCTCCAGCGGGACCACCGGGCAGCAGCCCAGCCGGGTCTATCTCGATCGCGAGGCGGCCGCGGCGCAGACCAGGATGCTGGCGGCGACGCTCAGGGAGGTGCTCGGCGAGCGGCGGCTGCCGATGCTGATCGTGGACAGCCGCTCCGTCGTCCGCGACCCCACGCTGAGCGCCCGGGGCGCCGGCGTGCTCGGGATGATGAACTTCGGCAGGGACCACACGTTCGTGCTCGATGAGGACGGGCGGGTGGACGCCGAGGCGGTCAAGGCGTTCCTGGCGCGTCACGGGAGCGAGCGGTTCCTGGTCTTCGGGTTCACGTTCATGGTCTGGCTCCACCTGCGCGGTCTCGGCGTGGACCTCTCGCAGGGGGTGCTGATCCACTCAGGCGGGTGGAAGCGGCTGGCCGAGCAGGCGGTGGACAACGCCGAGTTCCGGAGGCGGCTGGCGGCCGAGTGCGGGCTGAGCCGGATCCACAACTTCTACGGGATGGTCGAGCAGATCGGCACCGTCTTCCTGGAAGGTCCGGAGGGCGACGGGCTCTACTGCCCCGATTTCGCCGATGTGGTGATCCGTGATCCGGAGACCTGGCAGGAGGCGGCCGTCGGCGAGCCGGGGCTGATCGAGGTCGTCAGCACGCTGCCCACCTCATACCCCGGCCACGTGCTGCTGACCGAGGATCTGGGTGTGGTGCGCGGCGTCGATGACGGGCACTGGCCGGGCAAGCGGTTCGAGGTCCTGGGCAGGCTGCCCAGGGCGGAGGCACGCGGCTGCAGCGACACCATGGGGCAGGGCTGATGCTGGACGACCCGAAGCTGGATGTCCGCTTCCCCGCCGGGGCCCACGTACCGGTCGATGGGCTGCTCGGGGAGCTGGGCGGCGGGCTCGACGTGGGCGACGAGCGGGTCCGGGAGTTCCTCGCGGCCTTCGGGAGGCGGCTGCTGCGGCCCGCGCTGGCGCGGCGCCACCCCGAGCTGGGCTCGCTCGGCTTCTTCCTGCGGCCCAGCGAGCTGGCCCGCACCGTGGAGGGTCTCGGGACCGAGCACGTACGCGTGCCGCGCGGCCTGGTCTTCCACATCCCGCCCGCCAACGTCGACACCGTCTTCGTCTACTCCTGGGCCCTGTCGGCCCTGATGGGAAACCGCAACATCGTGCGCCTGTCGCCCCGCTCCGGCGCGGTCGCCGAGGTCATCCTGGACACCCTGCACGAGGCCCTGACCGACGCGGACCCGGTCATCGCGGCCACCCAGCGCATCGTCTCCTACGGCCGCAGCGACGCCATCACCGCCGCGCTCTCCGCCGCCTGCGACCTGCGGGTGGTGTGGGGCGGCGACGGCACCGTACGCGAGATGCGCCGCCACCCGCTCGCCCCGCACGCCCGCGACCTGGTCTTCCCCGACCGCTCGTCGTTCGCCGTCGTGCGCGCGGCGGCCTGGCTGTGCGCGCCCAGGGCGGCGCGGGTCACCGCGGCCGAGGGGTTCGTGAACGACACCTACTGGTTCGACCAGGCCGCCTGCTCCTCGCCCAGGACCGTCTTCTGGGTGGGCGCGGAGGGCGACTGCGACGCGGCGCGGACCGACTTCTGCGAGCACGTGGCGCGGGTGGTGGCCGTCCGCGGGTGGGGGGTCGATGCGGCGATGGCCGTGGAGAAGCGGGTATCCACCTACGGCCTGGCCGCCGACGGGCTGGCGGAGAGCATCGAGTTCCGCGGGAACGCGCTGGCCAACGTGACGCTGGCGGCGGCGGCCACGGCGCCGAGGCAGTGGCTGGGGGCGGGAACGTTCGCGCACGCGAGGCTCGGGGCGCTGGCGGAGCTCGTCACGCTGGTCGAGCGGCGGGACCAGACGATGACGCACTTCGGGTTCGCCAAGGAGGAGCTGGAGAGGCTGGCCAGGGAGCTGGCCGGGCGCGGGGTCGATCGCATGGTGCCGGTCGGGAGCGCGTTGAGCTTCCACCGAGTGTGGGACGGGTTCGATCTCCCCGCCGAGTTCACCCGGCTGGTGACCGTCATCAGATGACGCTGTTCCCGCGGGCCTGGCTCGCGAGATGGGCGTATTCAGAACGAGACGGGCTGACATGCGCGGTCTGGCCACATTGGCCCTAGGCTGTGATCCGTGGTGTTTCATGCCCTGCTCGCGGTGACGCTGGCCATGACCTCGCTGCCCGCCCAGGCGACAACGGTCGACTGCGCGCGGGTCAAGTGCCTGGCCCTGACGTTCGACGACGGCCCCGGCGCGAACACGCCCGCCCTGCTCAAGACGCTCGAACGGGCGGGGGCCAAGGCCACGTTCTTCCTGGTCGGCAAGCAGGTGGAGCGGCGGCCGCAGGTGGCCAGGCAGGCGCTCGCGGAGGGGCACGCGATCGGCAATCACACCTACTCCCACGCCTCGCTGCCGTCCCTGTCCGACGACCAGATCCTCGACGAGATCAAGGCCGCCCAGAGCGCGATCCAGCAGGCCACGGGGGTGCGGCCGAAGATGTTCCGGCCGCCCTACGGGAACACCGACGACCGCGTGCTCGGGCTGGCCGACGAGCTGGACCTGGCGCAGGTGCTCTGGACGGGCACGACGCTCGACTGGAAGCTGCGTGACACCAAGAAGATCAAGTCGGCCGTGCTCAGGCTGGCCAAGCGCGACGGCGTGATCCTCATGCACGACGTGGTCCCCGCGACCGTGAAGGTCATGCCCGAGATCCTCAAGGAGCTCAAGAAACGCGGCTACCACCTCGTCACGGTCCCGACGCTGCTACGCGGCAAGGGGCCGAAGCCAGGAGTCAGCTACCCCTGATCAGGATCATGGGCAAGCGGAGGCGATGGGTCGCGCTCGCGACTTTCGCGGTCGTCCAGGCCGTCCTCGGATGCTGGTGGGCGGCCTTCTACCCGGGCCTGTTCAGCCGCGACTCGGTCCTCTACCTCAGCCACACCGTCGTCGGGCCGTGGGTGAGCGATCACTCGGTGCTCTACGACGCGCTGTTGTGGCTCAGCTTCACCAAGACCGGTGACCTGGGCGCCGTCACGTTCGCGCAGACCACCGCCATGGCGGCGGCGCTGACGTATCTGGCGCAGTCTCTCAAGGCGCTCGGCGCGCCCCGCCTGCCGACCACTCTCGTCGCGATGCTGATGCCGCTGGCGCCGCCCGTGGGCGCGTTCTCGGTGACGCTGTGGAAGGACGTGCCGTTCACGATCTGCGCGATCGCCATCGCGGGCGTGTGCGCGCGGATCGCGGCCAGGCGCGCCGTCACCGTGCCCGCCCTGGCCGGGCTCGGGGTGCTCTTCACGCTGCTCGGGTTGTTCCGGGCGAACGGCTTCCTCGTCGTGGGCGTCGCCGTCGTCGCGCTGCTGGTGATCGTCAGGACGATGCGCGTGCGGCTGCTCCTGGCCGGCACCTTCGCCGCCGCCCTCCCGCTCGTGCTCACGAACCTGGTCTTCCCGAACTTCGGCATCGCAGCCCCGTCCAAGACGTACGTGTACCACACGGCGTTCGGCGACATCGCGGTGGCGTACCGGGACCATCCCGAGCTGTTCAGCGAGCAGGACAGGACCCTCATGGCGTCGGTGGCGCCCCTGACGCGGTGGCAGGAGGGCGGGACCTGCTACACGGTCAACCCGCTGATCTGGCGGCGGGACTTCAGCTGGCAGCAGGCCGACGCGCACGCCTCCCAGCTGCTCGACCTCTGGAAGCGGCTGCTGCTCTCCGAGCCGCGCATGATCCTGGACGCGCGCCTGTGCCGGGGGGCGATCGCCTGGAGACCCGTGCAGGACGATCTCACGATCGGGGGGATGACCTACCGGTTCTCGCGGCGGCCCAACGCCGACACCTACGTGGGACCGAACAAGGTGCCCGACTTCCCCGGGCGCTGGGTCTACTCGCTGCGGCCGCTGTCGTGGGAGCTGAACCGGGTGGCCGACCCGTGGCTGACCGGCGCGCTGGCGCCGCAGTACGACTGGCTGCTGTGGCGGGGGGCTCTGTGGGCGTACCTGTCCTATCTGGCCGTGGGGCTGGCGGCCTGGGCCCTGCGGAACCGGTACGTGCTGGGCGTGGCCGCCGTGGTGGCCGGGCAGCAGCTGGCCATCCTGGCCAACATCTCGGCGCAGGACTTTCGGTACATGGCCTCGCCGATCCTCATCGGGGTGCTGCTGGTGCCGCTGCTCGTGGGGAGTGTGGGGCGGCTGGTGGCGGCCTCGGTACGGCGGGGCCGGCGCGTACGTTCTGAGCCGGGCGAGCCCGTGCCGGCCGACGCCGTACCGAATGTTCGGGCGCAGGAGAAGCCGGGCGATCCGGACGGCCCAGCGGGCGATCAGAGCTAGAGACCGGGGGTCACGCGGCGAAGGCGAGGGCGTCCAGGGGGCAGGCCTCGGTGAGGGCGATTGCCGGCAGTTCGAACCAGATGGCCTTGCCGCGAGGGGTGCGGACACCGCCCCAGCAGCAGGAAAGCGCGTTGACCAGGAACAGCCCGCGGCCGCTCTCCGCATCCGGATCGACGGTGCGCAGGTGCGGGAGCTCGGGATTCTCGTCCTCGACCTCGCACCGCAGCAGGCCGTCCTCGGCGAAGAGGCTGAGGCGGACCTGCCCGTACGCGTGCTCCAGCGCGTTGGTCACCAGCTCGCTGACGAGCAGCTCCGCGACGTCCGTCTGGGCCTCGAAGCCCCAGTCGGCGAGCTTGTCACGGGTGAGCCGGCGCGCGCTGCGCACCGAGCCGAGGTCGCCGGCGGGCAGCCACCACGAGGCCGTCCGGCCCGCCACCGGGCGGCGGCCGGTCGCCGCTGTCCAGATCCTGCTCCATGAAACCCTGTACATTGCCCCGCACCCCGAGTGGCAGCTGAGGAGTTGATGCTGCCGTTCGGTTTCCTGCCGTCCCCTCTTCGGGTGAGCGTGGATCGCTCACACCTTGAGAATGCCTCAGTGAGCTCTCGGGGAAGAGGTGAAAAATCCCCATATAGGTACCTATTCCGGACTACGTAGGTGCGACGGAGGCCGCTTCATCAGAGGCTCCAGCGCAAGATGGGGCTGGTGTTCCGCATCGACCGCTGCCTTGGCTTGCTTGAGTGCTTCCGCGGTTCGTCGCACGGTTGTACGACCCGCGCCTCGGGCCGGGTTCAATCCTCGAATGTGTATAAATACGCATCCGTGCTGGTCAGGGGTGGCCCGTCCGCCGCCCTGCGTCCGGGCCGGTCACCGCCTGATGAACCCCCCGCTTGGGATCCGCGTACCTCTCGAAGATCGGACTCCTTGCCCACATCACGAGAACCGGAGGGAGTGGTCGCATGCGAAGTCCATCGGGGGGAAGACGATTCAGACCCTGGCTGGGGGCTGCCGCCCTAGGCGGGAGCATCGCCGTCGTCCTGTGGGGAGCTCCGCTGTCCGCGCAGGCAGGCACGGTGAACCTCTACGTCCGTACGGCCGCGGCGCAGTCCATCGTCTGCCCCAGCGTGGCCGGCAAACTACCCGACATCCCCGAAGCCGCCAAGGCCGAAGTCGACCGGAACCTCGCACTCCTCGACAGACAACTCCAAGAAGCCAACGACCGACTCGCCCGATCAACAGGACAAGGCGGCCCCAACTTCGTCCAGAACGCCATCCTCGGCCCCCTCGCCGGCAAACGCGCCGCCACCCTCGACCGCATCGCCATAGCCATCGGACGCGTCACCCAACGCCCCACCGGCCTCGACCGACTCGCCACCTGCACACTCGGCGGCGGCTCCGACACCCCGGCGCCCGCCGAGACCACCCCACCGCCCAGCGAGGCCACCCCCACCGCGGAGCCCGGTGACACCCAGGACCCTGCGGCGCAGTCCATCGTCTGCCCCAGCGTGGCCGGCAAACTGCCCGCCATACCCGCAGCCGCCAAGGCCGAAGTCGACCGGAACCTCGCACTCCTCGACAGACAACTCCAAGAAGCCAACGACCGACTCGCCCGATCAACAGGACAAGGCGGCCCCAACTTCGTCCAGAACGCCATCCTCGGCCCCCTCGCCGGCAAACGCGCCGCCACCCTCGACCGCATCGCCATAGCCATCGGACGCGTCACCCAACGCCCCACCGGCCTCGACCGACTCGCCACCTGCACACTCGGCGGCTCTTCAGCGCGGGACGCCGGCCCCTCGGCCGACGACTTCGTCGACATCCGCAAGGTCCCCGAGACAGAGCAGCCGCAGGCGGACCAGAACGGCTCAACGGGCACGTTCGTCTCCCGATGCGGTACGACCGGCGCAGGCCATTCCAACGCCGACGACCTCATCCTCGCCCCCGGCATGTCGGACGGGGCCCAGCACCAGCTGGACTACGTGGGCAACCTGTCCACCGACGCCTTCTCGACCAACGAGACCCTGGCGGAGGCGGATACCAGCTGCCGCACGGCCGCCGACCGGTCCGCCTACTTCTGGCCGACCCTGCGCGTACGCGGCTCCGATGACGGGACCGGCACGGATGACGTAGGCACCCCCGTACAGCCGTCGTCGGTCAGGCTCGAATACCGCGGCAACCCCACATCAGAGGTCACGGCCGCGCCGAGATTCCTCAGAATGGTCTCCGGCGACGCCAGGGCCGTCACCAACGGCGGCGCCAACGCCCGGCCGACGTGGACCTGCACGGGTTTCACCGACCGGCTGACCGACAAGTACCCGATCTGCCCCTCCGGCAGCGACCTGGTCCGCGTCTTCGACATGCCGAGCTGCTGGGACGGCCGGAACCTCGACAGCGCCGACCACCGTACGCACCTCGTCTTCCCTGACGAGACCGGCGCATGCCCGGGCGGCACCGAGGCCGTGCCGCAACTCCGGATGACGCTGACCTACGAGAACGTGTCCGGCACGGCGGACATCCCCTTCGCGGTGGACACGTTCGCCAGCGAACGGCACGACCCGAGCACCGACCACGCCGGCTCCATCGGGGTGATGTCGGAGAAGCTCATGAGCACCGTCGTCCGCTGCATCAACAGCGGCAGGAACTGCTGACACCCGACCCACCCGTCGAGCGGGCACCACGCCGGGTGGCGTGGTGCCCGCTCGTGGATTCGGATCGAGGCGGCTGGGAAGCAGGTGGGCATGGCTCTGAGAAGCATGCCGGCGGGGGCCTGCGGCCGGTGACCGCCGATGAAGTACGACCCGCTGGTGGAGGCCGCCCAGTGGTCCGGGGTTGAAGATCCGCGACTGCTGGCCGCCATCGCCACCACGCCACGTGACCGGTTCGTGCCGCCACGCTACGCCGCGCGTGCTCCGTGCGACGAGCCCGTCCCCATCGGCCACGGGCAGCCCACGTCGCAGCCGTCCCTGATCTCGCAGATGATCGACGCCCTGAGGCTGTCGGGCACGGAGACGGTCCTGGAGATCGGCACCGGGTACGGCTACCAGACCGCCCTGCTCGCCCGCCTGGCCCGCCAGGTGTATTCGATGGAGCGCCACGCCGACCTGGCCGAGCACGCCCGGGCCAACCTCGCCGCCGTAGGGGCGGCGAACGCCGAGGTCGTGATCGGTGATGGCACCGCCGGCCTGCCGGAACACGCGCCCTTCGACGCCGTCGTCGTCTCCGCCACGGCCCGTACGGTGCCCGCCCCGCTCGCCGAGCAACTGGCCGAGGGCGGGCGGCTGGTCATGCCGATCCAGGAGGGCCTGAGCGAGATCGTCACGCTCTTCGGCAAGCGGCGGGGCCGCCTGGTCCAGGAGCGCCTGCTGACACCCGCCCGTTTCGTCCCCCTGATCGGCGAGCACGTGGACGTCCCGGAAGAGAAATTACTCCCACTCGATGGTGCCGGGGGGCTTGCTGGTCACGTCGACGACCACGCGGTTGATCTCGCGGACCTCGTTGGTGATCCGGGTCGAGATGCGCGACAGCACGTCGTAGGGCACCCGCGCCCAGTCGGCCGTCATCGCGTCCTCCGACGTCACCGGCCGCAGCACCACGGGGTGCCCGTACGTGCGCCCGTCCCCCTGCACGCCCACCGAGCGCACGTCCGCCAGCAGCACCACCGGGCACTGCCAGATCTGCCGGTCGAGGCCGGCCCGGGACAGCTCCTCGCGGGCGATCGCGTCGGCCTCGCGCAGGAGGTCGAGGCGCTCGCGGGTGACCTCGCCGACGATGCGGATGCCGAGGCCGGGGCCGGGGAACGGCTGGCGCCACACCATGGCGGCCGGCAGCCCGAGCTCCTCGCCCGCCCGGCGGACCTCGTCCTTGAACAGCGCCCTGAGCGGCTCCACCAGCTTGAACTGGAGATCCTCCGGCAGGCCGCCGACGTTGTGGTGGGACTTGATGTTGGCGGTGCCGGTGCCGCCGCCCGACTCCACGACGTCGGGGTAGAGCGTGCCCTGGACCAGGAACTCGACCGGGCCGTCGGCCATGATGGCGCGCTGCTCGTCCTCGAAGACGCGGATGAACTCGCGGCCGATGATCTTACGCTTCTCCTCCGGGTCGGAGACGCCGTCGAGGGCCTTGAGGAAGCGGTCGGCGGCGTCGACCACGCGGAGCTTCACGCCCGTGGCGGCCACGAAGTCGCGCTCCACCTGCTCGGCCTCGCCCTTGCGCAGCAGACCGTGATCGACGAAGACGCAGGTCAGCCGGTCGCCGATGGCCCGCTGGACGATCGCGGCGGCCACCGCGGAGTCGACGCCGCCCGACAGCGCGCAGATCGCGCGGCCGTCGCCGACCTGGCGGCGCACCGCCTCGACGGAGTCCTCGACGATGTTGAGCATCGTCCACGAGGGGCGGCAGCCGGCCGCGTCGAGGAAGTGCTTGAGCACCGTCTGGCCGTGCTCGGAGTGGAGCACCTCGGGGTGGAACTGCACGCCGTACAGGCCGCGCCCGGGGTGCTCGAAGGCGGCGACCGGCGTCTCGCGCGTCGAGGCGGTCACCGTGAAGCCCTCGGGGGCGGCCGCGACGCTGTCGCCGTGCGACATCCAGACCGTCTGGGCGCCCGGCAGGCCGGCGAAGATCACGCCCTCGTTGAGCACCTCGAGCGCGGTGCCGCCGTACTCGGCGACGCCGGTGCGGGCCACCTCGCCGCCCAGCGCCTGCGCCATGGCCTGGAAGCCGTAGCAGATGCCGAACGTGGGCAGGCCCGTGTCGAACAGCCCGTGCGGCACCGGCGGCGCGCCTTCGGCGTAGACCGAGGAGGGGCCGCCGGAGAGGATGATCGCCTTGGGGTTCTTCGCCAGCATCTCCTCGACCGGCATCGTCGAGGGGACGATCTCGGAGTAGACGTGACACTCGCGCACGCGCCTGGCGATCAGCTGCGCGTACTGCGCGCCGAAGTCGACCACCAGCACTGTGTCGAATTCAGACACCGTGAGAAACCCCCCAAAGGCGAAATGCGGTAACCACAGTCTATCGGCCCTGTGCATTACACCTGGCCTGCAGGCGGCACTCGTGCTAACACAGAACGATGGATCTTGTCTGGCCGGTGACGGCGTGGGCCCTGTGGGTGACCGCGCTGGCCGCCGCCTTCAAGGCGTCCAGCCGCGAACGGCCCCGGGAAGCGCCCCGGTACGAGGTGCCCGCGCCCGTGGCCGAGCTCTTACGCGGGATGCGGTCCCAGGATGTGTTCCATGCGGCGCTGCTTGACCTGGCGGAGCGCGGGTGGGTGACGATCGAGGGCGAACGCCTCTCGTTGGCGCCGAGCGGGCAGGAGCCGCTCCGCCCTTATGAGCGATGGGTCCTGGAACGGGTGGCCGCCCGCCTGGGAGGCCGGCCGTACGCGCCGGTGATGGCGCTCATGCCCGAGGGTTCCGACCTGGACGGCGACCTCGTCCTGCTCGTCCGGCACGCGGCCATCGAGCTCGGCCTGGCGCGCAGGCGCTGGCGGACCATGATCGTGCCGCTGCTCCTGGCCATGGGGCTCGTGGTCCCCTGGTACGCCACTCTCTCGGCGGCCGGGCTGTCGTGGCCGGGGATGATCGCGACAGTGGTGTCGTTCGTGGCCGGCATGAGCCTGCTCATGGCCGGAAGGGGTTTCCTGCTGACCGAGGCCGGGCGGGAGATCGCCGGGTCCGAGGGCGCGCCGGTGGACCCCCGGCAGGAGTGGATCTACACCGGCAGCGGCTGGCGCGGCATCGAGATCGAGGATCCCGGCTCGGCCGGCCCCGTTCCTAGCCGGCAGGAGGTCTCCGGTTACGTCGTCAAGCGCTGGGCCGTCATCGACATGGACCCCGACTCGATGAGCAGCAGGCGCTGCCACTACCTCGCCCTGCACGACGGCAGCTCGGAGAAGGCCACGTCATACCTGGTCAAGGAGGGCGTCTACCACGACGTGCTGCCGGGTGACTTCGTCCGGCTGCTGGTCAAGCCGCGTACCGGACGGGTGAAGCGGGTGCTGGGACACGAACGTCACTGGTAGGACGGCAGGCTGCCGCTGAGCAGGATCTCGGTCTGCAGGCGCAGCCGGGCGGCGTACCGGGGATCGGTCAGCACCAGGAACCGCTCCTCCCTGATCGCCTCCACGACCAGGTCGGCCACCTGGGACGGCTCGATGCCGCGCTCCGCCGACCTGCTGACGGACTCCTGGACCTCCACCTCGTCCTGGGTGGGGGTGCTGACCAGGGTGTGCGGGCGCACGCGCGCGGAGTCGGCGATGCGCGTCCTGACCGCGCCGGGGCAGAGCGCGGTCACGCGGAGCTTGGCCCCCGCGGCGGCCAGGTCATGGGCGAGGGCCTGGGACGCGGCCAGCGCGGCGTACTTGGTGACCGCGTACCCGCCGGCCCCTGGTGTGGCGAACAGCCCGGCCACCGACACCGTGTTGACGATGTGCCCCTCGGCGTCCTGCTCGATCATGCGCGGCACGAACTCGCGGACGGCGTGCAGCACGCCCCACAGGTTCACGCCGAGCAGCCAGGCGAAGTCGTCCTCGCCGCGGGTCCACATGCGCCCGCCCTGGAAGACGCCGGCGTTGTTGCAGAGCACGTGCACGGCGCCGAGCTCGCCGAAGCAGCGGTTGGCCAGGTGCCGTACGGCCGCCGCGTCGGAGACGTCGGTGACCTGCGTGAGCACCTTTCCGTCGCCCGCCTGGGCGGCCGTCTCCGCGAGGCCGCCGGGATCGACGTCGGCGAGCATCAGCGTCATGCCCTCGGCCGCGAACCTCAACGCCAGCGCGCGCCCGATGCCGCCGGCCGCACCCGTCACCACGGCGGTCTTGCCAGAGAGCTCCCGCACAGGCCCAACCTCCCTCGCTCGCGACCGACGCTACCGGAGGTGTCGTCGGTCGCTCCAGGGAATGCGTGCTGTACGGCGCGGGAGCTCCCCGGCGGCCCTGCGCTCGGGCGATGGCCACGAGCGAGCGCTCAGAGGATGCGGTCGATCAGGCCCAGGGGCGGCGAGCCGAGGTCGAGCAGCGCCTTGTGGAAGCGCTGCAGGGTGAAGCCCGCTCCCCACTCCTTGCGCGCCCGCTCCCGCAGGTCGAGGATGAGCAGCTTGCCCCAGGTGTAACGCCCGTACGTCGGGTCGAACGACGCCCGCCTGGCCTCCGACAGCGCCGCGGGCCCGGCCAGATGCGTGTCGGCCTCGAAGCGCCTGGCACCCTCCTCGACCGTCATCTGCCCGGTGTGCACGCCGATCGCGCAGGCGAGGCGGGTGACGCGGATCAGCGCCTCCACCCACACCCCGATCTCGAACCGCGGGTCGTCCGCCTCGAAGCCCTCCTCCACGCAGAGCTCCTCGGCGTAATGCGCCCACCCCTCGATGAACGCCATCGACTGCAGCAGCCTGCGCACGTCGGACTTCGCCCGCCGCAGCGCGCGGGCGTGCGAGAAGTGGCCGGGCGCGACCTCGTGCACGTTGATCGCCGGCAGCGTCGTACGGCTGAAGACCTCCAGCCACTCCTCCTGGTCCTGCTCGGGCCAGGACGTGTCCGGCGGCGTGATGTAGTACCAGGACGGGCCCTCGGGCTCGCCGGGCGAGTTCCACGCCATCATGGCCATCGCCCAGCGCCGCGACTCGGGCGCCAGCCCCACCAGGCACTCGCCGTCGTGGTAGGGCACGAGATCCTTCTCGCGCGTGAACGCGATGGCCTTCTCGGTGCCGATCCGCGCCGCCTCGATCACGCCGTCCGCGTCGGGGTGGTCCTTGACCAGCTCGCGTACGACGTCCAGCGGGGCCCTGTCCGTCTCCCCCAGCTTGGCGCAGGACTCGGCGAGCAGCGCCATCAGCCGGTCCCGCTCGGCGTCGGCCCGCTCGGCCAGCCTGCCGAGATCGACCGGCAGGCCCTCGGCCGTGCCCATGAGCCTGGCCAGGGCCTCGCCGCCGAGCGCGGCGTCGGGGTCGCCCTCGGCCGCGGCCCGCTCGACGTGCGCGACGAGCCGTCCGTGGGCCTCGAGGGCGGCCTCGTCCGTGACCCCGGCGGCCAGGCCCTTGACCGCCGCCAGCAGGGACTTCGCGACGGGGGCCGGGACCTGGTCGAGCGAGGCGATCGCCTGGTCCACGGCGTCGGGCCAGAGCCCGAGGTGGGCCGCCTTGGCCGCGGCGCGCTCCGCCTCGGGGGCGTAGTCGCGGTCGTAGCAGGCGAGGTCGAGGTTCGAGAGGTGGATCAGCGGGTTCTTCCGGTGCAGCTCCAGCTCGCCGAACTGAGTACGCAGGCTCTCCTCGAACACCTGTAGGTGTTCGGCGTCATGCGCGTCCTCGGGCGCGGGCCCCTGGCCGAGCCGGGCCAGCCCGGACCGCACGCCCTCGGGTGAGAGGTCCTGGATCCGGCCGTCGTACTCGTGCCTGCCGCCGCCCTCGCGCGCCTCGGCCACGATCAGGTCGGTGATGGCTCGCAGCCTGGCGTCAAGTTCTGTCATGCGGCCGACGGTAGCGCACGCTTCCTTGCCCGGTTTATTGGTGCGCGTACCGGTCGGCCGTAATGTGAAAATGGTCCGCATGGCTATCAAGATCACGACGCTGGCGGAGCGTCCCGAGTTCGCGCCGTCGCTGTTCGAGATGGACCATACGTGGCAGGAGTTCGTGCTGCAGGACCCGATCGCGGACCTGTTCTATCCCTTCGCCACCACGACCTACGCCGAGTACGTGCTGGTGGCCGATGACGAGGCGGAGCCGGGGCGGCTGGTGGCGCGGGGCTGCATGATCCCGTTCCTCTCGGAGGGCGCCGAACTGCCCGACGACGGGTGGGACGGCGTGATCAGGTCGGGCTGGCTGGCCCGCGAGCGCGGCACGCGCCCCGACAGCATCTCCGCCCTGGAGATCAGCGTCCGCCGCGACCTGCAGGGGACGGGCCTGTCCTCGGTGATGCTGGCGGGCATGCGCGACCACGCCGCCCGCCTCGGCTATGCCGAGCTGGTGGCGCCCGTCCGGCCCAACAGGAAGCATCTCGAACCGCACACCCCCATGTCCGAGTACGCCTTCAGGACCCGCGCCGACGGCCTGCCCCATGACGCCTGGCTGCGGGTGCATGTGCGGGCCGGCGGGAAGATCGTCAAGGTGGCGCCCCGCTCGATGGTGGTGGCGGGCACGCTGGCGGAGTGGCGGAAGTGGACGGGCCTGCCGTTCGACCGCTCGGGACCGCTGGAGGTGCCGGGCGCGCTCACCCCGGTGCACTGCGACGTGGAGCACGACCACGCGGTGTACGTGGAGCCGAACGTCTGGGTCGTCCACCCCCTGATCTGAGCGACCTCAGACGCCGGTACGGCTCCGCAGCTCGTCCCTGTGCCGCCCGCTGTCCAGCCCCTTTCCGGCGGCCCACGCGTCATCGTGATATGTCGCCAGATGCCGGTCGGCGGCGTCCCCGAGCACCGACACCACCGTGCCGCTCTCGCCCCTGGCCCGCATGCGCTCGACCAGCTCGAGCGCCGCCCAGAGCGCCGTGCCCGACGAACCGCCCACCGGCAGCCCCGTGACCTCCCTGATGTGCCTGGCCGCCGCCACGCTCGCCGCGTCGGGCACGGGAACGACCAGGTCGACGAGGTCAGGCCGGAACCCGGGCTCGATGCGGGGCCGTCCGATGCCCTCGATCCGCGACGGCATCCCGGTCGCGTAGTCGGGCACGTCGAGGGTCCACCCCAGGAAATATGCCGAATTATCGGGATCTGCCACTGCGACCCGGCAGGGCAGATCGTGGTCGCGGATCCAGCGGCCGAGCGTCGCGGACGTGGCGCCCGTGCCCGCCCCCGTCACCACCCAGTCGGGCCGCACCTGCCCGAACAGCTCCTCCCCCAGGTCGTGCTCGGCCGCACGCCCGAACTGGTCGAGGAAATGGCCCGGGATCCCGCGGGCCGCGTCGTAGATCGCCAGCGGCGGCGTCACGAACCTGCACTCCCCGCCGAGCGCCTCCACCGCCCGGGCGCGCGCCTCGCTCCGCGCGCCCGGCATGACCACGATGTACGGCAGCCCGAGCCGCCGCGCGAACCACGCCTGCGCCACGGCCGCGCTGCCACCCGTCGCCTCCACCACGGTCGTGCCCTCGGTGACCAGCCCGTCGAGGATCGCCCGGCGGAACAGCGCCCTGGCATGGCGGTGCCGCAGGCTCCCCGTGGGCTGCGCGGACTCGTCCTTCAGCAGCAGCCTGATCCCGGGCGCCCGCACCGGGAAGTCGATCAGCGGGGTGGGCTCCCCCGCCGCCAGCACGTCGAGCGCTCGCACGTTCCAGCTCACCGCTTCACCCTCCCAGACGTGGGCGGGGAAGGTCGCGCCCGTTCGCCAGAAGCCGATCCCGCGAGGCGGTCAGGCGAGTCGGGTGCTCTCGCCGGGAGCCAGCAGCCGCAGGCGGTCGCCGGACCCGGCGAACGCCTTCTCCACGGTCTCCCGCCCCTGCGTGAAATGCGCCCAGTGCTCGAAGTGCAGCGGCACCACGTACCGGGCGTCCAGGATCTCGGCGGCCGCGGCCGCGTCCTCGCTGGTCAGCGTCAGGAAGCCGGCCACCAGCGGCGTGCGGGCCCCGCCCGCGAACAGCAGCGCCACGTCCACCGGGCCGACCCGCTCCGCGACCTCCCGTACGACGTCGAGCGAGGCGTTGTCCCCGCTGACGTAAACGGTCGGCAGGCCCTCACCGCTGAGCACGAACCCGGTGACCTCGCCCACCAGGTGCTCGGTCCCGTCCGGCCCGTGCTGCGCCGGGACTCCGGTCACCTGCAAAGCGTCGCCCACCGTGACAGACGTCCAGTTGGGGAGGGCACGTACCGAGCCGCCCAGCCGCGAGGCCGCCGACCCCGTGGACAGGATCAGCGGCACGGACGCCAGGTAGTCCCGTCCGGTTCTGTCGAGGTTATCCGGGTGCTGGTCGTGCGAGAGCAGCACGGCGTCCACCGGCCCGAGCGAGGAGAGCTCCACGGCCGGCCCCGCGGTCTTGGTGAGCGCCCTGTTGCCGATCGGGTAGTCGCCCGGCGCGTCGAACGTGGGGTCGGTCACCAGGCGCACTCCGCCGAGCTCCAGGACCGCCGTGGGCCCTCCGACGTAACGAATCTCCATGGTCGTCAACGACACCGGGCCCTGGCCGGTTATTCCGCGCCTTGATCGTTCATGTCCACCGCGCAGCCGTCACTTCAGCCGCAGCCGCCGCATCGCCTTGAGCGTGGTGGCCAGGGTGACGGCCCACTTCTCGTACGGCAGCCCGAAAGGTGGCTCGAACCCCAGCCAGCCCGCCTGCGAGGCCACCGTCTTGGACTCGGTGTAACGCAGCAGCCCCTCCGCGCCGTGCCGGCGCCCCAGGCCGGACGCCTTCATCCCGCCCATGGGAGCGTCGTAGGAGGCGTAGGCCGAGGCGTACCCCTCGTTGATGTTGACCGTGCCGGCCCTGACGCGGGCGGCGAGCGCCCGGCCGCGCGGGAGGCTGGAGGTCCAGATGGAGGCGTTGAGGCCGTAGATGGTGTCGTTGGCCAGCTCCACCACCTCGTCGTCGGAGGAGAACGGGTAGAGCGCCACCACCGGCCCGAACGTCTCGTTGCGGCACAGCTCCATGTCCTCGCCGACGCCGGTGAGCACGGTCGGCTCGTAGAACAGCGGGCCGAGGTCGGGCCTGGCCTTGCCGCCTGTCAGCAGGGTCGCGCCCTTGGCCAGGGCGTCCTCGACGTGTGCGGTGACCGTGTCGAGCTGGCGCTGCGAGGTCAGCGAGCCCATCTGCACCGACCAGTCGTGGCCCGCGCCCAGCTTGAGCCCCCTGACCTGGGCGACGAAGCGCTCGGCGAACGCGTCGAACACGGACGCGTGCACGTACAGGCGCTCGATCGACAGGCAGAGCTGGCCCGCGTTCGTGAAGCAGGCCCGGATGGCACCCTGTACGGCCACGTCCAGGTCCGCGTCGTCGAGCACCACCATCGGGTTCTTGCCGCCCAGTTCGAGCGAGCAGCCGATGAGCCGCTTGGCCGCCTCCTCGGCGATCTTCCTGCCGCCGCGCGTGGAGCCCGTGAACCCCACGTAGTCGGCGTCGTCGAGCAGCGCGTCGCCGATCTCGGCCGGCTCGCCGAGCACCACCTGCCAGATGTCGCGCGGCATGCCGAGTTCGGCCAGCAGGTCGATGGTCCACAGCGCGGACAGCGCGGTCTGCGTGTCCGGCTTGTGCACGATCGCGTTGCCCGCCAGCAGCGCGGGCACCGCGTCGGT
The DNA here is from genome assembly GCF_040654115.1 of Nonomuraea sp. NPDC050786. Lineage (NCBI taxonomy): Bacteria > Bacillati > Actinomycetota > Actinomycetes > Streptosporangiales > Streptosporangiaceae > Nonomuraea > Nonomuraea sp. NPDC050786. The sequence goes on from NZ_JBFAHJ010000030.1 coordinate 76,959, forward strand.
GACGCCGAGCGCGAGCGGATAGTTCCACGGGGAGATCAGCGCGACCACGCCCTTGGGCTGGCGCAGCTCCACCACCCGGGTGGCCATGGGGAAGATGCCCTTGCGGGCGCGCGGGGCGAGCAGGCCGGGCGCGCGCCGGGCGTAGTAGAGGCTGCAGCCCGCGACGTCGAGCACCTCCTCGAAGGCGTGCTTGCGGGCCTTGCCGGTCTCGTTCTGGACGATGTCGAGGATCTCGTCCCTACGGTCCAGGATCGCGTCGTGCAGCCGCAGGAACGGTCTCGCCCGTTCCGCCGCGGGCCTGGCCGCCCACTCGGCCTGGGCCGCCCTGGCCTTCTCGTACGCCCGTCGGACGTCGTCAACGTCCGATATGGGCAGCTCGGCGAGGGTTTCGCCGGTAAAGGGAGCGATGATGTGCCGTGTCCTACCGCTGGACGTCACGTGCATGGCAGAAGGATATTCCGCCCGGCTACCGGCGGGTAGTTTTTGCGGATGCGCGCCGTAGGGCCAGAATCCCTACATGGCAACCTTCGCTCCGCTACGCCCCGGGGATCCACAGCGGCTTGGGGGCCTGGATCTCCTCGGCCGGCTCGGCGAGGGCGGTCAAGGCGTCGTCTACCTGGCCAAAGGCCAAAATGACTCACGGGTTGCGGTCAAGTGGCTGAGGCCTGACCTGTCGGGCGACCAGGTGAGCATCGAGAGGTTCCTGCGCGAGGTGCAGGTGGCCCAGCAGGTGGCGCCGTTCTGCACCGCGGCCGTCCTCGGCACCGGGGCCGAGCAGGATCGGCCGTACATCATCAGCGAGTTCATCGAGGGGCCCTCTTTACACCGGGTCGTGCAGGAAGAGGGGCCGCGCACGGGCTCCGTCCTGCACCGGCTGGCCATCGGCACCGCCACCGCGCTCGCCGCGATCCACCAGGCGGGCATCGTGCACCGCGACTTCAAGCCGGCCAACGTGATCATCGGCGCCGACGGCCCCAGAGTGATCGACTTCGGCATCGCGCGGGCGCTGAACGCCACCTCGACGATCAGCAGCATGGTCGTGGGCACGCCGGCGTACATGTCGCCCGAGCAGATCATGGGCCACACCGTCGGCCCGGCCTCCGACATGTTCGCGTGGGCCAGCACGATGGTCTTCGCGGCCTCCGGCCAGGCGCCGTTCGGCAGCGACACGATGCCCGCGGTGATCAACCGCGTGCTCAACCACCATCCCGATCTCAGCGTGCTGGACGGCCAGCTGCGTGACGTGGCGGCCGCGTGCCTGGCCAAGGACCCGGCGCAGCGGCCGACGGCCGAGCAGGTCATCATGCGGCTGCTGCGGCACCCCGCGCCCGGCTCCGCACCGAGCTCCGCGCCGAACCCTGGCATCCTCGCGCAGGCCGCGGCCGAGGCCGCGCCCGCGCCCCCCTTCTCCGCACCATCAGGACCCGCGTCAGGCCCCATTCCGGGACCGTACGGAGGTCCGCCGTCCGGCCCTTATCCGCAGGGACCGCCGTCCGGTCCCCATCCGCAGGGACCCCCGTCCGGTCCCAACCCGTACTCGGGCCCGGTCCCGCACACGGGCTCCGTCGCGCCGTCCGCCCAGCCCTCGTGGCATCCTCCGGGCCCCTACGGTCAGCAGCCCACCCATCCGAGCTGGGCGGAGCAGCCGCGCCCGCCGCAGCGGAAGGGCCGGGCGCCGCTCATCGCCGGCATCACGGTGGCGGTCGCGCTGCTGATCCTGGCGGGCGTGATCGTGTACATCCAGGCCGACAAGGGCACGCTGGCCGACCCCCCGCGCACCCCGTCACCCGGCCCGACCAGGTCCAAGACGACCGCCAGCCAGTCACCCAGCCAGCCGGCCGTGCCGGCGACGGGCAAGCGGGTGTCGATCCCGGGCGCGGGCGGCATGTCCCTCTACGAGGACCCGCGCGACGCGGTCGTCCTGACGTCCTACGAGGTCTACGACAAGAAGAAGGACGACTGGATCGACTACGCCAGGGGCTCCCTGCACGGCTCCTACACGAAGTACGCCGGCAACTGGGAGTCCATGGTCTCCCCCGACGGCCGCTATCTCGCGACCAGGGGCAGGAGCTACAGCTCGGACGACTACGACTTCGTCATCATCAGCGACCGGCAGAACGGCGACCGTACGACGATCAAGACCGTCAAGGAGCCGCTGATCAGCAGCATCAGGGCCTGGTCGAAGGACGGCTCCAAGATCCTGCTCAACGTCGAGAAGAAGAGCGGCAAGGACTGGATCTACCTCGGATTCGTCCTGATCGACGTGGCCGGGAAAAATGCCACCACCGTGAACGTCTCCGACACCTCGGTGCGCAAGACGGCCTTCGGCTTCGACGGCGACGACGAGGGCGCGGTGAACGTCTACGGCGACGAGAAGAACCGCGGCCTGCGCTTCTTCAACACGGAAGGCAAGGCCACGCGCTCCCTGCCGGGCATCGGCACGCTCTCCGCCGGCACGCAGGACATCTTCTCGCCCTCGGGTAAGACGTTCGTCACCAACTGCCCCAACGGCGGCGACGGCGACCACTGCGTCTGGGACTCCCAGTCCGGCGAGCGGGTGCGCAAGTTCTCCTCCGACTGCGACAAGGTCCTCGGCTTCTACGACGAGACCCACCTCTACTGCTGGGAGCAGGACAACGGCACCAACGACGAGATCCAGGTGGTCGACTTCACCGGGAAGCTGGTGCGCAAGCTGCTCGAGGTGCCCGACGAGATCGACTTCAGCCCGGTCTTCACCGTCAATCCCAACAGGCGGTCCTGAACCATCCGGCCGGGAGAGCCGTCAATGAGGGCATGAAGACGCTGATCCGTGCGGCCACGGCCGCCGCGGCGCTCGCGACGGTAACGGTCGCCTGCACCTCCACGGCCGCGGGGCCGCCGCCGAAGCCGAGGACGAGCCCGCTCGGCGCGATCCGCCTGGTGGCCTACACCAGCTGCGACGACCTGCTGTCCGGGCTGCGCGAGCACGCCGCCAGGAACGTCTCCGCGTACGGCTTCGACGGCGGCATCCTGCCCTACGCGGCCTTGGCGAAGGACGCCCGCGTGGCCGCCGAGCAGGCGGACACCCCCGAGCACTCCACGACGAACGTGCACGAGGCCGGCGTGGACGAGCCCGACGCGGTCAAGACCGACGGCAACCGGGTCATCACCGTCAAGGACGGCGTCCTGCGGATCATCGACACCGCCACCAGGAAGGTCACCGCCTCACTCAGGCTGACCGAGAAGGGCCTGCCCGGCGTCTCCGCCGACCTGCTGGTCTCCGGTGACCGCGCGCTGGTGCTCATGCGCGGCGGCGACATCATGTACAAGGCGAGGGACTTCGTCCGGCCGGGCGAGACGAAATACGTGCTGGTCGATCTGTCGGGGCAGCCCAAGGTGCTCAGCACGATCAAGACACAGGGCTCGTACGTGGACGCCAGGATGGTCGGCTCCACGGTCCGGCTGGTCACCCGCAGCCAGCCGGAGATCACGTTCCCCGTGATCAACGGGGAGGTCTCGGAGGCCGAGCGCGTCAAGCGCAACCAGGCGGCGGTGCGCAAGGCCCCGGCCGAGGCCTGGCTCCCCAAGATCGAGATCACGGACGCGTCCGGGACGGTCAAGAAGGACTCCGTGAAGTGCGACCGGATCAGCCACCCGGCCGACTACACCGGCACCTCGCTGCTCACCGTGCACACCGTCGACCTCGCGCAGGGCGTCACCGCGGCCGGCACCGACCCGATCAGCCTGGCGGCCGACGGCGACATCGTGTACGGCACCGGCAGCAGCCTCTACGTGGCCAGCAACCCGCGCTGGTGGATGCCCCAGCCGGTGGAGGACACCCCAGACACTCCGGCCACTGCGGACACCCCGGCGACCGCGCAGACCTCGGGAGGCGTGGCCCCGGCCGAGGAGCCCACGCCCACGGACCCGCAACCGACGGATTCCGCCGAACCCGCGCCCACCCCGTCCCCGACCCCTGCCGTCCCGCCGGAGGAGACGGAGGTCCACCGGTTCGACATCTCCTCCCCCGGCGCCCCCTCCTACGTGGCCTCGGGCAAGGTCCCCGGGCGGCTGCTGAACCAGTACTCGCTGTCGGAGTACGACGGCCACCTCCGCGTCGCGACCACGCTCACCTCCCAGGACGGCGAGAACAGCTCCAGCGCCGTGTACGTGCTCAAGGCCGACACCCTGGCCAGGACGGGCGAGGTCGGCGGCCTCGGCCGGGGCGAGCGCATCTACTCGGTCAGGTTCATCGGCCCGGTGGGCTACTGCGTCACGTTCAGGCAGGTAGACCCGCTCTACACACTGGACCTGCGCGACCCGGCGGCGCCCAAGGTGACGGGCGAGCTGAAGATCACCGGCTACTCGGCGTACCTGCACCCCGGCGCCGAGGGCCGCCTGATCGGCATCGGCCAGGAGGCCAGCGAGAAGGGCCGGACGCTGGGCACGCAGATCTCGCTGTTCGACGTCAGCGACCCGGCCGTCCCGCGCAGGCTGTCGCAGCTGTTCCAGAAGGACTCGGGCTCGACGGCCGAATGGGATCCGCACGCGTTCCTGTACTGGCCGAAGACCGGCCTGGCGGTGATCCCGCTGTTCCAGCAGACCGAGTCGGGCGCGCTCGTGCTGAAGATCGACGACTCGGGCGTGTCGAAGCTCGGCATGATCAAGCACCCGGCGAGCGAGGCCGGGATCGACCGCGCGATGGTCATCGGCGACTCGATCTGGACGATCTCGTACGACGGCGTCCAGGTCAACGACGCCGCCACGCTGGCCCAGCAGGCGTGGATCCCGCTGCGTTAAGCAAGCAAAGGTGCCGATTTCGTATGATTGGCACCTTTATCCATGGACAGCCCCCCACTCGTGATGAAAACTTTACTAACCATGTAATGTCGGATTGGTGGGGCTTGTAATCCCACAGGCCTCTCCAGTCCCATCACAGGAAGGGCCCACGCGCCATGCGATCACGCACCCCCCTGCTCGCATTGCTCGTCAGCGCACTGGCGTTACCCCTGACGCCGCCGGCCGCCTCCGCCGCCACGCAGGCCGCGCAGGAGACGTACATCGTCCAGCTCAAGCCGACGCTGCGGGCGGCACCCCGCTCCGCCGCCCAGGACCAGGTGTCGCAGTACGGCGGCGAGCTCGTCGGCGTCTACGAGCACGCGTTCAAGGGCTACACCGCCCGCCTCAGCGCGACCGCCGCCGAGCGGCTCAAGCAGAACCCGAACGTGCTCAGCGTCGAGCCCGACGCCGTGGTGACGACGTTCGCCCAGACCACGCCCACGGGCGTCAAGCGCATCTTCGCCCCCGCCAACCCCAACCTGGACATCGACGGCGTCGATGACGTGCGCGTCGACGTGGACGTCGCGGTCGTCGACACCGGCGTGGACTACACCCACCCCGACCTGAACGTGGTCGCCCGCGCCAACTGCGTGACCGGCGTCTGCCTCAACAACACCGGCACCGACGACAACGGCCACGGCTCACACGTAGCCGGCATCATCGGCGCCAAGGACAACACCATCGGCTCGGTCGGCGTCGCGCCCGGGGCCCGCATCCACGGCGTCAAGGTGCTCAACTCGGCCGGCTCCGGCACCCTGTCGGCCATCGCGGCCGGCATCGACTGGGTGGTGGCACGGGCCTCCACCATCGAGGTCATCAACCTGAGCCTGGGCTGCAGCGGCTGCTCCAGCAGCGCCATCAGCAACGCGATCACGAACGCCGTCAACAAGGGCATCGTGGTCGTCGTGGCCGCGGGCAACAGCCACGCGAACACGTCCTCCTTCTTCCCCGCCAACCACCCGGACGTGGTCACGGTCTCGGCGCTCACCGACAACGACGGCCTGCCCGGCGGCGCGGGCGGCAGCACGCTCTCGTGCCGCAGCGAGACCGACCAGGACGACACCTCGGCGTTCTACTCCAACTACGGCTCCACCGTCGAGATCACCGCGCCGGGCACCTGCATCTACTCGACGTGGATGAACGGCGGCTACAACACGATCAGCGGCACCTCGATGGCCAGCCCCCACGTGGCGGGCGCGGCCGGCATCCTCACCTCGGGCAGCCGCAAGCCGACGACCAGGGCGGGCGCGCTGGCCGTACGGAGCAAGCTGATCTCCACCGGCAACTTCAACTGGACCGACGACTCGGGTGACGGCGTCAAGGAGCCGCTGCTCGACGTGCACGACTCCACGCAGTACTAGGAGGCCATCCTGGAAGGGCGGTACGCGGATCCCGCAGCGCCGCGTGCCGCCCGCCCCTCCTTCAGCCTTCGGCCAGCTCCCGGGCGATGTCGAGATGCCCGGCGTGCCGCATGTACTCCTCCAGGACGTGGAACATGATCCACGCCAGCGTCGGAGGCTCCTTGGGCGGCTGGAACCTGCCGATCCGCGAGGCCACGTCCGACAGGCTCGCCCCCGCCACGATCTGCCTGGACCGCTCGCACTGCGCCAGGTAGAACTCCTTGAGCTCCTCCAGCGACTCGGTCGCGACGAACGCGCCGTCCTCGTCGCGGTCCCCGTTCGCATCCGCCACCTGCTCACCGGCGAAGTCCCACTGGAACCAGCGCCGCTCCATGAACGCCAGATGCTTGAGCATCGCCGCCGGCGTCCACCCCGACGGCACCCGGCTCACCTCGGGCTCGGGAAAGCCGTCCAGCTTGCGCAGGATCTCCTCGCGGTAGTGATCGAGATAACCCTCCAGCAACTGGCGGGGGTCGGACAACTGCTTGGAAGGTTCGGTCATGAATGCTCCGGGACGACGGGGACGATCTCCGGCGCGCCGAGCCTGATCGCGTCGGCCTCCTGGTCGGAGTCCTGCTCCTGCGAGCGCCGCTCGGCCTCGACCCGCTTGGCGTAGTATTCCACCTCCCTCTTCACCTGCTCGCCGTCCCAGTCCAGCGGCCCGGCCAGCAGCTCGGCCGCCTCCTGCGCCACGGCCGAGCCGCGGTGGAAGGTCTCGATGGAGATGCGCGTACGCCGGGTCAGCACGTCGTTGAGGTGCCTGGCCCCCTCGTGGGTGGCGGCGTAGACGATCTCGGCGCGCAGATAGTCGTCGGCCCCCGACAGCGGCCTGCCCAGCGACGGGTCGCGCTCGATCAGCTCCAGCACCTCGTCGATCAGCGAGCCGTAGCGCTGCAGCAGGTGCTCGATCCTGGCCACGTGCAGCCCCGAGGTGTGGGCCAGGCGGTGCCTGGAGTTCCACAGCGCCTGGTAGCCCTCGGCGCCGGCGAGCGGGATGCGGTCGGTGCACGAACCGGGCACCCGCTGGCCGAGCCCGTGCACCACCGTGTCCACCGCGTCCTTGGCCATGACCCGGTACGTCGTGTACTTCCCCCCGGCGATCATCACCAGGCCCGGCACGGGGTGCGTCACCACGTGCTCCCTGGACAGCTTCGACGTCTCGTCGGACTCGCCCGACAGCAGCGGCCGCAGCCCCGCGTAGACGCCTTCGACGTCGTCACGGGTCAGGGGGACGGACAGGACGGCGTTCACGTGGTCGAGCAGGTAGTCGATGTCCGTGCGGGAGGCGGCCGGGTGGACCTTGTCGAGCGTCCAGTCGGTGTCGGTGGTGCCGATGATCCAGTGCCGGCCCCAGGGGATCACGAAGAGCACCGACTTCTCCGTACGCAGGATGATCCCGGTCAGCGAGTGGATCCGGTCCCTCGGCACCACGAGGTGGATGCCCTTGGAGGCGCGTACGTGGATCTGGCCCCGGCCGCCGACGAGCTGCTGGATGTCGTCGGTCCAGACGCCGGTGGCGTTCACCACCTGCTGGGCGCGTACCTCGAGCTCGTCGCCGAGCTCCAGGTCGCGCACGCGCACGCCGGTGACCCGCTCGCCCTCCCGCAGGAACCCCACCACCTGCGCCCGCGGCGCGACGAGGGCGCCGTAGGTGGCGGCGGTGCGCAGCAGCGTCGTCACGTAGCGGGCGTCGTCCACCTGCGCGTCCCAGTACTGGACGGCGCCCGTGAAGGCGGTCTTCTTCAGCGCGGGGGCCAGCCGCAGCGCCCGCGACCTGGACAGGTGCCGGTGGCCCGGCACGCCACGGGTGATCCCGGTCGCGAGGCCGAGCGTGTCGTAGAGCGCCACGCCCGCGCCGACGTACGGCCGCTCCCAGGCGAAGTGGGTCAGCGGAAAGAGGAACGGCACCGGCCTGACCAGGTGCGGCGCGATGCGCTGCAGCAGCAGCGCGCGCTCCTGCAGGGCCTCGCGCACCAGCTCGAAGTTGAGCTGCTCCAGGTAGCGCAGGCCGCCGTGGATGAGCTTGGAGGAGCGGGAGGACGTGCCGGAGGCGAAGTCCCTGGCCTCGACCAGCGCCACGTCGAGCCCCCGGGTCGCGGCGTCGAGCGCGATCCCCGCCCCCACGACACCGCCGCCCACCACCACCACGTCGAAGTCCTGCGCGGCCATGCGCTCCAGCGCCTCGGTCCGCTCCGCGGGCCCGAGCCGAGCCACACACTTTCCCGGCGTCATATTTCCCCCTGGTACGGCTTTGTCGCCTGCGCTCCATACCTACCCTCGGGGCCCTCGCCCTGTAACGCCACCGCCGAAGTGCGGACCCGCCCCCGCGTCGTGGAACCGCCGCACGCGTGCGGACCGCCCCGGGACGAACGCCGGGTCAGGCGCGGATGACCTTCACCCCGGCGTCCGCCAGCTCCCCGGCCAGCGCGTCGGAGAGCCGGTCATCCGTGACCAGCGTGTCGATCCGGCCGATCGGGCAGATCCGGGAGAAGGCCCGCTTGCCGATCTTGGAGGAGTCGGCCACCACCACGACCTGCGCCGCCCGGCTGATCAGCAGGTGGTTGACGCTGGCCTCCCCTTCGTGGTGCGCCGAGGCCCCCACCTCGACGTCCAGCGCGTCCACGCCCAGGAACGCCACGTCCAGCGTCACCTGCTCCAGCACCCCGGTCGCCAGCGGCCCGATGAGCTCGTACGACTGCTGCCTGGCCACCCCGCCCGTCACCACGATCTTGACGTGCTGCCGCACGGTCAGCTCGGCCGCGATGTTCAGCGCGTTCGTGACGATCGTGAACCCGCTCTCCAGCGTCGGCGTCGTCGCGAGCGTGCGCGCCAGCTCCGACGTGGTGGTGCCGCCGTTGAGCCCCACCACGGCCCCGGGCGTCACCAGCTCGGCCGCCGCGGTGGCGATGCGGTGCTTCTCGCCGGCGTGCCTGGCCGTCTTGTACCGCAGCGGCAGGTCGTAGCTCACGCTCTGCGCGACCGCGCCGCCCCGCGTGCGCATGAGCATCTGCTGCTGCGCGAGCTGGTCGAAATCCCGCCGGATCGTCGCGGTGGAGACGTCGAGCGCCCGTGCGGCCTCCTCCACCGACAGCCTGCCCTCCTGGGCCAGCAGCTCGAGGATGGCGTTCCAGCGGTCGTAGCGGGACACGAGGCCTCCTAGGCGATGGGGACAAGGGCAAGCGTGGCACAACGGCACAGGACAGAGCCACCGGTGTTCATTACTGCTCTCTCCTGATATAAATCCAGCAGAAACAATCAATCTCCGGGGAGGCAAGTGGTGACCACCCACACCGAGGCCGAGATCGCGTCCCAGCCGTCGTGCTGGCGCCGCGCCGTCGCGAGCGTTCCCGCCGACGCGCTGCCGCGCCAGGGCGAGCGGGTCGCCGTCGTCGGCTGCGGCACGTCGTGGTTCATCGCGATGGCGTACGCCGTGCTGCGCGAGCGGGCCGGGCACGGCGAGACCGACGCCTTCGCCGCCTCCGAGGCCCCGATCGACCGCTCGTACGACCGCGTGCTCGCCCTGACCCGTTCGGGCACAACGACGGAGGTGCTCGAGCTGCTCGCCAGGACGACCACGCAGACCACGGCCATCACCGCCGACGCCAACACGCCGATCATGCAGGCCGCCGACCAGGTCGTCGTGCTCGACTACGCCGACGAGCGGTCGGTCGTGCAGACCCGGTTCGCCACCACGCAGCTCGCCCTGCTCCGTGCCAGCCTCGGCGAGGACCTCACGCAGGCCGTCGAGGACGCCGAGGCGGCCCTGGCCGCACCGCTGCCGGACGAGCTGGTCCGGGCCGAGCAGTTCAGCTTCCTCGGCACCGGCTGGTCGGTCGGGCTGGCGCAGGAGGCCGCGCTGAAGATGCGCGAGGCCTCCCGCTCGTGGACGGAGGCGTACCCGGCGATGGAGTACCGGCACGGCCCGATCAGCATCGCCGCCCCGGGACGCGTGACCTGGATGCTCGGCACCGCGCCCGAGGGCCTGCGCGCGCAGGTCGAGGAGACCGGCGGGACGTTCTTCGAGACCGCGCTCGACCCGATGGCCGAGCTGATCAGGGCGCAGCGGGTGGCCGTCGCCCGGGCGTTCGCCCAAGGTCTGAACCCCGACGAGCCCATGCACCTCACGCGATCTGTGATCCTTTCTTCATGAGCCTTACTCTTGCCGACGCCAGGATCGTGACGCCCGAGGGAGTTCACGAGGGGTGGCTGACCATCGAAGACGGCCGCATCACGCATGTCGGCCGCGGATCGGCCCCGGGTCAGGGCCTGAGCGTGGGCGGGCGGCACGTCATCCCGGGGTTCGTGGACATCCACAACCACGGCGGGGCGGGCGGCTCGTTCCCGACCGGCGAGCAGGACAAGGCACGTGAGGCCGTCGAGCTGCACCGCCGCCACGGCACCACCACGACGGTGGCCAGCCTCGTCACCGACTCGCCCGACGGCCTGACCCGGGCCGCGTCGGCGCTGGCGGAGCTCTGCGAGGAAGGGCTGCTGGCCGGCATCCACTTCGAGGGCCCGTACATCTCCAAGGCCCGCTGCGGCGCGCACGACCCGACCCTGCTGAGGGAGCCGTCGCCGCGGGAGCTCGGGGCGCTGCTCAAGGCGGGGCGCGGGCACGTGCGCATGGTGACCATCGCGGCCGAGCTGCCCGGCGCGCTCGACACGATCCGCATGGCCGCCGCCGAAGGCGTGATCGCGGCGCTCGGCCACAGCGACGCCGACTACGACACGACGATCGCGGGCATCGAGGCGGGCGCGAGCGTGGCCACCCACCTCTACAACGCGATGCCGCCGCTCGGCCACCGCGCGCCCGGCCCGGTGGCCGCGCTGCTCGACGACGAGCGGGTGACGGTCGAGCTGATCAACGACGGCGTGCACGTCCATCCGGCCATGCTGCGCCTGGCGTACGAGGTGGCGGGCCCCGGCAGGACGGCGCTGATCACCGACGCGATGTCGGCCGCCGGGCTCGGCGACGGCGACTACGTGCTCGGCCCCATGCGGGTGCGCGTGGACGACGGCGTGGCCAGGCTGGTCGAGGGCGGCTCGATCGCGGGGTCCACGCTGACCATGGACGTCGCTTTCCGGCGCAGCATCCAGGAGGTCGGGATGTCGCTGCCCGACGCGGTCCAGGTGGCGTCCCTGACGCCCGCGCGGGTGCTGGGGCTGGCAGACAGGCTCGGCTCGATCGCCGTGGGCAAGGCGGCCGACCTGGTGGTGCTCTCCGACTCGCTGGAGGTGGCCGGGGTGATGAAGGACGGCGTCTGGGTCACGGAGCCCCGATGATCCTCACCGTGACGCTCAACGCCGCGCTCGACGTGACCTACCAGGTCCCGGAGGTGGACTGGGACGGCGTCAACCGGGTCGGCGCGGTCCACAGACGCGCGGGCGGCAAGGGCGTCAACGTGGCCCGCGTGCTGGCCGCGCTCGGCCAGGACGTGCTGGTCACCGGGCTGGCGGGCGGTCCCACAGGGCGGGCGATCGAGGACGACCTGCGGTCGGCGGGCCTGCCCAGCGCGCTGTGCGCCGTCGCCGCCGACTCCCGCACCACGCTGGTCGTCGCGGAGCAGGCCGGGACGCGCACCGCGCTCTTCAACGAGCCCGGCCCCGAGGTCACCCCCGCCGAGCTGGCGGGCTTCGTACGGCACTACGCATCGCTGCTCGCCACCGCCGACGCGGTCGTCATCTCGGGCAGCCTCCCCCGCGGCGTCCCCGCCGACACCTACGCCACGCTCGCCTCCATCGCCGCGGACGCCGGCGTCCCGGCGATCGTGGACGCCGACGGCGACCCGCTCCGCCACGCCCCCAAGGGCCGCCCTGCCGTGGTCAAGCCCAACCGGGAGGAGCTGGCCAGGGCCGTGCCCGGCGGCACCCCGGCCGAGGGAGCCGAGGCGCTGCGCAGCCAGGGCGCCGAGGCCGTGGTGGTCTCCATGGGTGCCGACGGGCTGCTGGCGGTCACCGGGGAGGGGACGTTCACGGCGCGCATGCCGTACACCGTGCGCGGCAACCCGACGGGGGCGGGCGACTCGCTCGTCGCCGGGCTGGCGCTGGGCCTGGTGGAGTCGGCGCCGTGGCCCGACAGCCTCCGGCGGGCCGCGGCCCTCGGCGCGGCCGCCGTGGCCGCGCCCGTGGCGGGCGACTTCGACCCCGACGTGTACGCCGACATACACCCCCAGATCACCATCACGTAAGGAGCCCGGCATGCCCCTCGCCCCCATCGGCGACATCGTCAGCCAGTCGCCCGCCGGGGTGGGCGCGTTCAACGTGATCCAGCTCGAGCACGCCACCGCCATCGTGGCCGGCGCCGAGGCCCTGAGCCTGCCGGTCGTGCTGCAGATCAGCGAGAACTGCGTCCGCTACCACGGCGCGCTCGAGCCCGTCGCGCTGGCCGCCCTGGCGGTCGCCAGGCGCGCCGAGGTGCCGGTCGCGGTCCACCTCGACCACGCCACCGACCGGGCGCTCGTGGAGGAGGCGGTGGGGCTGGGCCTGGGCTCGGTCATGTACGACGCCTCGGCGCTGCCCGACGAGGAGAACGTCCGCACGACCGCCGAGGTCGCCGCCTGGTGCCACGAGCGAGGCGTGTGGGTGGAGGCCGAGCTGGGCGAGGTCGGAGGCAAGGACGGCGTGCACGCCCCCGGCGCGCGCACCAAGCCGCACGAGGCGGTCGACTACGTGGCCAGGACCGGCGTGGACGCGCTCGCCGTGGCCGTGGGCACCTCCCACGCCATGACCACCAAGGACGCGGTGCTGGACCTGGAGCTCATCGCCGAGCTGCGGGCCGCGGTGCCGGTGCCGCTGGTGCTGCACGGCTCGTCAGGGGTGCCCGACGACGTGCTGCGCGAGGCGGTGCGGAACGGCATGAAGAAGATCAACATCGCGACGCACCTGAACAAGGCGTTCACCGGCGCCGTACGCGACTACCTGGCCCACGACGAGCGCGTCGTCGACTCCCGGAAATATCTCAAGGCCGGCCGCGACGCGGTGGCCAGGGAGGTCAGCCACCTCCTGGGGGTTCTCACGGGCTGAGCCGCTTGCGCATCATCACCGCCGAGCGGCCCTCGACCCCCATGCGGCCGGTCTCCACATATCCGAGCGACTCGTACAGGGCGATGTTGGCGGCCATCTTGACGTTCGTGTAGAGGCGCAGGGCGGGCAGGCCCAGCCGGCGCGCCTCCTCCTCGGCGTACGCCAGGAGCGCGCGCCCGAGGCCCCTGCCCTGGCGGTCGGGGCGCACGGCGACGTTCTCCACCAGCAGGACGCCGTCCTCTGGGACGAGCACGACGATCCCGTCGAGCTCGTCCGTGACGTGCACCCGGCCCGCGTCGATGAGCGCGGCATAGTCGGCCTCCATCGGCAGCGGCCGCATGCCGATGACCTCGATCCACGGCGCGTAGGCGTCGTGCACCAGGCGCTCCACGGCGGCCTTGTCCGCTGCTCCAGCCCGTCTCATGCGCCCAATGTTGCCAGCACGCGTTCGACCTGTCGCCCGAACGTGCCCGGCGGATTGCGCGGGTGCTCGCGGGAGAGCAGGAACAGCCAGACCAGGGCGTGCACCTTACGGCACTCGCGCAGCCGCCGCTCCACCGGCGGGCTCAGCTCGAACCGGTGCGCGATCTCCACCTCGCCGTCCACCCACATCGACACGTGCTCGGCCATCTCCGCCAGCTCGAAGGCCAGGTCGCTGCGCCCGGAGTCCTCGTAGTCGACGATGCGGACGCGTACGCCGTCCCACAGGAAGTTGGCCAGGTTGCCGTCGCCCGCCCCGAACACGGGCGTGATCCCCGACTCTCCCGGCGACCAGCTCGCCAGCCACCGCAGGCCCTCCTTGACCGCCCGGTCCGCCGGCGGGTCGCGCGGCTCCCAGCTCGCGCCGCGCCGCCGCACCCAGTCGATGACCGCCTCGAGCTGCCACGGGCGCAGCGGGACGGCCCGGAGGACGTCGAGCGGCACCGCCGTGTGCAGCTCGGTGAGCGCCTCGACCAGCGCCGCGACGTGTACGGCCTGCGCGAACAGCCCGCGCAGCGGCACCCCGTCGATCCGGGACATCGTCACCACGCCCGCCTCGTAGCCGATCGGCTCGGGGGCCAGGCCGGGGGCGTACTCGGCCAGCAGGTTCAGTGCGCGCCACTCGCGCTCGGCCGCGCCGGGCTTGCTGTCCATGTAGCGCTTGATGACCACGTCGCCGGCGAAGGCGAGCTCGTGCGTGTGGCGAAGGTCGGCCATGCCCGCATGCTAGGGCACCGGTCTGCCGACAGCGCCTGCGCTCACCAGGGCAGCGCGCGCCCGTCGCGGAAGAACCCGCCGGTCGGCCCGCCGTCCGGCAGATCGACCGCCCACAGCACGCTCCTCGCGCCCTCCGCGACCGGCCGCCCGCCGGGGCCGCCCATGTCGGTCGCGACCCACCCGGGGCAGACCGCGTTGACCAGGATCCCCTCGCCGCGCAGCTCGGCGGCGAGCATCCTGGTGAGCGCGTTGAGCGCGGCCTTGGAGACCGCGTAGGCCGGCGTCCCCGCCCCCATGGAGGCCAGCGAGCCGGCCTCGCTGGAGACGTTCACCACCCGGCCGTGCCTGCTCGCCCGCAGCAGCGGCAGCAGCGCCTGCGTCACCCGCCACGCCCCGAGCAGATTCGTGTCCAGCGCCTCCTGTACGACGCCCAGGTCCGCGCCGGTGGCCCGCTGCCAGGTGTCGTAGTGAATGGCCGCGTTGTTGACCAGCACATCCACCCGCTCATGGCCGAGCTCCCTGGCGAACCTCTCGACGGACCCGGCGTCGGACACGTCGAGCTGCCTCGCCTCCACCGCCCCGCCCAGCCCGGCGGCGGCCTTCTCGGCCTTGCGCGCGTCCCTGGCCGTCAGCACCACCGTGTCACCGGCCAGCGCGAGCTGCCGGGCCACCTCCAGCCCGATCCCCCGGTTGGCCCCCGTGACCACGCACACCCTCGTCATGCCCCCACCCGTTTCCGCAGGAAAGCCCGCTCCACCTCGTTGCCCGCCCGCGCGATCGCCGCCTCGTACGCCGCCACGGCCTCCTCCTCGCGCCCGAGCCGCCGCAGCAGGTCCGCTCGTACCGCATGGAACACGTAGTAATCATCGGGCCCGTCGAGCAGCCCCAGCGCCGCCTCCGGCCCCTCCACCTCGGCCACCGCCACGGCCCGGTGCACCGCCACGACGGGCCCGGGGTCGAAGGCCGCCAGCAGGTCGTACAGCCGCACGATCTGCCGCCAGTCCGTGTCCCGCGCCGCCGCCGCGTCGCTGTGCACGGCGTTGATCGCGGCCTGGATCTGGTACGGGCCGGGCTCGTTGCGCCGTAGGCACCGCCGTACGAGCTCCTGCCCCTCCGCGACGAGCGCGCGATCCCACAGCCCCCGGTCCTGCTCGGCGAGCGGCACCAGCTCGCCTGCCTCGGAGGTACGGGCGGCGCGCCGCGACTCGGTCAGCAGCATGAGCGCGAGCAGCCCCATCACCTCGGGCTCGTCCGGCATGAGCTCGGCCAGCAGCCGGCCGAGCCGGATGGCCTCGGCGCACAGGTCCTCGCGGACCAGCCGGTCGCCGGAGCTGGCCGCATAGCCCTCGTTGAAGATCAGGTAGACCACGGCCAGCACCGCCCGCAGCCGCTCGGGCAGGTCGGCCTCCGCCGGGACCCGGTACGGGATCCGGGCGGCGCGGATCTTGCTCTTCGCCCGCACCAGGCGCTGCGCCATGGTCGGCTCCGGCACCAGGAACGCGCGGGCGATCTCCGCCGTCGTCAGCCCGCCGAGCAGCCGGAGCGTCAGAGCGACCCGCGCGTGCGCGGCGAGCGCGGGATGGCAGCAGGTGAAGATCAGCCGCAGCCGGTCGTCGTGCACGGGCCCCACGTCCTGGGGCCCGTCGTCGGCCTGCAGCAGCGCGGCCTGGGCGTGTTTGCCGGGCCGCGCCGACTCCTTGCGCAGCCGGTCGATGGCCCGGTTGCGCGCGGTCGTGATGATCCACCCGGCCGGGCTGGGCGGCGCCCCGGCGGACGGCCACTGCCGCACCGCCACGCTGAACGCCTCCTGCACCGCCTCCTCGGCGAGATCGATGTCGCCGAAGACCCGCACGAGCACGGCGACCGCCCTGCCGTACTCCTCGCGGAACACCCGCTCGACCGCGGCCTCCGACATGAGCGTCAGCGCTGGATGGGGGCCACCACGACCTCGACCCGCTGGAACTCCTTGATGTCCGAGTAGCCGGTGGAGGCCATCGTCCGCTTGAGTGCGCCCATCAGGTTCATCGAGCCGTCGGCCACGCTCGACGGCCCGTGCAGGATCTGCTCGAGCGTGCCGACCGTGCCGAACTCCACCCGCCGGCCCCGCGGCAGGTCCGGGTGGTGCGCCTCCGAGCCCCAGTGGAACCCGTGGCCGGGCGCCTCGACCGCCCGCGCCAGCGGCGAGCCCACCATCACGGCGTCGGCCCCGCAGGCGATGGCCTTGGCGATGTCACCGGAGGTGCCCATGCCGCCGTCGGCGATCACGTGCACGTAACGGCCGCCCGACTCGTCCATGTAGTCGCGGCGCGCCGCCGCGACGTCGGAGATCGCGGTGGCCATCGGCACGGCCACCCCGAGCACGTTGCGGGTCGTGTGCGAGGCGCCGCCGCCGAAGCCCACCAGCACGCCCGCCGCGCCCGTGCGCATGAGGTGCAGGGCCGCCGTGTACGTCGCGCAGCCGCCCACGATGACCGGCACGTCGAGCTCGTAGATGAACTGCTTGAGGTTGAGCGGCTCGGCCCGGCCCGACACGTGCTCGGCCGACACGGTGGTGCCGCGGATGACGAAGATGTCGACGCCCGCGTCGATCACGGCCTTGTGGTACTGGACCGTGCGCTGCGGGGACAGCCGCACGGCGGTGGTCACGCCGGACGCCCGGATCTCCTCGATCCGGCGGCCGATCAGCTCCTCCTGGATGGGCGCCGCGTAGATCTCCTGGAGCCGCTTGGTGGCCGCCGCCGCGTCGAGGGCGGCGCACTCCTCCAGCAGCGGAGACGGGTCCTCGTACCGCGTCCAGAGCCCTTCGAGGTCGAGCGGCGCGAGACCGCCGAGCCGGCCGATCTCGATCGCGGTCGCCGGGGACACCACGCTGTCCATGGGGGCGACCACCACCGGCAGCTCGAAGCGGTAGGCGTCGATCTGCCAGGCGATCGAGACCTCCTCCGGGTCCCGGGTGCGCCGCGAGGGAACCAGGCCGATCTCGTCAAGCGAGTACGCCCGCCGCCCGGCCTTGCCCCGGCCGATCTCCACCTGCTGAGTCATGAACTTACCTTCTGTGATAGTTCGGAGCTTCCACGGTCATCTGGATGTCGTGGGGGTGGCTCTCCTTGAGGCCCGCCGACGTGATCGGCATGAGCTCGCAGTCGGTGTGCATCTGCTCGATCGTGCGGCAGCCGGCGTACCACATGCCCTGGCGCAGGCCCCCGACGAGCTGGTGGGCGACGGCCGCCACCGGGCCGCGGTAGGGGACCTGGCCCTCGATGCCCTCGGGGATGTACCTGTCGTCGCCGCCGACGTCGGCCTGGGCGTAGCGGTCCTTGCTGTAGGAGGTGCCGCCGCGCTCGCGGTTGCGCACCGCGCCGAGCGAGCCCATGCCGCGGTAGGACTTGAACTGCTTGCCGTTGATGAAGATCAGCTCACCCGGCGACTCCTCGCACCCGGCGAGCAGCGAGCCGAGCATGACCGTGTCGGCGCCGGCCGCGATGGCCTTGACGATGTCGCCGGAGTACTGCAGGCCGCCGTCGCCGATGACCGGCACACCCGCCGGGCCGCACGCCCTGGAGGCCTCGTAGATGGCCGTGACCTGCGGCGCGCCCACCCCGGCCACCACCCGCGTGGTGCAGATCGAGCCGGGCCCGACGCCCACCTTGACCGCGTCGGCGCCCGCGTCGACCAGCATCTGCGCACCGGCCCTGGTCGCGATGTTGCCCGCGACGACCTCGACCTTGCTGTTGGCCTTGATCTTGCCGACCATGTCGGCCAGGCCCTTGGAGTGACCGTGGGCCACGTCGATGACCACCACATCGACCCCGGCCTCGATCAGCGCCTTGGCCCGCAGCTCGGCGTCGCCGCCGACGCCGATGGCCGCGCCCACGATCAGCCGGCCGTCGGCGTCCTTGGTGGAGAGGGGGTACTGCTCGCTCTTGGTGAAGTCCTTGACCGTGATCAGGCCGCGCAGCCTGCCGTCGGGGTCGACCAGGGGCAGCTTCTCGATCTTGTTCTGCCGGAGCAGCGCGAACGCCTCGTCACGCGACACGCCCACCGGGGCGGTGACGAGCGGCATCTTGGTCATGACCTCGCGTACGGGGCGCGAGTGGTCCGTCTCGAAGCGCATGTCGCGGTTGGTCACGATGCCCAGCAGCGTGCCGTCCACGTCCGTCACGGGCACACCCGAGATCCGGTACGTGCCGCAGAGCCGCTCGACGTCGGCCAGCGTGTCGTTCGGGCTGCAGGTCACCGGGTTGGTGACCATGCCGGCCTCGGAGCGCTTGACCAGGTCGACCTGCTGGGCCTGCTCGTCGACCGACAGGTTGCGGTGGAGGATGCCGATGCCGCCCTGGCGGGCCATGGCGACCGCCATGCGGGCCTCGGTGACGGTGTCCATGGCCGCGGAGATCAGCGGGATGGAGAGCGTGATGTTGCGCGACAGGCGTGACCTGGTGTCGGCCTCGCCTGGCTGCAGGTCTGAATACGCCGGCACCAGCAGCACGTCATCGAAGGTCAAACCTGTTTCGGTGAACTTGGACATGCTGCGGCCCCCTCCTGCCGTTGCTCTGATTGAGCCAAGTCTAGGGCCTGCCTCCAAACCGCGGCTCAGCGCCCTTACCTGGAGCCATGGGGGATGCCGGGGGCACGATGACCCCCACGGTCCGTCGTACCCCCGGCATGAAAAGTGCCGGGGGATGGGCCGGTCGGTGATCCGTCCCATCCCCCGGCCACCGGCACCCGGGTGTGGCGGCGCTCCACGCCACCGAACCCCCCTCCGCGTCCTGATGGCCGGTGCCACCGCAGCCCTTGCAGGGTGCCGACGCTAGGTAAAGAGTGCGTTACGGAACGGAACAACGCAATGCGAAAAGGTGCAAGTTCATGAAGTTGCACTTCGCCCGCGCCAGTCATGGCAACGGGGGGACACGAGCGTATTGCGGGGTTATTCTCACGGCACGCCCGTGTCCCCCCGACGGAGCCGCCCCCCATGCGCAACCAGTCGCCTACAGTGTCCGACCCCTTCGAGACGCTGGGCCTAGACCCGGCGCAGACCGCGCTCTACTCCGCGGTGCTGCGGCTGCATCGAGCGACCATCACCGATCTCGCCCTGGCCATGGACGGCCCCGTCGACAAGGTCGGTCGCCAGCTCGACGACCTCGTCAGGCTGGGCGTGATCGACGAGCAGTCCGGGGAGTACCTGGCCAGGCACCCCGCGGCGGCGCTGGGCCGGGTGATCGCCGATCGGCTCGACCGGCTGGCGGAGGAGAGCCGCAGGATCGACAGCGCGCTCGGCTCGATCCGGTCGCTGATCCGCGACTACGACGCCGGGCGCGACTACCAGAGCGGCACCTTCACGGTGGAGATCGTGAACGGGGCGGACGTGCTGTACGAGAGCGTGGTCGGCATGGCCGTACAGTCGCCGCCGACGGAATTGATGACCGCGCTTCCGGACGAGCGCACCATGA
This sequence comes from Nonomuraea sp. NPDC050786, assembly GCF_040654115.1. Lineage (NCBI taxonomy): Bacteria > Bacillati > Actinomycetota > Actinomycetes > Streptosporangiales > Streptosporangiaceae > Nonomuraea > Nonomuraea sp. NPDC050786. Next base: position 96,847 of record NZ_JBFAHJ010000030.1, read on the forward strand.
CCGACTTTGCCCGGAAATTTGCTGATCCGTGGATTGATGCGCAGAAACGAGAACTTCTCGCGGTTCATGCGATCGTGCCGGTGTCCACCCTGGTGCTGCCCGGCGTACGCGATCAGCTCACCCGCCTGCTCGACGCCGGCGGCAAGGTACGCACGCTGGACCGGGTGCCGAGCTGGTTCATGACGGCGGGGTCGGAGGTCGCCGGGCTGCCCCCGTTCTGGGGCGGCAACCTGCCCGATCACGCGTACAACTTCTATCTCGTACGCACGCCCGTCGTCGTGGGCCTGCTGCGGACCCTCTTCAGGGAGCTGTGGACCAGGGCCGTGCCGCTCCCCTGGGGTGGCCGCAGGAGCGAGGGGATGGTCCAGGTCCTCCGCCTGGCGGCCCAGGGCATGTGCGACGACTCCATAGCCCGCCAGCTAGGTGTTTCGGTCCGTACGGTCAGGGCGAGATTCGCGGACGCCATGACGGAATTGGGCGCTCAATCCCGCTTCCACGCAGGCGTGGAGGCCGCCAGGCGCGGATGGCTGAGGTAATGTCCACCGCTCGGGCCGCTTCGGTCATATGGTGGGAAGGTGCTGGAAGACGTCCCCCGCGACCCGTTCGCGGACGACCCGAACGACCCTTCCTCGGCGATGGGCGCGCTCGACGACGCCGAGCCACTCACCGCGGCCGAGCGTGACGAGGCCATCACGGACCTCGCCGACGTCGAGGCCTTTCGCTCCCTGCTCGAACCGCAGGGAGTGCTGGGTCTCGTACTCGACTGCCCTGAATGCGGCGAGCAGCACTTCTTCGACTGGGAGCTGCTGCGCGGCAACCTACGGCAAATGATCGAGAAAGGCCAGCCGCAGGTGCACGAGCCGGCCTTTCACCCGGACCCGGCGGACTACGTCAGCTGGGAGTACGCCAGAGGCTATGTCGACGGCGTCATCGACACGGAGGAACGCCGCTGACCGACGTCATCGAGCAGCGCGGCCAGCAACCGCGCGGCCGGATCGCCTGAGTCAGGCATCTCTCCACGACCGAGCGCATCGAGCAGCGCGTCGGTCTCTTCCTCTGGCGTCAAGCCGACTCCAGCTCGGCCATCTGCCGCAACCTGGCCAGCGCCCGATGCTGGGCGACGCGGACCGCACCCGGTGACATACCGAGTACATTACCGGTCTCCTCGGCAGACAACCCCGACACCACCCGCAACAGCAGCAACTCGCGCTGGTTCTCGGGCAGCCGGGCCAGCAGCCGCCGCGCGTGCTCGACCTCGATGTAGCGGACCACCGTCTCCTCGGGCCCAGGCCCGTCGTCCGGACCGTCCGGCAGATCCTGAGTGGGTACGGCCGAGCGCACCGAACTCCGCAGCGCGTCGGCCACTTTGTGCGAGGCGATCCCGAACACGAAGGAGGCGAACGGCCGCCCCATGTCCCGGTATCGCGGCAGCGCGGACAGGACCGCGATGCACACCTCCTGGGCCACGTCATCGGCAATGTGATATTGCCCTGAAACCCTGCCCAGCCGGGCGCGGCAATACCGCACCACCATCGGACGCAACTCACCGAGCAGGGATTCGATCGCACTGCGATCCCCCTGTACGGCGAGGCTCGTCAGTTCCCTAAGGTCGGAGTCATCCGTCCGTGCCGGAAGTCTCGACGCGAGCCTTACCCCAATTTTGGCGTCGGCGACGCTTCCCTCGCTCACGATAGGCATGATGCCCGCACTGATCCGGCCTGTCGTCATGGCGAACGGCTACGGATTGGTCACATTGACGCGACGATAACCGGTAGTAATCAATTGACCACACTAAGCCTTAACTGCTGACATAATGTTTCATCCCATAACCCGGAATGTACGACAATTGTCAGACCCCAGACGCTTATCCCCCACTCCCGGTTTACTCCAATATTCCACCTTTTCCCCCACTTCCCCCCAAACCGCCAGCACCAATCCCCCAGCGTTCCGCACCCCCAGGAGCGCCCCGGGGCGGAAACACACGGCCTTCCACACGGGATGCGCTCCGCGCAGCGGGCTCCAGGCAGCGCCCCCCAAGGGGGCACGCCCCCTTTCGATCCCCCAAAGGCAAGGTCCTCGCCGAGGGCGCGCTTCGCGCGACGGAAGCTCGGGCAGCGCCCTGTGGGGGCAGGCCCCCACACCCCCAGGCGGGGACTTGCCGGTCCCCGCACCCCTCGGACGCAACCGCCACTACCACCCGCCAGGATGGTCTCCTGTCAACAGACCTAACGAGTGCAACCGCTCATCTCAACGATCTCTGACTCCGGTGGCTCAGCTCGCCACACCAAGCCCGGCGCGCTGCCACCAGAGCGCGATCCGGGCTCCCGGCAGCGCGCTCAACCATCCCAAAACGCTCATCCTGAGCAACGGCACGGCCTGAGATCAGGTCAATCTCGTGCACCTCTCCGGCGGACGCAATTCACGGGATGAAGGGCGAGAGGTGATGGAGCACCTTCTCCGCCGCATCCACGACCGCAGTCGCCGCTGGGAGATCGTCGCGGGCACTGTCCTCGTCGATCCACGCGGTGCTGGTGGGATATTCGCTCTCGTGCCGAGTGGTGCGGATGCGATCAACCGGACGAAGAATCGCTCCCATAGACACACCGAACTGTGCACGTGTCGCCTGCTGAACCGCCAGGTGGCCGCCCGTCGTCGTGCCCGGAGACCTTGCATCTGAAGGAGTGCGGCCAACGATTTGCGGACAGCGTCATGCAAGGCCGCGTAAGCAAGGCATGGATCGGTTGAGGCAAGGGTCTCGGCGCTGCGCAGGTGTTGGCGAGCGGTGGAGAGCGTCCGTTCGGCGAGTCCGGCATCAGCCACAACCTGTGTGAGCTCACGCCGCTGCAACATGCCGACGATCTCCTCTCGCCCCCCGTGTCCAGCCCGTCATTCCGTTTCTCCATCAGCGACTGGCACATTGACCTGTGGGCGCTCGTGAAGCTCCCGAATGAAGCCGTCCTCGCTGGCTTCCCAGCGTGCGCGGGTGATGACCACCGCATTGACCTGACGTCCCAGTCTGGATCTCGCACGTTCCGTCGCATCGTGGAGATCATCCCGATCCGGACGGCCGATGACGAGAAGGTCGATGTCAACGGGGGAAGGCCCGGGCTCTCCACGCATCCGCGCCGCCCACGATCCGAAGACGCAGAGACGCCTCAGCTACCCAATTCTTTTGGAGCCTGCTGACAAAGGGCTATCCACCTCCTCCGCCGGCATCGGCCTCTCCGGTCGAATGAAAATTTCACCCATCACGCCGGCATTACGGCTCCGCAGGAGCGACCCTCGACCTGGTGGGACGCCTGGCCTGCCCTCGCGAGAGCCGCCGGTGCAAGTTATCGCCGAGCCGAATCAGTGGCTCTCAATCGTCTCTCTGGACGCCTGGAGGCCCCCACCATAGTCTCCGTGCGCGCTCCGCCGACATCACGAAAGAGATGAGGTTGGAATTGACACCTGCCAAAGCACGTCGTGCGGCCAGCTCTGTCGCCATCGCCATCGCAACCCTCGCGGCGATCCTGGTGCCCGTCACTCCCGCGCACGCCGCCTACGGCCCAGACCAGTCCGTGTCCGTCACAGTGACCTCGAACGCCGGACCGCCGATCATGCTCGCCCAGCTGACCGGCACGCTGGCGTTCGACGACGGGAACACGAAGTTCAGGTACGCGCTCCGGCTGTGCTGGGGCAGCGGGTCGTACCCCAAGCCGAACTTCTACGTCTCCGTCAACGGCAGCACCGTCTTCTATCCGACCCAGACGGGCACGGCAGCCGCTCCCCCCGGATGCCAGCTGTCCCTATTCCTCTACGACGGTGAATACACCCACTCCGCCACCGTCACGAACGTCACCTTGTACGTGACGGGCGGCTGGTTCTATCCAGGCCAAACTTACAACAGCCGCACTAAATCCGTGACCTACGACAACCCCTACAACTGAGCCGTCCGAAAGCCGCGACCACACCGCCACCCGGCGTACGCGGCTGGGACACAACCCCGTCCGCGCAGGACGGTAGCCGAAAGTGCGCTCGCGCGCTGAACGTCCGACGAAAGTGGAGAGGCCAGATGGAATCTCGTACAGGCCGCCGCAGGAGAGCGCTCCTTTGGCGCGTATCGGCCGCGTCCCTTGTCACGGTGACGGCGCTCGGTCTCGGCGGCGTGACAGCCGACGCCGCCACCGATCAGTCCGCCGTGTCCTACACGGTTCCGCGTTCGGCGAGCGCGGTGGGCCAGGGCCGGACCTCGGACGTGGCCAAGCACAACGGCGCGCAGGAGGCCAGGGCGGCGGTGCTGGCGGCGGGTGGCGACTGCACGAACTGGTCGCAGAGCGATCGCGCTCTCTTCATTGCGCCGGACAGCTCCTGGTGGGTCTACGAAGTGACCGTCTCGGCCCTCTGCGTGCACTGACCCGTCGAACGGCCGAGAGCGGCTCTGGCGGCCACACCGCCGCCCGCGTCGGCTTCGAGCCGAACGCGGCTGCACCGATCATGCGGAACCAGAACATCGTCCACCTGGTCACCCCATCACCGGCTGGTACCAGACGGTCCCCGTCGCACTGTAACCGGCCACGTAACGCACGAAGGGCGTCCTCCGCGGGAGCGACGCCCTTCGCCTTGGATCAGCAAGATCTTTCTCACCGCCAATGGCTGTTACCACCAGGGGGCGGACCAAGTACGAGAGAAAGGGACAGTGGGGTGTGTTTGTCGGATGATGTAACTCTCCACCTGGGTTTGATCGCGGCTTGATGAACACGGCCGTTCGCCAGACCCGCCGGCCATGCACACGCGGCTCCCCCAGCCCGGACGGTCGGAGCGTGGCGCAGGCCTACCGGCCCTTGCCCCATGGGAACCGGTCCGCTCATGGAGCCTGGTGACGCTGGGAGCCCAGTAACCCGCGGCTGGACTGGCTGGAAGAGCTCACCGCCGGCCACGGCATCCCGACCCGCTGGATGGGCGGCGGCACGCTGGATGGCCTGGCCGCCGACAACCCCGCCCTGGTGGAGTGACTACTTCGGCGATGGAGGACAGCGCCTGGCCCGGCTGATGGCTGACGCGCTCCAGGGCGGCCGCGACCTGCCTCTTAGTTCGAAGACCACCGATGACACCGAACTAAAGTGAACACCGGCCGCCTCCTCCGCGGCCAACCAGGCCGTGGTGCTCCCGCTCTCGGCGGCGAGCCGGGGAGTTCGGGTCGCGGCCCGCTTACTGGGCGGCGGTCTGCCTGCTGCCGTCGTCGGCACACGTGTTGACGCTACGCGACCTGGGCTGGTGAGCGGCACCAGTCGTCAAAGGGCAGGGCGGGAACCGGTGGCCATAAATGCCGCACGGCCCGCACCCCCTGAAGGGTGCGGGCCGTGACGAGCGGAAGGGGGACGGGTCAGTGGCCGTGGCCGTGACCGTGACCCTGGCCGGCGGCCGGGGCCTCCTCCTCGGGCTTGTCGACCACGAGCGCCTCGGTCGTGAGCAGCATGCCCGCGATCGACGCCGCGTTCTGCACGGCGGAGCGCGTGACCTTCACCGGGTCGATGACACCCTGCGCGATCAGGTCGCCGTACTCGCCGGTCGCGGCGTTGAGGCCGTGGCCGGCCTCCAGCTCGGCGACCTTGTGGGTGACCACGTAGCCCTCGAGACCGGCGTTCTCGGCGATCCAGCGGGCCGGCTCGACCAGGGCGCGGCGGACGACGCCGACACCCGTGGCCTCGTCGCCCGACAGGCCGAGGTCGTCGAGGCCCTTGGAGACGTGGATGAGCGCGGAGCCACCGCCGGAGACGATGCCCTCCTCGATCGCGGCGCGGGTCGCGGAGATCGCGTCCTCGAGGCGGTGCTTCTTCTCCTTCAGCTCCACCTCGGTGGCGGCGCCGACACGCAGCACGCACACACCGCCGGCGAGCTTGGCCAGGCGCTCCTGCAGCTTCTCGCGGTCCCAGTCGGAGTCGGACTGCTCGATGGCGAGCCTGATCTCCTTGACGCGGTCCTCGATGGCCTGCGCGTCACCGGCGCCGTCGACGATGGTGGTGTTGTCCTTCGTCACGACGACGCGGCGGGCCTGGCCGAGCACCTCGAGACCGACGTGCTCCAGCTTGAGGCCGACCTCCTCGCTGACGACCTGGCCGCCGGTGAGGATGGCCATGTCCTGCAGCATCGCCTTGCGGCGGTCACCGAAGCCGGGGGCCTTGACCGCGACGGAGGTGAACGTGCCGCGGATCTTGTTGGTGACCAGGACGGCCAGGGCCTCGCCCTCGACGTCCTCGGCGACCACGAGCAGCGGCTTCTTCGTCTGGGCGATCTTCTCCAGCAGCGGCAGGAAGTCCGCGATGGAGGAGATCTTGCCCTGGGTGAGCAGGATGTAGGCGTCCTCGAGGACGGACTCCATCCGCTCGGGGTCGGTCACCATGTACTGCGACACGTAGCCCTTGTCGAACTGCATGCCCTCGGTGAACTCGAGCTCCATGCCCATGGCGTTGGACTCTTCGACGGTGAGCACACCGTCCTTGCCCACCTTGTCGAACGCCTCGGCGATCAGGTCGCCGATCTGCGCGTCCTGGGCGGAGATCGTCGCAACGTTGGCTATCTCCTTCTTGTCCTCGACCGGGCGGGCGCTGGCGAGCAGCTTGTCGCTGATCTCCTTGGCGGCCTTGTCGATGCCGCGCTTGAGCGACAGGGGCGAGGCGCCGGCGGCCACGTTGCGCAGGCCCTCGCGGACCATGGCCTGGGCCAGGACGGTCGCGGTGGTGGTGCCGTCACCCGCGATGTCGTTGGTCTTGGTGGCAACTTCCTTGGCGAGCTGGGCGCCGAGGTTCTCGTAGCGCTCCTCCAGCTCGATCTCACGAGCGATGGTGACGCCGTCGTTCGTGATCGTCGGTGCACCGAACTTCTTGTCGATGACGACGTTGCGGCCGCGCGGGCCGAGGGTTACCTTCACGGCGTCCGCGAGGGCGTTGACACCGCGCTCAAGCGCGCGGCGGGCACCCTCGTCGAACTCCAGGATCTTCGCCATTGCTGAAAGTCCTCTCCTAGCGTCGAAAGCCCCGGCCGCCCTCAAGAGCGCCCGGGGCCCGACACACCGGCTTACTTCTCGATGATCGCGAGAACGTCGCGGGCGGAGAGCACGAGGTACTCCTCGCCGCCGTACTTGACCTCGGTGCCGCCGTACTTGCTGTAGAGGACGATGTCGCCCTCCGAGACGTCGAGCGGAATCCGCTTGTCGCCGTCCTCATCCCAGTTGCCCGGGCCCACCGCGAGGACCTTGCCCTCCTGCGGCTTCTCCTTGGCGGTGTCAGGGATGACCAGGCCGGAAGCGGTGGTCTGCTCAGCCTCAAGCGGCTGGACCACGATGCGGTCGCCGAGCGGCTTAACGGGAACCTTAGTGGCGGTCGTCACGATCGGACCTCCCCTTCAGATTTGAATGATCTAGAAGAGGCGACCAGCTGGGCCTGCCGTCGCGGGTGTCAGACCTGCCTCGTCGCACGTTGGCACTCTCAAGGGGAGAGTGCCAACAGGAAACATATGCAAGAGGGGCTTGACAGTCAACACGAACGCGTCTGCTGAGAGCGATCAGCACCCCAACTGCTCTTTCCCACAGTACGCCCGCGGCCCAACCTGCCCGGGCATGGCACTAACGTCGGGTGATGTGGACCTCGACGCCTTCAAGGAGTTGCTGACCCCGCGCGGGCAGCGGGCCCTCGCGGAGGCCGGGGAGCTGGCAGGGGCCGATCCGGTCGCCGCCGCCACAAAGCTGCGCAAGACGTACGACCCCGCCCTCACCTCCGCCGCGCTGACCCAGGCCGGGCTGAGGGAGCGCGCCAGGGCCAAGTTCGGCGAGGACGCCGGCCGGATGTACTTCACGCCGCACGGCGTGGAGCAGTCCACCCGGGCGGAGGTCGCCGAGCACCGCGTCCGCCGCCTGATCGCGTCATGGCCGGATCCGCCCAGCGTGGTGGACGCGTGTTGCGGCATCGGCGGCGACTTCCTCGCGCTGGCCCGCGCCGGCTGTGCCGTGGCCGCCGTGGACACCGACCCGCTGACCGCCGCCGTGGCCAGGGCCAACGCCGAGGCGCTCGGGCTGGGCGACAGGGTGACGGTGTCCGTGGCGGACGCGGCCGGGGTCAGGCCGGAGGCGTACGACGTGCTGTTCGCCGACCCGGCCAGGCGGACGAGCAGGGGCAGGACATTCGATCCCATGGCCTACTCCCCGCCCTGGCCGGTGGTGCTCGACCTGGTCTCCAGGGCCTCCCGCGCGTGCGTCAAGGTCGCCCCGGGCATCCCGTACGAGTTCATCCCGGACGGCGCCGAGGCCGAGTGGGTCTCGTACAAGGGCGAGGTCAAGGAGGCCGCGCTCTGGACCGGCTTCCAGGGGGCGACGCGGCGCGCCACCCTGCTCCCCGGCGGGCACACGCTGACTGCGACGGGAGCCGAGGCCCAGGTCGGCCCGGTCGGCAGGTACGTCTACGAGCCGGACGGCGCGGCCATCCGGGCGCACCTCGTGGGCGAGGTGTCCGAAATCGTGGGCGGGCGCCTGCTCGACCCGTTGATCGCCTACATCACCGGGGACGAACCGATCGACACCCCATGGGCGGCCAGATATGAAATTTCGGACGTCATCCCGTTCTCGCTGAAAAAGCTGCGAGCGCTGCTCCGCGAGCGGCGAATCGGGAATGTCACCATCAAGAAGCGCGGCTCCGCCGTCGACATCGAACGCCTCAGATCGGACCTACGGCTGAATGGCGAAAAGTCCGCGGTAATCATCCTTACCCGGATCATTGATAAGCCGTCAGTCATCATCTGCGATGCTGCCCCACCTGCCTAAACCGGGCATTTTTCCGTTACCCACGATCTTTCCATTCGCCGCGTCCTGACCTTGATCGAAGGACTAAGGTGGGCGGGCGGGAGTTCTCCCCCTGATGCGGTTACCCGTGTTCTCGCTTCCATCTGCAAATCGGACCTATCCCCACCGCTGCGCGGCAGACCGTCGGCGAGCCAAAGGAGCTTTCGGTGGACCATTCCAACCACACCACCCTTCTCCAGGCAGGAGGCCAATCCGGCATCTCGGAGAGGATGCGGGATCTGCTCGCGCGTGCCGCGCAGGATCACGTGTACGAGCAGCGCACACAGGGGGCAGTGCTGGACGAGATCCGCCAGCGACTCGAAGGCATGGAGTGGCTGCTGCGGGAGGTGCGCGAGCGCGAGCTCGGCGGCCTCAGCGGCACGCTGCATGCGGTCAGCGGACGGCTCGACGACCTCGCCGCCAAGCCGCCGATGTGGGCGGAGGGGCTGGCCCAGCACGTGGAGGCGGTGCGCGACCACGTGGACGCCGTCGGGGAGAAGGTGGGCCACGTGGACGCCCGCGTCGCCCCCGTAGCCGAGCTGCCGAACCTCTGGGCCGACCTCGGCACAGTGGGCGACAGCGTGGAGGAAGCCCTCAACCGCCTGCAATCGGTGCTCGACACCACCGATGGCATTACGAGGGGAATGTCCGACTTCGCCGCCAAGCTGGCCACCCTCAATTCCAGCATGGAGGCCGCCGCCAGCCGCTTCACCAGGCTCGACAAGTCGATGGCCGAGCTGACCACCCGTACCGACCGGGTGGAGGTCGTGGTCGGCGACCTGTCCGAGCAGCTGACGGTCCGGCTGAACGAGCAGGACGAGCATCTCGCCACGCGCCTGGACGAGACCGATCGGCGCCTGAGCACGAGACTCGACGAGACGGACCAGCGCCTGACCGCGCGACTCGACCACGCCGACCAGCACCTCACGGCCCGGCTCGACCAGACCGACCAGCAGCTCACGGCCCGGCTCGACCAGACCGACGAACGGCTCACCGCCCGGATGGACGAGACCGACCAGCGCCTGGCCACCAGCCTCGTCGAGGCGGACGAGCGGCTCGCCGGCCGCCTCAAGGACTCCGACGACCAGCTCTCCTGTCTCCTGTCCGACGTCGAGCTGCGCCTCACCACCAGGCTCGACGAGGCCGACCAGCACCTCGCGGTCCAACTGGGCGAGAGCGAGCAGCGCCTGAGCGCCAGGCTCAGCGGCGTGGACGCCCGGCTCGACCGGGTGGAGGGCAAGCTCATGGGCCTCGACTCCAGGCTCACCGGGTTCGACAGCCGGCTGGAGTCCGCCGACGAGTGCCTGGCCGACATCGACACGAGGCTCGACGGGATCGACGGCAGGATGGTCGGGGTCGACAAACGGCTCACGTCCGTGGACAGCCAGCTCAGCGGGGTCGACAAGCGACTCGGCACGGTGGACGGCCACCTGGGCCGCCACGACGACAGGTTCGACGCCCTCGACGTACGCATCGACGCCCGCTTCACCGCGCTCGACGAGCGCATGGTGACGGCCGACCAGCGGCTCAACGAGACGGCCACCCGCAACGAGGGCCGCTTCAACAAGCTCGACACCCAGATCGACGCCATAGACGAGCGGCTGATCGAGGCCGAGGAGCACCTGAGCAGCCGCTTCGACGGCATCGACACCCGCATGAACGGCCTGGCCGCCCGCGCCGAGCAGACCGGCGCGCACCTGGAGACCTTCGACGACCGCATCGAGGCCGTCAGCGAGCGCATGGGACAGCTTCCGGCCACCCTGGCCACCCAGGGCGAGCTGCTCCAGACGCACGCGGGAGACCAGGCGGAGCGCCTCGCCGCCGCCACGAACGCCCTCACGGAGCTCGTCACCTCCCGCCCCGACCGCGACCAGCTCGCCGAGACGGTCACCGGCATCGTGCAGCCGGCGGCCGACGACCTCACCAAGCGCCTGGGCGCCCTTGAGGAGACCATGCTGGCCCTGGCCGAGGCTCTCCTACGCCCGAGCCGTTCCAAGGACTGAGGCAGGCCCACAGAGGCGAGGCGGGGCATCCCACGCTCCGCCTCGCGGGGAGCGTCCCCCCGCCACGGCAGCGCCCAACGTGAGCCCCGACCGGACACAGCAACACCCGACGAAAGCCCGACCGGACACCACAGCACCCGACGCGAGCCCGACCGCGCCCTCGCCTACCCGAGGGTGCGGAAGAGGCTCAGACGTGGACTGTCGTGATCGGCAGCGACGAGTCCGCGGGAATCTCCAGGGTCGAAGGCGAGATCCCGGCCGCGACCAGGTTGGAGCCCAGGGCGGCGACCATGGCGCCGTTGTCGGTGCACAGCCCCGGCCGGGGCACCCGCAGGCGTACGCCGGCCGCGTCGCACCGCTCCTGGGCCAGCGCGCGCAGCCGCGAGTTGGCCGCCACACCGCCCCCGATCAGCAGATCGTGCACGTCGTACTTCCGGCACGCCTGCAGCGCCTTGCGGGTCAGCACGTCGACCACGGCCTCCTGGAACGAGGCGGCCACGTCGGGCACGTGGACGGACTGCCCCGACGCCTCCCGGGCCTCGACCCAGCGGGCCACGGCCGTCTTCAGGCCCGAGAAGGAGAAGTCGAGCGTGCCGTCGTCGATCTTGCCGCGCGGGAACGTGATGGCCGTGCCCGAGCCGTCGCGGGCGGACCGGTCGATGTGCGGGCCGCCGGGGAACGGCAGCCCCAGCACCCGGGCCACCTTGTCGAACGCCTCACCGGCCGCGTCGTCGACCGTCGAGCCGAGCGAGATCACGTCCTGGGCCACGTCGGGCACGAGCAGCAGGGACGAGTGGCCGCCCGACACCAGCAGGGCGATGCACGGCTTGGGCAGCGGCCCGTGCTCCAGCTGGTCCACGGCGACGTGGGCGGCCAGGTGGTTGACGCCGTAGAGGGGGACACCCAGGCCGAGCGCGTACGACTTGGCCGCGGCCACCCCCACCAGCAGCGCGCCCGCCAGCCCCGGGCCGGCGGTGACGGCGATGGCGTCGATGTCGGAGAACGTCAGGCCCGCCGCGGCCAGCGCGGCCTCGACGGTCGGCGTCATGGCCTCCAGGTGGGCGCGCGAGGCCACCTCGGGCACCACGCCGCCGAAGCGGGCGTGCTCCTCCATGCTGGAGGCGATGGTGTTGGCCAGCAGGGTGTGGCCTCTGACGATGCCGATGCCGGTCTCGTCGCAGGAGGTCTCGATGCCCAGGACCAGGGGTGCGTCAGTCACCAAGCTTCCTTCTCATCATGATCGCGTCGGTGCCGTCGTCGTAGTAGCGGCGGCGGGTGCCGATCTCCTCGAACCCGTAATGCCGGTAGACCGCCTGCGCCTGCGGGTTGTCGGCGCGTACCTCCAGGAAGACCTCGCGGGCTCCCCTGCGGCCCGCCTCGGCCAGCAGCTCGGTGAGCATCGCACCGCCGATGCCGGTGCCCCGGTGCTGCTCCAGCACCGCGATGGTCTGCACGTCGGCCTGGTCGGCCGCGGCGGCGAGCCCGGCGTAGGCGACGATCTCGCCGTCGACGAGCACCACCACGTAGTGGCGCGAGCGCGGCATGTCGGCCAGCTCGCCGCGCATCATGCCCTCGCTCCAGGCGTCGAGCGGGAACGTGGCCCGTTCGATCGCCATGACCGCCGGCAGGTCCGCCTCGGTCATCTGCCTGAGTTTCACGCCGTCACCCTCTTGGGCGCCCCGGGGACCACGGCGTCGGGCCTGCGCAGGTAGATCGGGCGCGGCGGGCCGAGCGGCGCGCCCTCGGCGAGGCGCTCGGCCGCCAGCGCGGCCAGGGCGCCCGCGTAGGGGTAGGGCGGCGCGTCGTTCTTGCCGAGGACCTCGGCGTAGAGCGCGGCGCCCGCGCCCACCACCGGCAGCCCCTCCACCGGCACGTCGGCGGGCCGGTCGACGAAGGGCCCGTCGAGTCTGGTGCGCATGTCCGCGTATCGCGCCCAGAAGACCTCTTTGCGCCGCGCGTCGGTGGCCACCAGGAACGGCTCGGCCAGCCCGCTGCCGTACGCGACCGCGTCGAGCGTGCAGATGCCGTACGCGGGCACGCCCAGCGTGGTGGCGAGCCCCTGCGCGGTCATCAGCCCGACGCGCAGGCCGGTGTAGGGACCGGGGCCGCTGCCGGCCACGATGGCGGTCACGTCGCGCAGCGCCGCGCCCGCCTCGCGCACGACGCGCTCGATGGTGGGCACGAGCAGCTCGCCGTGGCGCCGGGCGTCGATCGTCGTGTGCTCGGAGAGCACTCGATCGCTGTCGTGGAGCGCGGCGGTGACGGCGGGTGTCGCGGTATCAAAGGCCAGGACCAGCACGGCTGTCTAGCCTACCCGCCGAACGGGTCAGACCCAGCCCGTACGGAGTTTCAGCCACTCGAGCGCGACCGCTCCCTGGGCCCGCTGGAACGCCCTGACCGTCGGGATCCCCGGCGGATCGGGCAGGCGGCCGTGATGCACGAAATAGCCGGTGATCGCGGCCAGCACCGCGGTCACCGCCGGATCCGGCGAGTCGAACAGCTCGTGCGGCGCGGGTCCGCCCTGCATGCGCACCGAGGGCAGCATGCACAACCGGTCGATCCACGAGGCGCCCACGCAGGCCCACGGCCAGTCCACGAAGTAGACCCGGTCCTCGGTGAGCAGGATGTTGTCGGCCCGCACGTCGGCGTGGAGCAAGGTGTCCCCCGCCGCCGCCTCGGTCCACCCGGACTCCAGCTCGGCCAGCTCGGCGAGGTGGCGCACCGCCCACGGGTCGAGCCCCTCGGTCCCCTCCTCCAGCAGGTCGCGCCAGCCGTGGAACGACGCGCCGAACACCTCGCCGACCGGCGGCGCGTCGATCGGGGCCGGGGTCAGCGCGGCCGCCATCTCATCCACGGCCGCCAGCACCCGGTCGAGCTGGTCACGCCGCCACGGCAGCGCGGGATGCGCGCCTTCGACGTCCTCGAAGACCAGCGTGACCCAGCCCTCCAGCTCGAAGCCGGTCAGCAGCCTCGGCGCGGGCGCGGACTCCGGCAGGGCGGCGGCGATCTCGAGCTCGGCGCGGTAGATGCGGACGGAGTCGGGGTTCGGCTCGGGGCCGACGGCCTTGACGAAGGCGCGCCTGCCGTCCTCCGTGCGGAGGCGTACCGCGGCCGCCGGGGAGAAGCCTCCGGACTGGGTGACCGCCTCGGCCACGCGCCCTCCCAGGAACTCCTCCACGGCCGCGCGCACCGGCGGGTGCACCTCGTGCCAGGGCACCCGTACGCCGGACGCGGGCGGGTTCGTGTCTACGCTGCTCATGCCTCCATGGTCTCGGCAGGCACAAGTGTTTTTTCAGGCGCGGGAGGCGTACACGATGATGTTGTCCAGGTACTCGCCCTTGGCATAGTCGAACTTTCCGCCGCAGGTGACCAGCTTGAGCCCGTCCTCGACGTACACGCGCCTGGTGGGGAAGCTGTCCTTGTGCACCTGCTCGATCGCCTCGACCTTGAAGCTCACGACCTTGCCGTCACTGCGCTCGACCTTGACGGTCTCGCCCTTGCGTAGCTGCCTGAGCCGGTAGAACACGGCGGGGGCCGTCTTGGTGTCGACGTGCCCGATGATCACCGAGGCGCCCTTCTCGCCGGGCACGGCGCTGCCGGAGTACCACCCGGCCACCTTCGGCTTCTCGTACGGCGGCAGCTCGACCTCGCCGTCCTTGGTCAGGCCGAGCTTCATCAGCGGCGCCTCGAGGTCGATCGCGGGGATGTCGATGCTCTCGGGCACGACAGCGGCGGCAGGGGTGGTGTTCGTCTGCATGCTCTTGCCGAACGCGACCAGCACCAGGCCCGTGACGGCACCCGCGAGCACCACCCGTCCAGGGCGGGCCATCGACTATGCCCGGCTGCGACGCTTGACCGCCACGCCGATGCCCACGGCCAGCGCCAGGCCGATGAGCACGCCCGCCGGACCGATCGGGACCGAGGAGTCGTCGCTGAGGTCCATGCCGTACGTGCCGCCGCCGCCCGCCTTGGGCGCCTTGGTCGGCACCGTGGACGACTCTGGCTCGGCCGCGCCGATCCTGAGCGTGGCCCGGCCCATGTCGTTGGTGCCGTCACACTTGACGTCGACCCGGTAGGAGCCGCGCCGGACCGTTCCGGAGACCTGCGCCTCGCCGCGCACCCAGGGCGAGCCGCCCGCGGACGTGCCCGTCGCGGTGGGGGTGGCCGAGGCCGCGGGGACCGGGTTGAGCACGACGCCGTTGATGAACGCCTTGGACGTCGCGGTGCCGGTGTGCGCGGGGCCGCCGGTCGGGACGGGGCAGTTGGCCAGGATCCACACCTTGGACGTCTCGCCGGCGGTGACGCGGTCGGGGTTGAGCTGGACCGAGATGGTCTGCCTGGTCACGGTGGCGGTGGGGCTCGGGCTGGTGGTCGCGGTGCCGGTCGGCGTGCCTGTGCCGCTGGCCGTGGGGGTGGGCGTGCTTGTCGGATTGGTCTCCGCGGAGGCCGCGCAGCCGGTCAGACCGACCATGACGATGGCTCCCGCGTACGCGAATCGCCTGATCCCGAGCACCGGCCGCACCCCACTTTGCCGTCCTGCTACCAGCATCCACCAGAACTTTGGCTGTCGCCCTCCTGATACCCAGAAATTCTGGGCCAATCCCTGACCAACGATCATGATTTATGTCGCCGGCCTGATACGTCAAGGGTGCCAGGATCGCCGAGAATTGCCGGGATTTTTACTCTTCCGGCGGCTCAGACGGCGTGTCGGCCCACCTGGGGCCCACGCCGCGCAGGGTCACGACGCGGACCTCCTCGCCCGCCTCGCGGTCGATGTGGATCTCCAGCCGGTCCTCGGCCAGGCCCTCGACCAGCCCCTCTCCCCACTCGACGACGGTGACGGACTCCTCCAGCGAGGCGTCCAGGTCGAGGTCGTCCACCTCGAGGTCGCCGCCCAGGCGGTACGCGTCCACGTGCACGAGCGGCGGCCCCTGGCGCAGCGAAGGATGCACCCGGGCGATCACGAACGTGGGCGACGTGATCGGGCCGCGTACCTTGAGCCCCTCGGCGATGCCCTGCACGAGCGTGGTCTTGCCCGCACCGAGCGGGCCCGACAGGATGACCAGGTCTCCCGCGCGCAGCCGCGCGGCCAGCCGGGCGCCGTACGCGCGCATGTCCTCTGTGGTCGGGAGCCTCACTGTAGTTCCACCCTCTTCACCAGGTCGCGCAGCGCGTCGTTGACCACGCCCGGCCGCTCCAGCTGGATCAGATGCGACGTGTCGGGCACCTCGGTGAGCTGCGCCTTCGGCAGCGCGGCCGCGATGGCCCTGCTGTGGTCGGGCGGCGTCAGCCAGTCGCGGTCGCCGACCAGGATCGCGGTGGGCACCGAGTCGAGGACGTGGAGCGCGGAGAGCTTGTCGTGGTTCATCAATGCGGGATAGAAGTCGGCGACCACCTCGGTCGGGGTCGCCCTGATCATGGACTCGGCGAAGTCGACCACGGTCGGGCTGACGTTCTTGGAGTCGCCGAAGCCCATGTAGCGGGTGATCAGGAAGGCGATGTCGCTGCCCACGCTGCGGGTGCGGTCGACCAGCGCGCCGCGCCGGCCCAGCATCGAGACCGTGGTGGGCGCGATCTTGTGCACCGCCTTGGAGAGCATCGCGGGCAGGCCCAGCGTGAGCTCGGCCAGCTTGCCCGCCGAGGTCGAGATGAGCGCCACGCCGCGGACCTTCTCCTCGAACAGCTCGGGGTGGCGGTCGGCCAGCGCCATGATCGTCATGCCGCCCATCGAGTGGCCGACCAGCACGCACGGGCCCGGCACGAACCGCTCGATCACCTCGGCCAGGTCCTCGCCGAGCCGGTCGATCGTGCTGTCGTCGGCGCCCGCGCGCTGCGAGCGCCCGTGGGAGCGCTGGTCCCACAGCACGAGGCGGTAGTTCTCCCGCAAGTCCTTGCGCTGGTAGTGCCAGGACTCCAGGCTGAGGCAGTAGCCGTGACAGAGCACGACGGTCAGCGCCTCGTCCTTCTCCGGCCCGTCGATCTCCACGTGGAGCGCCTTGCCGTCGGAGGTGATGAGCGTGCGCTCCCTGCCCCGCAGCTCGCCGAACGGCTCGCTCGCCTCGGTGTCGGGGCGCAGCCTGATCCGGCCGACCGCGTAACGCTTGGCCAGCGCCGCCGCCGCGACCCCGGCGGAAGCCGCACCGACGAGCGCGCCGGCGATTCCCACCCTGCGCCGTGTTGTCGTCGTCGTCATGTCCCCGATCCTTCTCCGCTCATGCCCGCCAGGAAGTGCCCGTCGTCACTCCGAACGCCTGTGCTCGTAGACCCGCGGCACGCGCGAGCCGATCCTGGTCACGATCTCATGCGTGATCGTGCCGAGGGTATCCGCCCACTCCTGAACGGTCGGCTCGCCCCTGTCGCCAGGCCCGAACAGCACGACCTCATCGCCTGCCGACAGCGGGTCGTCACCCATGTCGATCATGAACTGGTCCATGCACACCCGCCCGGCGATCAACCTGCGCCGCCCGCCCGCCAGCACCTCGGCCCGCCCCGTCGCGTGCCGGAGAATGCCGTCCGCGTATCCGAGCGGCACGAGGCCGAGCGTGGTCTCGCGCTCGGTGACGTACAGGTGAGCGTAGGACACCCCCGAACCCTCCGGCACCCGCTTGACCAGCCCGATCCGAGCGACGAGCGTCATCGCCTGCCGGAGGCCGAAGTCGCCCAGCTCGGGGATGGGACTCAGGCCGTACATCGCGATGCCCGGCCTGACCAGGTCGTAGTGCGCCTCGGGGAGGGTCACGGTGGCGGCGGAGTTGGCCAGGTGCCTGATCACGTGGGAGCCCGCGGCGCCCGCCTGCTCGGCCAGCTTCAGCGCCGTCCGGTACGCCTCCAGCTGCTGCCCGATCGACGGGTGGCCGGGGATGTCGGCGCAGGCGAAGTGGGACCAGAGCCCGACGATCTCGATGACGCCCTCGGCCCGCAGCCGCATCGCCCGGTCCAGCAGCCCCGGCCAGCCGGCCAGCGGGGCGCCGCCCCTGCTCATGCCGGTGTCGGCCTCCAGGTGCAGCTTGGCGGCGCGTCCCGTGCGCCGGGCCGCCGCGGCGATCTCCTCGAGCAGGCTCTCGTCGGAGGCCGACAGCTCGACGTCGCTGCCGAGCGCCTCGTCCAGCGGCTCGCCCGGCGTGATGAGCCACGCCAGGATCGGCGCGGTCACGCCGCCCTCCCGCAGCGCGAGCGCCTCCCTGACGAACGCGGTGCCCAGCCGGCTCGCCCCGCCCTCCAGCACGGCCTCGGACGCCGGCACCAGCCCGTGCCCGTACGCGTCGGCCTTGACGGCGCCCATCAACTCCGCGCCGCCGGCCCGCGCTCTCAGCAGGGCCACGTTGTGCCTGATCGCGTCCAGGTCGACCCGCGCCTCGGCGGGGGTGGCCATCGGGGAGTACATCCTTCTAGTGTGGCAGCTCACGCACGTGGTCGAGCGCGATTCGTACCCCTGACTCACCCCTTGACGGACGACTTCCTCCGGCGCTCACCGCGCGGATGGCCGCGGGGACGGCGGAGGCCACGTCGGCTGCGGTCAGCGGCGCGCCGTCGGCGGCGAGGCGGCCCGCGAGCCCGTGCAGGAACGCCCCGCACGACCCCGCGTCGTAACAGCTCGCCCCCTGGGCGAGCAGCGCCCCTGCCACCCCCGCCAGCACGTCGCCGGTCCCTCCGGTGGCCAGCCAGGACGTCCCCGTGGGGTTCACCCGCACCGGCCGGGACTCCTCGGCCACCACCGTCGTGGACCCCTTGAGCAGCACGGTCACCCCCAGCTCGCCGGCGGCCCGCCGGGCGTGCTCCAGCCGGGACGACTCGATGGCGTCGCGGTCGGCGCGGAGGAGCCGTGCCAGCTCCCCGGCGTGCGGCGTGATCAGGACAGGCGCGGACCGCCGCAGCAGCGCCCGGTCCCGGGACACCAGCGTCAGCCCGTCGGCGTCGATCAGCACGGGCACGTTGGTGGCGAGCACGGCGGCGGCCAGCTCGTGCGCCCACTCCCCGGTGCCCAGTCCTGGCCCGAGCACCCACGCCTGCACCCGGCCCACGTCGTCGATCGACGGCCGGTCCAGCTCGGTGATCACCGCCTCGGGCCAGTGCGAACGCACCTGCGTGACCGGCTCGCCGGGCCCGACGTACCGCACCATGCCCGCCCCGGCCCGCAACGCGCCGCCCACGGCCAGCACGGCGGCGCCGGTGAACAGGTCGCTGCCGGCCGCGACGCCGAGCACGCCCCTGCGGTACTTGTCCGACTCGTTGCCCGGCCGCGGCAGCAGGACGTCCACGTCGGCGGAGCCCAGCGCCGCGACGTCGGGATCGGGCAGGTACGCCCCGAGCCCGATGTCCACCAGCTCGACCCGCCCCGCGTACTCGGCGCCCGGATCGACGAGCAGGCCCGTCTTGTACGCCCCCATGGTCACGGTCACGCGGGCCCGCACCGCCGTGCCCTCCACCCGCCCGCTGCTCGCGTCCACGCCGCTGGGCACGTCCACCGCCACGATCGGGCCGCGGACCGCGTTCGCCTCCTCCACCAGCTCCCTGTACGGCTCCCGCAGCGCCCCCGAGGCCCCGATCCCGACGAGCCCGTCGACGATCAGGTCCGCCCCCTCCAGCGAGTCCCGGTCGACGACCCGTCCACCGGCCTGCCGGAACGCGGCCAGCCCGGCCTCGTGCGTCTTGGACCCGGCCAGGATCGCGCCCACCCGGGCACCGCGCCTGGCCAGGCGCTCGCCCGCGTAGAGCGCGTCGCCGCCGTTGTCGCCGCTGCCGACGAGGAGCACGACGCGTGTGCCGTACACCTTGCCCAAGAGGTCGGCGCAGACGGCGGCGAGCCCGGCGGCGGCCCGCTGCATGAGCGTGCCCTCGGGCAGCCGCGCCATCAGCTCGTGCTCGGCGCCCCGGATCTGGTCGGCGGTGTAGGCGGTCTTCATGGCCTCACTCCGTTCGGCTGCCCGGTCGCCCGGCACTCCCTCGCGCGCATGATCCGAAGCTATCCCTCCGCGATCACATAGGCCACGGCCACCCCCGCGTCGTGGCTGAGCGAGATGTGCCACCGCTTCACCCCGAGGTCGTAGGCGACCTCGGCGGCCCGGCCGGTGATCCGCAGCTCCGGCCTGCCGTCCTCGTCGCGGCGGACCTCGGCCTCCCGGTGGTCCAGCCCCGCCGGCGCGCCGAGCGCCTTGGCGACGGCCTCCTTGGCGGCGAACCTGGCCGCCAGCGACTGCACCGGCAGCCCGCGCTCGCCCTCGGTGAACAGCCGCTCCCTGAGCTTCGGCGTGCGCTCCAGCGTCGCCTCGAAGCGGGCGATGTCCACGACGTCCACACCGATGCCCAGGATCATCACCCCAGCGTACTCAGAACAGGCCGCGCTCCCACGGACCCCAGATGGCGAACGACCTGCCCTGCTTGGCCTGCACGTTGACGTACAGCGTGTGGCCGTCGGGCCCGAACGTCGAGCCCGCGAACTCCGCCCCGGGATCGCCCGAGATCGGCTCCAGGCGGCAGAAGTCGAAGATCTCGCCCGACTTGGTGAGCCCGCGGAGGTAGTTGTCGCCGTCGCCGTCCTCGCAGAGCACGAGCGTGCCGCGCTTGCTGGCGGTCACGTTGTCCGGCAGGTCGAGCGTGGCCGAGCGCGGCGACTCGTAGACGAGCTTCAGCCGCCCGCTCCACGTCTCGTACGCCCAGACCTGCCCCCGCCCCTTCCCGAACCCGGACGGCGGCGTGTCGCCCGGCGCGGTGTCACCGCCCTGGGTGGAGACGAAGTAGACGACGCCCTGGTGGAAGACGGCGCCCTCCAGCCTGGAGAAGACGGCCGCGCCCGCCTCGCGCCCCTGCTTGCCCACGGCCTGTACGGCCTCGTCGTAGGCCGGCCTGCCGGTGAAGGCCGGGTCGGGTTCGTCGATGTCCACCCAGACGGTCTCGTACGTCGTCCCCGCGCGCTGCCCGACGGACAGGTCCTTGCGCTTGGCGCCCTTGACGGCGAGCATCTGCAGCCTGCCGCCGTCGAGCAGCCGCCCGGCCTGTACGGGGTGCTTCGGCGGCAGGTAACGGTAGAACCCGGAGGGGAAGGAGAAGTTGTCCTCGGTCATGTAGAGCGCGCCCGTCGAGGGGTCGAACGCCACGGACTCGTGCGGGAACCGGCCGGCTGACTTGATCGGCCTGGCGGTCGCGGCGCGGCCGACCGGCACCTCGAAGATGTAGCCGTGCTTCCGCGTGAGCTTGGAGTTGTCACCGCCGGAGAAGTCGTCGGCCACGTCGGGGCCGTTGACCGTCTCCTCGCAGCTCACCCAGGCCCGCCATGCCATGGGGCCGCCCGAGCAGTTCATCATGGTGCCGTTCAGCGAGGGAGCGCTCTGGATCACCTCGCCGAACCGGCTGACGCGCAGCGTCGAGGTGCCGCCGCCGGCCATCGGGTCGTACGCCTTCTCCTTGTCGCCGAACGCGCCGACCGGGCCGTTGACCTCGTGGTTGCGGATCAGGATGGCGCTGCCGTCCGGCCCGGAGAACGCCGCCATGCCGTCGTGCCTGCCCGGCACGGCCGAGCCGTCGCTGAACCTCTCGCCCGCGGCGCTGAACGAGCGGTACCGGAACCCGTCGGGCAGGTGCAGGCGCACCTTCCCGTCACGCAGGTCGGCCGTGGGCCGCAGCCGTCCGTACCCCGGCACCGGCTTGACGCCGCCCTGCGCTCCCGCGCAGGCCACCCCGGCGAAAGGCCCGGCGACGGCGATCACATTGGCGATGAAGCGACGACGGTCCATGAGACCTCCCAGCCTCGAACAGTAGCCGCCGGCGCATCCTCACATACGTCATTCGCCAAAGCGAGTCTTCCTTCCCCGAACACAGTCTCGGTAATCCCACGTCTTTATCCACAGGCTGTGGATCACGCGGGGAGCGCCCCGCCCATGATCCGGTTTGTCCCCCATCGCTACGCTGCCTAGGTGAACAACGGCTACGTGGAACTGAGCAGGGAGCAGTGGAGCGAGCTCCGCAAGAACACGCCCTTGACTCTCACCGCAGACGAGCTGGAAGAGCTTCGCGGCCTCGACGATCCCATCGATCTCACCGAGGTCACCGACATCTACCTCCCCCTCACCCGGCTGCTCAATCTGCACTTCACCGGGTCCAAGCAGCGCAGCAGCGTGCTGAGCGCCTTTCTCGGGCATCCCGAGCAGCGCGTGCCGTACGTCCTCGGCATCGCGGGCAGCGTCGCGGTGGGCAAGTCGACGACGGCGCGGCTGCTGCACACGCTGCTGGCCCGCTGGCCCGAGCACCCGCACGTGGAGCTGGTCACCACCGACAGCTTCCTCTACCCGAACGCGGTGCTGGAGTCCAAGGGCATCATGCACCGCAAGGGCTTCCCGGAGAGCTATGACCGCAGGGCGCTGGTCAGGTTCGTGGCCGAGGTGAAGGCGGGGTCGGCGGAGGTCCGCGCGCCGGTCTACAGCCACCTGGAGTACGACATCGTCCCCGGCGCCACCCAGGTCGTGAAAAATCCGGATATCTTGATCATCGAAGGGCTCAACGTCCTCCAACCGGCCCCGCCCACCTCCCTCGCGGTCAACGACTACTTCGACTTCTCGATCTACGTGGACGCCAAGGTCGAGGACATCCGCACCTGGTACGTCGACCGCTTCCACAAGCTCCGCCGCACCGCCTTCGAGGACCCCAAGTCGTACTTCCGGTACATCGCGGAGCTTTCGTACGAGGAGGCCACCGACTTCGCCGTCAACGTCTGGCGCGACATCAACGAGCGCAACCTGGTCGAGAACATCGCCCCCACCCGGGGCCGCGCCGACCTCGTGCTCCAGAAGGGCGCCGACCACTCGGTCAGACGAGTACGCCTCCGCCAGACCTGACCGGTATCAACGCCGCATGGACCACAATGTGTCCGTGTTGCATCTCCGACTGATCAGCCCCGCCACCCGCACAGAAGAGGCGACGGCGGTGTTGGAGGACTGCCCAGGCGTCACCAACATCGTCGTCCTGCCCGGCGCGGCCCGCGAGCCCGCCGGCGACGTGATCCTGTGCGACGCCGCGCGCGAGTCGGCGAACGAGGTGCTGGGCCGGCTCAAGTGGGTGGAGACGGAGGGCTCCATCGCCATCGAGCAGGTCGATTTCTCGCTGTCCAGGGCGGCGGACGACGCGGTGGACGAGGCCCCCGGCGATCCCGACGACGCCGTGGTGTGGGAGGAGCTGGCGCACAAGGTGCACGCCGACTCCCGCATCACGTGGGCGTACCTCACGTTCCTGGCCATCGCCACCCAGCTCGCGGGCATCGGCGTGCTGCAGAACTCGCCCATCCTGATCGTCGGCGCGATGGTGCTCGGGCCGGAGTTCGGCGCGGTCGCGGCCATCTGCTTCGGCCTGCTGCACCGCAGGTGGCACCTGGTCGTCTCCTCGTTCAGGACGCTGGTCGTCGGCTTCACGATCGCGATCGCGGTCACGTTCGCCTGCGCGCTGGTCTCCAACTGGCTCGGCTGGATCGACCACGGCCCTCTCAGTGGGCACGAGGAGGTCCAGTTCATCGTCAAGCCGGACCGGTGGTCGTTCATCGTGGCGCTGCTGGCCGGCGCGGCCGGGGTGCTGTCGATCACGGCGGGCAAGTCGTCGGCCCTGGTCGGCGTCTTCATCTCGGTCACCACGGTGCCCGCGGCCGGCTTCGTGGCCGTCGCGCTGGCGCTGGGCGACTGGGAGGAGGTCTCCGGTTCGGCGTCGCAGCTCGCGGTCAACATCCTCGGCATGGTCATCGCGGGCACCGGCACGCTGCTGGTGCAGCGGAAATTCTGGCCTCAAGTAGGACGGCGTTCATCCGTCTGAACGAGGCGGCGGCCCCGTCCCGGCGGTACGGTCGGGCACATGCACATCCTCGCCACCGAGGGGCTGACCAAACGCTTCCCCACCGTCACCGCGGTCGATCAGCTCACGGTCACCGTGGGACCCGGGGTCACCGGTCTGGTTGGGGCGAACGGCGCGGGCAAGTCGACACTGATCAAGATCCTGCTCGGCCTGCTGCCGCCCACCAGCGGCAGCGCCAAGGTGCTCGATCTGGACGTGACCGCGCAGGGCGCCGAGATCCGCAGGCTCGTCGGCTACATGCCCGAGCATGAGTGTCTCCCGCCCGACGTCTCCGCCACCGAGCTGGTCGTCCACCTCGCACAGATGTCCGGCCTGCCGCGCACGGCCGCCCGCGAGCGCGCTGCCGACGTGCTGCGCCACGTCGGCCTGGCAGAAGAGCGCTACCGCGCCGTCGGAGGCTACTCCACGGGCATGAAGCAGCGCGTCAAGCTGGCCCAGGCTCTGGTGCACGACCCCAAGCTGATCTTCCTCGACGAGCCCACCAACGGCCTCGACCCCCGCGGCCGCGACGAGATGCTGACGCTGATCAGGCGCATCGGCACCGAGTTCGGCATCAGCGTGCTGGTCACCTCCCACCTGCTGGGCGAGCTGGAGCGGATCTGCGACCACGTGATCGTCATCGACGCCGGGCGGCTGCTGCGCTCGTCCGCCATCGGCGAGTTCACCCAGGCCACGCAGACCGTCACGGTCGAGGTCGAGGACGGCCTGGAGCCGCTGGCCGCCCGCCTGACCGAGGCTGGGCAGGCCGTCTCGCGGCAGGGCCGCCTGCTGGTCGTCAAGGTGCTCGGCCAGGAGACGTTCGACGCGATCAGGGACGCCACCGTCGACCTGGACCTCTGCCTCATCCGCCTCGAACAGGGACGCCACCGCATCGAGGACGTCTTCAGGGAGGAGGTCGCGGGTGTCTGAGATCTACGACATCGGCTACCGCCACTACGACGGCCCCCGGCTCGGCCGCGCCTACGCGACCAGGGCGCTCACCGTGCACAGCCTGCGCGGCATCTTCGGCCTCGGGCGCACGGCCCGCAGCAAGATCATGCCGTTCTCCCTCTTCGTCATCATGCTGCTGCCGGCCGTCGTGGCCATCGCGACGATGGCCCTGGCCCAGCAGCGCATCCTGCCGTACAGCGGCTTCGCCGTCATCATGCAGGCCGTGGTGGCGGTCTTCCTGGCCTCCCAGGCGCCCACCGTGGTCGCCCCCGACCTGCGCTACCGCGTGCTGCCGCTCTACCTCTCGCGTCCGGTCTCGATCGCCGAGTACGTGGGCGCCAAGGTCGCGGCGATGACCCTGGCGCTCTTCCTGCTGGTGGCGGTACCCCTGACGTTGATCTACGTCGGCGAGCTGGTGGTGGACATGCCCGGATCGCCGGCCACCGGCGAGTACCTGGGCGCGGTGCTCATGGCGCTGGTGCTGGCGCTGCTGCTGTCGGCGTTCGGGCTGGCGCTGGCCTCCTTCACGCCGCGGCGCGGGCTCGGGGTGGCCTCGGTGATCGTCGTCTACCTGCTGTCG
The DNA here is from genome assembly GCF_040654115.1 of Nonomuraea sp. NPDC050786. NCBI lineage: Bacteria > Bacillati > Actinomycetota > Actinomycetes > Streptosporangiales > Streptosporangiaceae > Nonomuraea > Nonomuraea sp. NPDC050786. Next base: position 122,000 of record NZ_JBFAHJ010000030.1, read on the forward strand.
GTGGCGTCGGTGCCGTTGATGTACGGGATGCTCTCCTCCTCCGGCTACGAGTCCGCGGCCGCCTGGGCCTGGCTGGCCAACCCGTTCTGGTTGGTGGACTCCCTACAGTCCTGGCTGTTCGGCACCCCGCCGCACTCCATCGAGAGCGCCGCCTACCCGAGTGGCCCGGCCTCGGCGGCGACCGTCGTGGTGCTGGTGGCACTCGCCCTGGCCGCCCTCGCGCTGCGCTACAGGAAGGCGGCCTCGCGGTGAAGATGGAGCTTTCGCAGGTTTCCCGCTGGTACGGCAACGTGGTGGCGGTCAACGACGTCACCATGACGATCGGCCCCGGCGTCACGGGCCTGCTCGGCCCCAACGGGGCGGGCAAGTCCACGCTCCTCCACATGATGGCCGGCTTCCTGGCCCCGTCGGGCGGCTCGGTCACGCTGGACGGGAATCGGGTCTGGAAGAACCATCACATCTACCGAAATATCGGCCTGGTCCCGGAACGGGAGGGCGTGTATGGCTTCCTCACCGGCTGGCAGTTCGTCCTCTCCGCCGCCCGCCTCCACGGGCTGAGCGACCCTGTTGAGGCCGCGCGCAAGGCCCTGGCCACGGTCGAGATGGAGGAGCCGAAGGACCGGCGCGTGGAGACGTACTCGAAGGGCATGCGCCAGCGCGTCAAGGTGGCCGCCGCGCTGGTCCACGACCCGCCGGTGCTCCTGCTCGACGAGCCTTTCAACGGCATGGACCCCCGCCAGCGCCTCCACCTCATGGACCTGATCCGCGCCATGGGCACGGCGGGCAAGACGATCCTGTTCAGCTCCCACATCCTGGAGGAGGTCGAACGGGTCGCCCAGCACATCGAGGTCCTGGTGGCGGGGCGGCACGCGGCGTCGGGCAACTTCCGCGAGATCAGGCGGCTGATGACCGACAGGCCCCACCTGTTCATGATCCGTTCGAGCGACGACAGGAAGCTCGCCGCGGCCCTCATGCGCGACCAGTCCACGGGCGGCATCACCCTCCGTCCCGACGGTCTCGAGGTGCAGGCCACCGAGTTCCGCCGCTTCACCTGGCTGCTCCCCCGGGTGGCGCAGGCGGAGGGCGTACACCTGCACCAGGTCTCCCCCGCGGACGAAGACCTGGAGAGCGTCTTCGCCTACCTGATCACCAGGAGCACCTGATGAATCCAGTTGTCGCAGGTATCACCTACCGGGCGCTACTCGGTCGCCGCCGGATCATCCTGCTGCTCCTGTTGCCCTTGGCGCTGATCGGCCTGGCCGTGCTCTTCCGCGTGCTCGGCGGGAACGACCAGAAGATGGCCGTCGACCTGATGCAGATCTTCGCCATCGGCACCATGCTGCCCTTGCTGGGCGTGATCGCCGGCACCGGCGTCATCGCACCGGAGATCGACGACGGCACGATCATCCACCTGATGTCCAAGCCGATCTCCCGCCCGGTCATCGTCCAGACGAAGTTCCTCGTGGCGGTCTCGCTGATGGCCCTGTTCGGCGCCGTGCCCACCTACCTGGCGGCCTGGATCCTGGCCGGCAACGAGGACGGCATCGCCCCGGGCTTCGCCCTGGGAGCCCTGGTGGCCGGCATCGCGTACGCCGCCGTCTTCCTCCTGCTGGGCATCGTCACCCGGCACGCGGTCACGATCGGCATCATCTATGCCCTCGTCTGGGAGAGCGTGGTCGGCGGCTTCATGCCGGGCGCCCACAAGTTCTCGATCCAGCAGTGGGGTCAGACGATAGCCAAACAGATCTCCGACTCGACCTTCATCAAGGCGGACGTCGCGCTGAGCTTCGCCGTACCGGCGCTGATCGTCGTCACGGTCGTCGGCGTGCTCTGGGCGGCACAGCGGCTGCGGGTCTTCTCGCTCACCGGGGACGAATAGGCGAACGGCCCGCGGGATCATCCCGCGGGCCGTTCGAAGCGTCGCTCAGGCGCAGACCTTGCGTACGACGTCGGCGAGGCGCTCCGCCACCTGGGTGGCGTGCTCCTCCGACGCGGCCTCCACCATGACGCGGATCATCGGCTCCGTGCCGCTCGGCCTGATCAGGACCCGGCCCGTCTCGCCCAGCTCGGCCTCCGCCTCCGCGACGGCGGCCAGCAGGTCAGGCTCCGCGGCCTTGCCCTTGTCCACGCCCTTGACGTTGATCAGGATCTGCGGCAGCGGCGTCATCACCGAGGCCAGCTCCTTCAGCGGCACGCCGGACTTGGCCACCACGCCCAGCAGGTGGAGCGAGGTGAGCAGGCCGTCGCCGGTGGTCGCGTGGTCGAGCATGATGACATGGCCCGACTGCTCGCCGCCGAGGTTGAAGCCGTCGGACTTCATGCGCTCCAGCACGTAACGGTCGCCCACCGCGGTCTCCACCACGGTGATGCCCGCATCGCGCATGGCCAGCTTGAAGCCCAGGTTGGACATCACGGTCGCCACCACGGTGTCCTTGGCCAGCAGGCCCTCGCCGTGCATGGCGGCGGCGAGGATGGCCATGATGTGGTCACCGTCGATGACCGCGCCCGTGTGGTCGATCGCCAGGCAGCGGTCGGCGTCACCGTCGTAGGCCACACCGAGGTCGGCCCCGCGCGACACGACCACCTGCTGGAGCTTCTCCAGGTGGGTGGAGCCGTGGCCCGCGTTGATGTTGAGGCCGTCGGGCCTGGCGCCGATGGCCTCGACCCTGGCGCCCGCGCGGACCAGCGCCTCGGGAGCCACCATGTGGGCGGCCCCATGAGCGCAGTCGACCACGATGTCGAGCCCGTCGAGGGCGGCGTTCATCGTGGTCAGCACGTGATCGATGTACCGGTTGGCCTCACCGTACGCGTCCCGCACCCGGCCCACGCCGGAGCCGACGGGGAAGGTCCACTCCTCGCCCAGGCGCCGCTCGATCTCGTCCTCGACCGCGTCGGACAGCTTGAAGCCGCCACGCGCCAGGAACTTGATGCCGTTGTCAGGCGCCGGATTGTGCGAGGCCGACAGCATGACGCCGAGGTCGGCGCCGAGCGCTGCGGTGAGGTGGGCGACGGCAGGTGTGGGCAGCACGCCGAGGCGTAGCACGTCCACGCCGGACGCCGCGAGGCCGGCGACCACTGCGGCCTCGAGAAACTCTCCCGAGGCACGCGGGTCCCGGCCTACGACAGCCACCGGTCGGCGCCCGGTGGCTGCGAACGCGCCTGCATCGCCGAGGACGTGAGCCGCCGCGACCGCGAGGTCCATGGCGAGCTGCGCCGTGAGGTCGCGGCCGGCGACCCCACGGACCCCGTCGGTGCCGAAGAGGCGCGCCAACTTAGCGCTTGCTGTACTGCGGAGCCTTGCGGGCCTTCTTGAGGCCGTACTTCTTCCGCTCCGTGGCGCGGGCGTCACGGGTGAGGAAGCCGGCCTTCTTCAGCGGCGGGCGGTTGACCTCGACGTCCAGGATCGCCAGGGCGCGGGACAGGCCCATGCGCAGCGCGCCGGCCTGGCCGGTCACGCCACCGCCGTCGATGCGCGCGATGACGTCGAACGCCTCCTCGGCGCCGAGCACCACGAAGGGCTCGTTGACGATCTGCTGGTGGACCTTGTTCGGGAAGTAGACGTCCAGCGAACGACCGTTGATCGTCCACTTGCCGGTGCCGGGGACGATGCGCACGCGGGCGATCGCCTCCTTGCGGCGGCCGGTGCCGTACGAGTTGCCCGTGGTGACGGGCTTGCGGACGGGCGCGTCGGCGCTGGCGGCGGACTCGGTGGTGTACTCGGACGGGAAGTCCTCGCCGGAGAAGTCCTCCAGCTCGGCCTCGACGACGGCCGTCTCGACACCGGTGGGCTCAGCCACGGTTCTCCTCTAAATCTTTCGAACTACTACTGGGCGATCTGGGTGATCTGGAACTGCACCGGCTGCTGGGCCTGGTGCGGGTGCTCGGAACCCGCGTAGACCTTCAGCTTCTTCGCCATCTTCCGGCCGAGGGAGTTCTTGGGAAGCATGCCCTTGACGGCCTTCTCGACGGCCTTCTCCGGCCGCTTCTCCATGAGCTCGCCGTACGTGACGGAACGCAGACCGCCCGGGTAGCCCGAGTGGCGGTACGCCTTCTTCTGCTCAAGCTTGTTGCCACTGAGCGCGACCTTGTCCGCGTTGATGACGATGACGAAGTCACCGGTGTCGACGTGGGGAGCGAAGATCGGCTTGTGCTTGCCGCGGAGCAGGGTCGCGACGTGGCTGGCCAGCCGGCCCAGCACGACATCGGTCGCGTCGATGACGTACCACTGACGCTGGACGTCGGCGGGCTTCGGTGAGTACGTGCGCACGGTCGTAGCCTTCTTTATGCTCGCGTCTTCGGCGCTGTCGGAAGTGACAGCTAACATTGGTCGGTCGGTGCGGGCACACGACGGCCCGGACCTTCCGTCTCCTCAACACGGGAGATGACGCCGGACGCGCCGCGCATTGGTCTCACGGACCTATGCACACAACGAACCTAAGCTACCCGCCCATAGGCGTGCAGGTCAAAATGACCGGTAACCCGGTGTGAGTTTACCTGACCGCAGAACGGTTCGGTTTCGTTTCCCTGGGACCTCTTCATTCCCAGGACCAGACATCCCTATCGTTAGCGGCGGTATGTGGCAGAACTCTCACCCCCGGCAAACCCAGCAGGGCGCTCGGCGCCGGAATCACCTGGGGGTGCTCGCCTGCCTCATGGCCGTGCTGTTCACGGGCATACTGATCGGCCGGCTGAGCGACGACGCCGAGCCGGCCCGCCACGTCTTCCTGAACGAGACCGCCCCGCCGGCCGCCGCCACCGCCAACCCCGCGCCGACCTCCGCCAAGAAGGCGCAGCAGCAGGCCGAGATGATCCCCAGGAAGCTCACCACCAAGACCGTGCCGCGCGACAGGGCCACCCCGCGGCCCACCAAGACGCCCGAGGGCCAGATCCCCGGGTTCAACACCCAGGACAACCCGGCGCTGCTCAGCGACGGCAGCACCGGCGTGCAGGCGATGCCCGGCCTGGCGGCCAGGGTCGTCTCGCTCACCAACTCGGCCAGGTCCAGGCACGGCTGCGGGGCGCTCAGGGTGGACGGGGGGCTCACCCGCTCCGCGCGTACGCACGCGCTGGAGATGGCGAGCACCAAGCAGCTCTCCCACAACTCCCCCGACGGCTCGTCACCGTGGGACCGGATGGAGCGCGCCGGGTACCACTGGGGCGCCGCCGAGAACATCGGCGCCGGATACAGCACCCCTGAAGAGGCGGTGAGCGGCTGGCTCGGCAGCCCCGACCACCGCAAGAACATCCTCGACTGCGGCCTCAAGGCCATCGGCGTGGGCGTCGCGTCAGGCCCCGACGGGCCGTGGTGGACCCAGGACTTCGGAACCCGATGACGAACATCACGGTAATGTCGCCGCATGGGTTTTCCCGAAGGACGTGAAAACGGCGCCCCCTACGGGATGGGGAGCATGTTCCAGCCTGCGGGCAACGGTCAGGGTGGTCAGGGCCGTCGCCGCGCGCCGGCCGATCCGGGTGGGCCCCCTGCTCAGGGCGGTCCCGGCTTCCCCGACGGTCCGGGCGTCCCCGATTCCCCCGGCGGTCCCGGCGGTCCGGGCTTTTTTGGCGCTCCCGATGGTCCCAGCGGTCCGGGCTTCTTCGGCGGTCCCGATGGTCCGGGCGGTCCGGGCGGTCCGGGCGGTCCCACCGCGCCCGGTGAGCCGGGTGCGCCCGGCGGCCCTGATGCTCCTGGTGCCTCCGACGCCGACGCTCCAAAGGGAGGCCGTCGCTCCCGCAGGGGACGCGCCGCCGACGACTCCGACCAGCCTGACAAGCCGGACAAGACGGATAAGAAGGCAGACAAGGCCGACAAGGCGTCCAAAGGCAAGTCCGAGAGGGCGCCACAGAGCCGGGTCGGCTGGAGCCCGTACGACGAGGGTCCGCGCTCGCGCGCCCCGCTGTGGTTCTCCCTCGGCGGCCTCGCGGTGCTCGGCCTGCTCGGCGGCGGCCTCGCGCTGATGTTCAACGCCGACGACCCCGCCACCACCCAGGCCTCCGTCCCGACCCGGACCTCGGCGCCGCTCCCGTCGGCCCCACCCGGCAAGTACGGCTTCGCGGCCGAGCGCTCCTCGGATCCCGAGCCGATCACGGTGAAGGAGATCTTCGGCAAGCAGAAGAAGATCACCGTCGCGGGCCGGTCGTACGAGATGACGATCACCAGCAAGGACAAGAAGTGCAGTGACGGCGCTCTGGGCGACGCCCTGAAGAAGGCACTCAAGGCCGGCAAATGCACCCAGCTCGTACGCGCGAGCTTCCGCGACAAGGCCGGCAAGGTGATCGGCACGATCGGCGTGGCCAACCTCAAGAGCAGCAAGTCCGCCAGCAAGGTCGCCAAGGTCGGCAGCACGAGCAACTACGTGAAGCCGCTGGCAGGCAAGGACAGTGTCACCAAACAGCTCGGTTCGGGGGCCGGCGGGGCCAGGATCTGGACGCACGGCCACTACGCGATCATGGTCTGGTTCCAGAACAAGGACGGCACGAAGCCGGACAAGAAGGGCTCCAAGCAGCTCTTCGCCGCCATCGACGACATCACCAAGGCGACGGTCTTCAAGGCTCTGGACAACCGCTCACTGACCGGCAGCCCCCAGTAGCGAAACGGGCTTCGTGCGCGTTAGGCGGCCAAACGGGATGCCGGATCCCGCTGGGAACGCTCATACCGACATAACGATCTCGCTGCTCTCGCTAGGCTCCCCCTTATGCGTGGCCAGGAACCCGGGTCCGAGCCCGATCGCAGGGAAGCCGACGGCTCGTCCGCCCCAGCGACGCCACCGCCGAGCTTCGGGCAGACCGGCGGGCGAGACATGCCATCGGCGTTCACGCCTGCCGACGAGTCGCCACCCGACTCCGCCGAGGGCGCGACACGCGGGCTCGCCGACGGCGCGACCCGCAACCTCGCCGACCGCGTCGCACGCGGCTCCACCGACGGGGCGCCCCATGGCTCCGCCGGCAGGGCGGCAGGTGGCGCCGCCGACGGCGTGACACGCGCCTCCGACAGTGGCGCGGCACACGGCCCTGCCGACGGCGCCACCCGCAATCCCGCCGAGCGCGCCGTACGCGGACCCGGCGACGAAGCGGTGTCCGCGTCCGCCCACGACGCGGCGCACGCGTCCCCCGCCCGGCCCGCGTCCGCCCCGTCAGGCGGAGCCACAGGCGCCGGCGAGCCCCCTGCCATCCCCGTCTTCCAGGGCCCTCCCCCCAACCTGCCCGACCCCGACGAGCCGCCCGGCAAGCAGCCGTGGGAGGTCGCGGCAGACGACGCCGCGGAGTACGACTGGTTCGCCGACGACGTCGAGCCCACCCGCCCGGGCGAGCTACGGCCGTACATCCCGCTCTCGGACCCGAGCCGCCCCACGCGCCCGGCCCGCCCGCCGGCCGACCCGGTCGTGCCCGGCGCGCCGCCCTGGGAGCCCCCGCCGGCGTTCACCGCCGCCGCAGCGGGCATGCCGGCGTGGCCCGCGCCCATCAGCGACCCGCACGCCATGCCGCCCTGGCCCGCCGCCACGGGCGAGCTGGTGGCCGAGCCCGACAGCGACGAGCCGGACACCCCCTTCGACTCGAACGCCACCAACCCGGAGGGCTTCACCCGCCCGGCCCACTACTTCAACCCGGGAGCGGCGCGACGGGAAGCATCCCAACAGCAGCCGTCCGGCGCCCAGGCAGGAGCCGACGCACCGGAGCAGCGGGAGGACGCCCAGCACCCCGCCGGGCCGGACGACGTCCCTCCGCCGAAGCAGGCGAGCGCCCCTCCCGTCCGGCGAGGGAGCGTTCCACTGTCGGCCCCCGTCGCCCCGCCGCAGGAGGAGACCCGGCCGATCGCCCAGGAGGGCACCGCGACGTCTCCCCACAGCACCAGGCAACCGGCCCACTACTTCGACCCCAAGACCGCCGGACGCGACCACCCGCCGGTCTCGCTCTCCGATCCCGCGAACGTGCCGGTCCACCCGGCGGAGCCCGGCGACGTACCCGTCTGGCCGCCCACTCCACCGGCCGCGAGCAAGCTGCCCGATCTTCCGTTCCCCAAGGACACCTGGGGCCAGAAGTCCCTCCCCCCGGGCGGCGGTGCCGCGTTCCCAGGTGGAGCGTTCAAACAGCCCCCGTTCCAGACCCCGCCCCCGCCGCCCGCACCGCCCGGAAAGAGCAGGCGCGCCCTGTTCGTCACGTTGGGCGCCCTCGCACTGGCCGGGGTGGCCACCGGCGGCTTCTTCGCCTACCAGGCGGTGAGCTCTCCCGCTCCCACCACGACCGCCGCCCGGCCCAGCGCGTCCGGGCAGGCGAGCTCCGAGCAGCCGCCGTCCGGCGAGCCCTCAGGCGCCCAGCCCTCGGACGCGCCCGGCGGCACGTCGATCCTCAACTCCGAGCAGACCGACCCGCAGAAGCTGTCGCTGTCGGAGGCGTTCCCGAAGAAGAAGGTGAGCGCGGCGGGCACGACGTTCACCAGGGTCAAGGCCGACATGGAGACGAGCTGCGACAAGGCCGCCGTGGGAGCCTTCGCCGACGCGCTGCGCGAGCAGAAGTGCGGCCGCGTGCTGAGGGCCACCTACGTCGACAGCAAGCGCCGCTACGCCGTCACCACGGGCATAGCGGTCCTCCCCGACAAGGACGCGGCCGCCGCCGCCGACAGGGCCAAGAACCTGTCACGCAACATCTGGTTCCGCCCGCTCCCCGGCGCCGCGGGCTCGGGCAGCGAGCGCGTGCACATCGCCGGTGGCTACGCGTCCGGCCTGGTGTGGGGGCGTTACATCGTCTTCAGCTACGCCACGTACGCCGACGGCCACACGCCCGACTCGAAGGACAAGACGCTCCCCAAGGTCAGCGGGGCGCTCCGCGACCAGACCTCACTCGTCCTGGAACGCCGCGTCACCAAGGGCTGAGCCTCCCAGCGGAGCGGCCCGCCGGTCAGACACCGTCCGTACTCGCCGCGTGGCCGAGGCCCGCGCGGCGAGCTCCGCCTCCGCCGGGTAGCCGACCTCCTCCAGGCACAATCCGTGCGCGGGCGCGACGTGCACCCCAGAGTCGCGTACGGCCCGCACCAGCACCTCACCCGGCCACTCCACGGGCCGGCTGCCGTCGCCCGCCGCCAGCAGCGACCCGACCAGCGCCCGCACCATCGAGTGGCAGAACGCGTCCGCCACGACGGTCGCCACCAGCAGCCCGTCGGGCTCGCGTACCCACTCCAGCCGCTGCAGCTCCCTGATCGTGGTGGCTCCTTCGCGCTTCTTGCAGAACGCCGCGAAGTCGTGCTCACCGAGCAGCCGCGCCGCCGCCGCGTTCAGCGCACCGACGTCCAGGGTCCGGTTGTGCCACACCACCTCACGCCGCCGCAGCGGGTCCACGCCGCCCACCGCGTCGCTCACCCGGTACGCGTACCGCCGGAACATCGCCGAGAAACGCGCGTCAAAGCCCTCAGGAGCCACGGAGACGCGAAAAACACGTACATCGGGGGGCAACACCCCACCAAGCCGCCGGACGAGCGCAGAGAGCCGCTCATCGACGCCCAGCGGCCCGCGGTTGCCGTCGAGCTCGGCCAGCGAGCCGTCCGGCACGTCCACGTGGGCCACCTGGCCGCGCGCGTGCACCCCGGCGTCGGTACGGCCGGCCACGGTCAGCATGGCGGGCCCTTCGAGGCGCAGGATCCGGCCCAGCGCCTGCTCGATCTCGCCCTGGACCGTACGGCGCCCCGGCTGCCTGGCCCAGCCGGAGAAGTCGGTCCCGTCGTACGCGAGGTCGAGGCGGAGCCGTACCACGATGATCCTCCTTCAACGAAAACGGGCCCGCACCCCCGCAGGGAGTCCGGGCCCGTCTCATGCGGCCTGAGAGATCAGGCCTCGTCCTTCTTCGCCTCGGCCTCGGCGGCCGGAGCCTCCTCGGCGGCGGCCTCCGCGGCGGGGGCCTCCTCGGCGGCGGCCTCGGGAGCCTCAGCGGCCTCCTCGGCCTTGGGGGCCTCGGTCTCCTCCGCGGCGGGCGCCGGGGCCGCGGCGGCGGCCGGAGCCTCGGTGCGGCGGGTCGTGACGGCGTTCAGCGGCTCGGTCACCAGCTCGATGACCGCCATCGGGGCGTTGTCGCCCTTACGCGGACCGACCTTGGTGATCCGGGTGTAGCCACCGGGACGCTCGGCGAACGTCGTCGCGATCTCGGTGAAGAGGTGGTGTACGACGCCCTTGTCCTTGACGACGGTCAGGACCTGGCGACGGTTGTGGATGTCGCCCTTCTTCGCCTTGGTGATCAGGCGCTCCGCCAGCGGACGCAGGCGCTTGGCCTTCGTCACCGTCGTGCGGATCTTGCCGTGGCGGAACAGATCGGTGGCCAGGTTGGCCAGGATCAGCCGCTCGTGCGCCGGGCTGCCGCCAAGACGTGCACCCTTGGTGGGCTTGGGCATGGTCTTTCTCCTCCTGGATTAACCCGCCCCGGCCGTACCAGGTACCGGAGTCGGGCCGGATCGCCGTCGCTTCGTGTGCGATCCGTTACTGTGGCCCCGCGCCATGACACTGCGCGGGGCCCTCGAAAAGCGGGATCAGTACTGCTCGGTCTCGACGTACGCGCTGTCGTCGTCGTCGTAACCGCCACCGGCCACCGCGCTCGGGTCGAACCCGGGCGGGGAGTCCTTGAGCGCCAGCGACATCTCGTGCAGCTTCTGCTTGACCTCTTCGATCGACTTGGCGCCGAAGTTGCGGATGTCCAGCAGGTCCTGCTCGCTGCGGGCGACGAGCTCGCCCACGGTGTGGATGCCCTCGCGCTTGAGGCAGTTGTAGGAGCGAACCGTGAGGTTGAGCTCCTCGATCGGCAGCGCCAGGTCGGCGGCCAGGGCGGCGTCGGTCGGCGACGGGCCGATGTCGATGCCCTCGGCCTCGACGTTGAGCTCACGGGCCAGGCCGAAGAGCTCGACGAGGGTCTTACCGGCGGAGGCCACCGCGTCGCGGGGCTTCATGGCCGGCTTGGTCTCGACGTCGAGGATCAGGCGGTCGAAGTCGGTGCGCTGCTCGACTCGGGTCGCCTCGACCTTGTAGGTGACCTTGAGCACCGGGGAGTAGATCGAGTCGATCGGGATGCGCCCGATCTCCTGGCCCGGCTGCTTGTTCTGGGCGGCGGAGACGTAGCCGCGACCGCGCTCGACGGTCAGCTCCATCTCCAGCTTCGCCTTGCCGTTGAGCGTGGCGATGCGGAGCTCGGGGTTGTGCACCTCGACACCGGCCGGCGGCGCGATGTCGGCGGCGGTGACCTCACCCGGGCCCTGCTTGCGCAGGTACATCACGACCGGCTCGTCATGCTCGGAGGAGACGACGAGCTCCTTGAGGTTGAGGATGATGTCGGTGACGTCTTCCTTGACCCCGGGAACCGTCGAGAACTCGTGCAGGACGCCCTCGATGCGAATGCTCGTCACGGCCGCGCCCGGGATGGACGACAGCAGCGTGCGACGGAGCGAGTTGCCGATGGTGTAGCCGAAGCCCGGCTCCAGCGGCTCGATGACGAACCGGGACCGGGTGTCGTCGATCGACTCTTCGAGAAGAGTCGGGCGCTGAGCGATCAGCATGTGCGGGTCTCCCCTTGTTTCGTGTGACGCCCGCTATATGACGCCACTCCGATAAACAGCGTAGCTGAGGTGCGGAAATCCGCACCTCAGCCAAGGCTCACTTCGAGTAGTACTCGACGATGAGCTGCTCCTGGACCTGGGTGTCGATCTGCTGGCGAACCGGCAGCTGGTGAACCAGGACGCGGAGCTTCTCCGGCACGACGCCGAGCCACGCGGGAACGGTGCGCTCGCCCGCGGTCGCCCTGGCGACCTCGTAGGGCATCAGGTTGCGCTTGGTCTCGCGGACCTCGATGATGTCGTGCTCGCGAACGCGGTAGGACGGGATGTCGACCTTCTTGCCGTTCACCAGGAAGTGCCCGTGACGGACCTGCTGGCGGGCGGCGTCGCGCGACTGAGCGAAACCGGCGCGGTAGACCACGTTGTCGAGACGGCTCTCCAGGATCTGGAGCAGCACCTCACCCGACTTGCCGGTCTTGCTCGCGGCCTCCTCGTAGTAGTTGTGGAACTGCTTCTCGAGGACGCCGTAAATGCGGCGGGTCTTCTGCTTCTCGCGAAGCTGAAGCTGGTACTCGGACTCCTTGGGGCGTCCGCGGCCGTGCTCACCCGGCGGGTAAGGACGGATTTCGATGGGGCACTTGGCGGACTCGCACTTGCTGCCCTTGAGGAAGAGCTTGGTCTTCTCGCGACGGCAGAGCTTGCAGTCCGCGCCCGTGTAACGAGCCATTTCTCTGTATCTCCTGGGCTAATTCAGACGCGGCGGCGCTTCGGCGGGCGGCAGCCGTTGTGCGGAACCGGGGTGACGTCCTGGATCGAGCCCACCTCGAGGCCGGTGGCCTGCAGCGAGCGGATCGCGGTCTCACGGCCGGAGCCGGGACCCTTGACGAAGACGTCGACCTTGCGCATGCCGTGCTCCATGGCGCGGCGGGCGGCGTTTTCCGCGGCCATCTGCGCGGCGAACGGGGTGGACTTGCGGGAGCCCTTGAAACCCACGTGGCCGGCGCTGGCCCAGGAGATCACGTTCCCGTTCGGGTCGGTGATCGAGACGATCGTGTTGTTGAACGTGCTCTTGATGTGGGCGTGCCCGTGAGCGACGTTCTTCTTCTCCTTGCGGCGCACCTTCTTCGGGGCGCCCTGACGGCTCTTAGGAGGCATTGCTTGCCATTACTCCTGAGGTCTTCGGTCCGCGGCTGTGGACTACTTCTTACCGGGCTTCTTCTTGCCGGCCACGGTCTTCTTCTTGCCCTTGCGGGTGCGCGCGTTGGTCTGCGTGCGCTGACCGTGGACGGGCAGGCCCTTGCGGTGCCGGATGCCCTGGTAGCAACCGATTTCGATCTTGCGACGAATGTCGGCCTGGACCTCGCGGCGCAGGTCACCCTCGATCTTGAAGTTCGCCTCGATGTAGTCACGCATCGGGACGAGCTCGGTGTCGGAGAGCTGGTGCACGCGGAGGTCGCCGCTGACACCGGTGGCCTGGAGGATCTCCTGGGCGCGGGTGCGGCCGATTCCGTAGATGTAGGTGAGAGCGATCTCCAGCCGCTTCTCGCGGGGGAGGTCGACGCCAACCAGGCGAGCCATGGTCGGGCATTCTCCTTCTTTGTGGCGGAGGTCTTGCGCCGCACTACCCCTCCCCATGCCCGGGGTGAGGGCCCCGGCCTCCGACCGGGGGTCTCCCGAATGGTTCGGGCCTTCGGAAAGGCCCGCCTGTTCGGGTGTGAGACGCGATTACTGACTCAGGCTCCTCATGCGTCGAGCCCGCTCCCTTGTCGGGGCGGACTCGGAGAAGCCTTTGCGGCGACTAGCCCTGGCGCTGCTTGTGGCGCAGGTTGTCGCAGATCACCATGACGCGACCGTGCCGGCGGATCACCTTGCACTTGTCGCAGATCTTCTTGACGCTCGGCTTTACCTTCATTGTCCTTCGTATCCTCAGACGTCTTACTTGTATCGGTAGACGATCCGCCCACGACTCAGGTCGTAGGGGCTCAGTTCAACGACTACCCGGTCGTCAGGCAGGATCCGGATGTAGTGCATCCGCATCCGACCGCTGATGTGGGCCAGGACCTTATGGCCGTTGTCGAGCTGCACCCGGAACATGGCGTTCGGGAGCGACTCGACCACAGTGCCCTCGATCTCGATGGCGCCGTCTTTCTTGGCCAAAATTCCTCGCGTTTCACTGATCGATCGTCTGAGGCTCCGGTTCACTAGCAGCCGCGACCTCACGCTTCGGAGAGAGCGGCGACCGGCAACGGTCACCGACGCGTGACAGTCATAGTGAGCCGACTAAGGAGTGTACGACACCTGGGCCCTAAACGCGAAACGCGTGCCAGGCGTCCTGACACAACCATGTAAGAGCTTACCCTATCTTCTCCCCGCACCCGACCGCACAGCGAAAGGCCCGCCGGAGGAGACCTCCCGGCGAGCCTTTCAGGGGAAAAGGGGCCTCAGTAGATGCGGTGCACCGGCCCGCAGTACGTGGACGGGCTCCCCCAGCAGGTGTACGTGTACAGCTTCTTGATCCCGTGCTTCGACCAGGTCGCCTGGTACGAGCCGTCCCAGCCCTGGACGAACTTGTGCCAGCTCCCGCCGGAGTAGTACCTGAACCACACGTACCCCTTCCTCGGGGTGGACTCCTTGCCGTACCAGTGGGTGTAGACCTTGCCGTGCTGCTTCCAGGTCTTCCCGTAGGTGTAGGCCTTGTGGTTCTTCGAGTAGAACTTGCCCCAGCTGCTCACCGAGGCGGCGGTCGACTGCGTCGTGGTGGCCGCCTGGGCGGTGGGGGCGACGGCGAGGCCGGTGACGGCGATGGAGCCGGCGAGGGCGGCGGCTGCGAGGACCTTGCGCATTTCGGATTCCCTCCGTGAGTGGTGTTTCTCGACACCGCTCACGTTAGAAATCCGGACATATATCCACTGCGGAGGAATGCACACAGTGCACTAGTGCACAGAGCCCTACCGGCGCTTCTTGGGCGGCGCACCGCCGCCCAACGTGCTGATCAGCAGGATGACGCCCCACGGGCCCATCACCCACAGCGGCCAGGGATAGATCGCATGCTCGGCCGTGATGCTCACGATCAGCCAGATCACCCAGTTGATGCCGCTGGCCGTGGCCCAGGCGCCCCAGGCCGCCTTCATGCCGGGATGCATGCCGCCCCGCCGCTCGGGGCTCTGGGACACCTTGGCGGGCGCGTGACGCAGGTCCACGTCCGGCAGGTCGGCGGTCAGCCTGGCCAGTTCGCCGTACGTCCTGCTCTTGTAGAGCTGTTCGAGCCGCTCGTTGAACTCGTCCATCGTGATGCGGCCCTGCGCGGTGTGCTCGCGGAGGATGGCGGCGACGCGGTCGCGATCGGCGTCGGAGGCTCGCATCTCGGGGCTGTTCGCCATCCCACCCACTCCCGGGGGTTAGTTCTGCAGTTGGGACAGGCGCTCTTCGCCCCCGTCCAGGGCGGTAAGCACCCAAGGACCATTATGTGTCACCGCGACGCTGTGTTCGAAGTGTGCCGAGTGCTTGCCGTCGACCGTCACCACGGTCCAGTCGTCGGCCAGCACGCGCGTGCGCTCGGTGCCGAGGTTCACCATGGGCTCGATGGCCAGGCACATGCCCTCTTCGAGCACCGGGCCCTTGCCCGGCCTGCCGTGGTTGGCGATCCACGGGTCCATGTGCATCTCGGTGCCGATGCCGTGGCCGCCGTACTCCGGAGGGATGCCGAAGCGGCCCTGCGACTTGACGTACCGCTCCACCTCGTAGCCGATGTCGGACAGGTGGCGGCCGACCTTCAGGGCGGCGATGCCGCGCCACATGGCCTCTTCCGTGATCCGCATCAGCTCGGCCAGCTTCGGGTCCACCTCGCCGACCGGGACCGTGACGGCCGAGTCGCCGTGCCAGCCGTCCAGGATCGCGCCGCAGTCGATCGAGATGATGTCGCCCTCGCGCAGCTTGCGGGCATCGGTCGGGATGCCGTGCACGACCTCGTTGTTGACCGACGCGCAGATCGTCGCAGGAAAGCCCTGGTAGCCCTTGAACGACGGGATCGCGCCCTCGTCCCTGATCGCCTTCTCGGCGATGACGTCGAGGTCGAGCGGCGTCATGCCGGGCTCGACCGAGCGCTTGAGCAGGTCGAGCGTGCGCCCGACCACCAGGCCCGCCGCCCGCATCTTCTCCAGCTGCTCCGGCGACTTGATCTGGATGCCGTGTCTGTTCCGTTTGAACATCGTGTGCCCCCCTGGGTCACTCAACGGGCCACGCTGGGGGCCCAATTCCCCCACAATAACCGCGAGGTGGCACGGAATCCCGTGCCACCTCCGCAAATCGGTCGTACGTGGTACTAACCCATGTATGGGCGGATCTGCTCCATGGCCCGCTGAGTGACCTCCTCAACGGGACCCGTCGCGTCCACCCCCACGAGAATGCCCTCGTCGGCGTAGTAGGAGACCAGCGGCGCCGTCTGCTCCTGGTAGACCTCCAGGCGGTGCCTGACGGTCTCCTCCTTGTCGTCGTCACGCTGGAAGAGCGCGCCCCCGCACGCGTCGCACCTGTCGTCCTTCTTGTCGTCGAACTCGACGTGCCAGATGCGGCCGCACTGGCTGCAGGTGCGCCGGCCGGCCAGCCGCCTGACCACCTCGTCGTCGTCGACGACGAGCTCGAGTACGAGGTCGAGCGCCTGGCCCCAGTCCTTGAGCATGTCGCGCAGGATCTCCGCCTGCGCGACGTTCCTCGGGAAGCCGTCGAGCAGGAACCCGTCCTGCGCGTCGGCCTCGGACAGACGGTCACGGACCATGGCGATGGTGACCTCGTCGGGCACCAGGTCACCACGGTCCATGTACGTCTTGGCCAGCTTGCCGAGCTCCGTGCCCCCCGAGACGTTGGCACGGAAAATATCACCTGTCGAGATCTTCGGGATGGACAGGTTGGATGCGATGTACTGGGCCTGCGTCCCCTTACCCGCTCCGGGGGGCCCGACCAGAACGAGACGCACTACCGCAGGAAACCTTCGTAGTTACGCTGCTGCAGCTGGCTCTCGATCTGCTTAACGGTGTCCAGGCCGACGCCTACCATGATCAGAATACTCGTCCCTCCGAACGGGAAGTTCTGGCTCGCACCGGACACCGCCAGCGCGATGATCGGGACCATGGCGATGAGACCCAGATAGAGCGAGCCCGGCGCGGTCAGACGAGTGAGCACGAAGTTCAGGTATTCAGACGTCGGCCGGCCGGGGCGGATGCCCGGAATGAAACCACCGTACTTCTTCATGTTGTCGGCGACTTCAGTGGGGTTGAACGTGATGGACACGTAGAAGTACGTGAAGAAGATGATCAGCACGAAGAACGTGGCCATGTAGATCGGGGTGTCACCCGTGGCCAGGTTCTGCGAGATCCAGCGGATCACCGCGTTGTCGGACGTCTGGAAGAGCGACGTGAGCAGCTGCGGCAGGTAGAGCAGCGAGGACGCGAAGATGACCGGGATGATGCCGGCCTGGTTGACCTTCAGCGGGATGTAGGTGGACGTGCCGCCGTACATCCTGCGCCCGACCATCCGCTTGGCGTACTGGACCGGGATGCGCCGCTGCGCCTGCTCGACGAAGACCACCGCGGCGATCATGAAGATGCCGACCACCATGACGACCGCGAACGTGAAGGTGTTGGCCTTGAAGATGTTGGTCAGCTCGGCCGGGAAGACCGCGACGACCTGCGTGAAGATCAGGATGGACATGCCGTTGCCGACGCCGCGGTCGGTGACGAGCTCACCGAGCCACATGATCACCGAGGTGCCGGCCGTCATGATGACCACCATGGTGATGATCATGAAGATGTTGTCGGGGTCGATCAGCACGTCCTGCTGGCAGTTCGGGAAGAGCTGCCCGGTACGGGCCAGCGCGATGAACGCGGTCGACTGGAGGATGGCGAGGCCAATGGTCAGATAACGCGTATACTGCGTGATCTTGGCCTGACCGGCCTGCCCCTCCTTCTTCAACGCCTCGAGACGCGGAATCACCACGACGAGCAGCTGAAGAATGATGCTCGCGGTGATGTACGGCATGATGCCCAGCGCGAACACCGACAGCTTCAGGAGCGCACCACCGCTGAAAAGCTGCACCATCCCGTAGATGTTGCCGGCGGCTCCGTTACGGGCCTGCTCGAAACAGGCCGCGAGGTTCTGGACGTGAACTCCCGGAGTCGGAAGAACCGAGCCGAGACGGAAAAGCGCGATGATGCCCAGGGTGAAGAGCAACTTCTTGCGCAGGTCCGGTGTCCGGAACGCCCGGGTAAACGCGGTCAGCACGGTCCCTCCTGCGCGCCTTTACGGCGATGTGAGTATGCGATGGTGCGGGGATCTGCCATCTCAAGTCTTGGGTCTAACGAGCCGGACAGAAGCCTGCCGTCTCGCGAACTCTAACGCACTACGGGCGTGGGGGCATTTGTCAAAGCCCCCACGCCGCGTAATAGCTCTTACAGCTCGGTAACGGAACCACCGGCAGCGGCGATCTTCTCCTTCGCGGAGGACGAGAAGGCGTGAGCCTGAACGTTCACCGCGACCGAGATCTCGCCGGTGCCGAGCACCTTCACGAGCTGGTTCTTGCGAACAGCACCCTTGGCGACCAGCGCCTCGACGGTGACCTCGCCACCCTCGGGGAACAGCTCACCGAGCCTGTCGAGGTTGACGACCTGGTAGGTCGTCTTGAACAGGGCGTTGGAGAAGCCCTTGAGCTTCGGCAGACGCCTCTGCAGCGGCACCTGGCCACCCTCGAAGCCGAGGGGAACCGTCGTACGGGCGTGGCTGCCCTTGGTGCCGCGACCGGCGGTCTTGCCCTTCGACGCCTCGCCGCGACCCTTGCGGATCTTGGCCTTGTTGGCGCCGGGGGCCGGCCGCAGGTCGTGAATCTTGAGCGGAGCCTTGTCAGTCATGACTAGTCGACCTCTTCCACCTCGACGAGGTGCGTCACCACGGCGACCATCCCGCGAATCTCGGGCCGGTCCTCCTTGACGACGACGTCGCCGATTCGCTTCAGGCCAAGCGAACGCAGCGAGTCACGCTGGTTCTGCTTGCCACCGATCTTCGAGCGAACCTGAGTGATCTTCAGGCGTGCCATGACTAGCTCACCGCCTTCGCGGCCGCCGCCTCGGCGAGACCCTCACGCTGAGCCTTCAGCATCCGGGCCGGGGCGACGTCCTCGATCGGCAGGCCACGGCGGGCGGCGATCTCCTCGGGCCGCGAAAGACCCTTCAGAGCCGCCACGGTGGCGTGCACGATGTTGATCGGGTTGTCCGAGCCGAGCGACTTGGACAGCACGTCATGGATGCCGGCGCACTCCAGCACCGCGCGCACCGGGCCACCGGCGATGACGCCGGTACCGGCCGAGGCCGGACGCAGGAAGACGACACCGGCCGCCTCCTCGCCCTGCACGGTGTGCGGGATGGTGCCCTGGATCCGAGGCACCTTGAAGAAGTGCTTCTTCGCCTCTTCGACACCCTTGGCGATGGCCGCGGGCACTTCCTTGGCCTTGCCATAGCCGACGCCGACCAGGCCGTTGCCGTCACCGACGACGACGAGGGCGGTGAAGCTGAAGCGACGACCACCCTTCACGACCTTGGCCACTCGGTTGATCTTCACTACGCGCTCGATGTACGAGACGCCCTTCTCTGCGGCGCCACCGCGGCGATCGTCACGACGGTCCCGCCGCTCGCCACCGGTGCCGCCACCGCGACGCGGAGCTGCAGCCATCAGTGGTTCCTCTTCTCAGTTGCCATCATTTGCGATCCTTGGGCCCTCATCAGAACTCGAGCCCACCCTCGCGCGCGCTGTCAGCCAGCGCCGCGATCCGGCCCGCATACCGGTTGCCGCCACGGTCGAAGACGACCTTGGTGATCCCGGCTTCCTTGGCCCGCTGAGCGAGGAGCTCGCCGACCTTCTTCGCCTTCTCGGTCTTGTCCGCCTCCAGCGTGCGCAGCGAGGCGTCCATGGTGGACGCGCTCACCAGCGTGTGGCCGACGGAGTCGTCCACGATCTGGACGAACATGTGACGCGTCGAGCGGTTGACGACCAGGCGCGGACGCTCTGCCGTACCGACGACGAACTTGCGGACGCGGCGGTGACGGCGGGCCCGCGAGACGGTGCGGGCAGCCGTGTGCTTGCTGAACGCAGTCTTCGGAGCCATGCCTACTTACCAGCCTTTCCGACCTTGCGGCGGATCTGTTCGCCCTGGTAGCGCACGCCCTTGCCCTTGTACGGGTCAGGCTTGCGCAGCTTGCGGATGTTGGCCGCGACCTCGCCGACCTTCTGCTTGTCGATGCCGTCCACGTGGAACAGGGTCGGCTTCTCGACGCGGAAGGTGACGCCCTCGGGGGCGTCGACGATGACCGGGTGGCTGAAGCCCAGAGAGAACTCCAGCTGCGTCGGGCCCTTGGCCTGAACGCGGTAACCGACGCCGACGATCTCCAGGGACTTGGTGTACCCCTGGGTGACGCCCTGCACCATGTTGGCGATCAGCGTCCGGGACAGGCCATGCAGCGCACGAACCTTGTTCTCGTCGTTGGGCCGGGAGACGGCGATGGCGCCGTCCTCGTCGCGGGCGACCGAAATGGGCGTCGCGACCGTGTGAGAAAGCGTGCCCTTCGGGCCCTTGACCTGGACATCCTGACCGTCGATCGTGATGTCTACGCCACTCGGCACAGGGATGGGCAGCCGTCCGATTCTCGACATGCTGTGTTCCTCCCCTCTACCAGACGTAGGCGAGGACTTCCCCGCCCACACCACGCTTGCCGGCCTGCTTGTCGGTCATGAGACCGTGGGACGTCGAGATGATCGCGACGCCCAGTCCGCCCAGGACTCGAGGCAGGTTGTCCTTCTTTGCATAAACCCGCAGACCGGGCTTGGAAACCCGGCGCAGGCCCGCGAGCGACCGCTCACGGGTAGGCCCGAACTTGAGCTCCACCACGAGGTTCTTGCCAACCTTGGCGTCCTCGACGGTCCAAGCCTGGATGTAGCCCTCTTGCTGGAGGATCTCGGCGATGTGCGCCTTGATCTTCGAGTACGGCATCGACACGCTGTCGTGGTACGCCGAGTTCGCGTTACGCAGACGAGTGAGCATGTCTGCGATCGGGTCGGTCATCGTCATGGCCAGTGGCCTTCCTCGCCGCGGTTTCCAGTCGGCCAAGCAGCGCTCTGCCGGTGGACCTTCGGCGTGGTCATGGACGCTCACACAGAGCGCCCGGTTTCTACTTGAAAATATGATCGCCTAAGGGGCGACCTGAGGCCGCCCCTTAGGGTATCTACCAGCTCGACTTGGTGATACCGGGCAGCTCGCCCCGGTGCGCCATCTCGCGGAAGCACACGCGGCAGAGCCCGAACTTGCGGTAGACGGCGCGCGGCCGGCCACAACGCGAGCACCGGGTGTACGCCCGGACCTCGAACTTCTGCTTGCGCCCCGCCTTGGCGATCAGCGACTTCTTCGCCATTGGATCAGGCCTCCTTGAAGGGGAAGCCGAGGAGCTTCAGCAGCGCCCGGCCCTGGTCGTCGTTCTTCGCGGTGGTCACGAGCGTGATGTCCATACCCCGCGGACGGTCGACCTTGTCCTGGTCGACCTCGTGGAACATGACCTGCTCGGTCAGACCGAACGTGTAGTTGCCGTTCCCGTCGAACTGCTTGGGCGACAGGCCGCGGAAGTCCCTGATGCGGGGCAGCGCGAGCGCCAGCAGCCGGTCGAGGAACTCCCACATGCGGTCGCCGCGCAGCGTGACGTGCGCACCGATCGGCATGCCCTCGCGCAGCTTGAACTGGGCGATGGACTTGCGCGCGCGAACGACGGCCGGCTTCTGGCCGGTGATCGCGGTGAGGTCGCGGACGGCACCCTCGATGAGCTTGGAGTCGCGAGCCGCCTCGCCGACGCCCATGTTGACCTTGATCTTGGTCAGCGCCGGGATCTGCATGACGTTCTCGATGCCGAACTGCTCGCGAAGCTGGGCCGCGATCTCCTCGCGGTACTTCGTCTTGAGTCGCGGCGTCGGGCGCTCGGTCTCAGTGGTCGTGGCAGTCATCAGCTGTCCTCACCCGTCTCGTCGGCCTTCTTCTCGTCGGCCTTCTTGTCGGCGGGCTTCTCGTCCTTGAGCTTCTTCACGTTCGAGACGTGGATGGGGGCCTCCATGGTCTGCACGCCGCCGGTCTTGGCGCCGCGCGGACCCTGGTGGGTCTCCTTGGAGTGCTTCTTGATCATGTTGATGCCCTCGACCACCACGCGGTCCTCGCGCGGGAGCGTGGCGATGACGCGACCCTTGGCACCCTTGTCCTTGCCGGCGATGACCTGGACCAGGTCACCCTTCTTCACATGCAGCGACTTCGGCATCACAGCACCTCCGGGGCGAGCGAGATGATCCGCATGAACTTCTTGTCACGCAGCTCGCGGCCGACCGGGCCGAAGATACGAGTGCCGCGAGGGTCACCGCTGTCCTTGATGATGACGGCGGCGTTCTCGTCGAAGCGGATGTAGGAGCCGTCGGGCCGGCGCCGCTCCTTGACCGTGCGGACGATGACGGCCTTGACCACATCGCCCTTCTTGACGCCCGTGCTGCCGGGCAGCGCGTCCTTGACTGTGGCGACGATGACGTCGCCGATACCGGCGTAGCGTCGGCCCGAGCCACCGAGCACACGGATGCAAAGGATTTCCTTCGCCCCCGTGTTGTCGGCGACCTTGAGCCGCGACTCCTGCTGGATCACGTTGAACTCCTGTTAGTCGCGCCGGTTCTCATTTCTGAGCCTGGCGGAACCGTCGTTGTCTTGTTCCCACGGCCACAGCACCCGTGGGCGCCGCACCGCAGGCGACGCGAGACCACACGTGGCCCCGCGTCCTTGGACGCCGTCATGGGGGCTCTGAGAGCCCCCACGAGGCGCGGTATATGTCGAGAAGGAAGGGTTACTTGGCCTTCTCGAGGATCTCCACGACCCTCCACCGCTTGGTGGCGGAGAGGGGGCGGGTCTCCATGAGCAGCACGCGGTCGCCCACGCCACAGGCGTTGGCCTCGTCGTGCGCCTTGTACTTGGTCGTACGGCGGATGACCTTGCCGTACAGACGGTGCTTCACGCGGTCCTCGACGGCGACGACGACGGTCTTGTCCATCTTGTCGCTCACCACGAGGCCCTCGCGGACCTTGCGGAAGTTCCGCTGCTCGTTCGTCTCAGTGGTCTCGGTCTCAGCCATCGCTCGTCTCCTTCTCGACCGTGACGATGCCCAGCTCGCGCTCGCGCATCACGGTGTAGATACGGGCGATCTCGCGGCGGACGGCACGCAGCCGCCCGTGGCTCTCCAACTGACCGGTCGCCGCCTGGAAGCGGAGGTTGAACAGCTCCTCCTTCGCCTCCCTCAGCTTCTGGACGAGGGTCTCCTCGTCCTCCACTCGCAGCTCGCCGGCGGTCAGGCCCTTAGCCATCACGCCTCACCCACTTCACGCTTAACGATCTTGCACTTCATCGGGAGCTTGTGGATCGCACGCTGAAGCGCCTCGCGAGCGATCGGCTCCGCCACGCCGGACAGCTCGAACATCACGCGTCCGGGCTTGACGTTGGCGATCCACCACTCCGGCGAACCCTTACCGGAACCCATGCGGGTCTCAGCAGGCTTCTTGGTGAGCGGACGGTCGGGGTAGATGTTGATCCACACCTTGCCGCCACGGCGGATGTGACGGGTCATGGCGATACGGGCCGACTCGATCTGGCGGTTGGTCACGTAGGAGTGCTCAATCGCCTGGATGCCGAACTCGCCGAACGTGACCCTGGTGCCGCCCTTGGCGGCTCCGCTGCGGTCAGGCCGGTGCTGCTTGCGGTGCTTGACCCTGCGCGGGATCAGCATGGTCAGCTCCCTTCAGCACCCGGCTGCGCAGCCGGGCCGGTCTCGGGGGCGGCCTGCGAGGCCGCCTCAGTGCGGGGGGCGCGGTCGCCACGGCCGCCACCACGACGGGGACGGTCGCCGCCACCACGACGCGGACGGTCGGCGCCGCCACCACGGCGGTCGTCACGCTCGCGACGCTGGCCGGCACGGGCGCCGGCGGCGGCCGCCTCGCGCTCGGCGCGGCTGGTCGGAGCCTCGCCCTTGTAGATCCAGACCTTCACGCCGATGCGGCCGAAGGTCGTGCGGGCCTCGTAGAAGCCGTAGTCGATGTCCGCGCGGAGGGTGTGCAGCGGCACGCGGCCCTCGCGGTAGAACTCCGACCTCGACATCTCAGCGCCGCCCAGACGGCCAGAGCACTGGACACGGATGCCCTTGGCGCCGGACTTCATGGCGGACTGCATCGCCTTGCGCATGGCGCGGCGGAACGAGACACGGCTGGACAGCTGCTCGGCAACGCCCTGCGCGACGAGCTGCGCGTCGATCTCCGGGTTCTTGACCTCGAGGATGTTGAGCTGGACCTGCTTCTTGGTCAGCTTCTCCAGGTCGCCACGGATACGGTCCGCCTCGGCGCCGCGGCGGCCGATCACGATGCCGGGACGCGCGGTGTGGATGTCCACCTGCACGCGGTCCGTCGTGCGCTCGATCTCGACCTTGGAGATGCCGGCCCGCTCCATGCCCTTCTGCAGCATGCGGCGGATCGCCACGTCCTCGGCGACGTACGACTTGTACAGCTTGTCGGCGTACCACCGGCTCTTGAAGTCGGTCGTGATGCCGAGGCGGAACCCGTGCGGGTTAACCTTCTGGCCCACTATCGGGTCCTTCCCTTCGGCTCGCGGGACTCCACGATCACAGTGATGTGGCTCGTCCGCTTGTTGATCCGATAGGCACGACCCTGTGCACGCGGGCGGAACCGCTTCAGCGTCGGGCCCTCGTCGACCCACGCCCGGCTGACGACGAGCGTCTGCGGGTCGAGGTCGAAGTTGTGCTCCGCGTTCGCCATGGCGCTGCTGAGCACCTTGTAGATCGGCTCGCTCGCCGACTGGGGAGCGAACTGCAGCACGGCCTGCGCCTCCGAAGCGGGCAGCCCGCGAATGAGGTCCACCACACGGCGGGCCTTCTGGGGCGTGACACGGACGAACCGCGCCTGAGCCCTGGCTTCCATCGCTTTCTCCTACTTCCGGGACGCTTACCGCCGGCTGCGGCGGTCTTCCTTGACGTGGCTGCGGAACGTACGCGTGGGGGCGAACTCTCCGAGCTTGTGGCCGATCATCGACTCGGTGACGAAAACCGGGACGTGCTTGCGGCCGTCGTGCACGGCGATCGTGTGCCCGAGCATGTCGGGAACGATCATGGAGCGCCGCGACCACGTCTTGATGACGTTCTTGGTGCCCTTCTCGTTCTGAGCGTCCACCTTCTTCTGAAGGTGATCGTCCACGAAGGGACCCTTCTTAAGGCTACGTGGCATTTCGGCTGCTCCTACCGCTTCTTCCTCTTGCTCCGACGACGGATGATCAGCCGGTCGCTGGCCTTGTTGGCCTGGCGGGTGCGGCCCTCGGGCTTGCCCTTCGGGTTCACCGGGTGGCGACCACCGGAGGTCTTGCCCTCACCACCACCGTGCGGGTGGTCGACGGGGTTCATCGCGACACCGCGAACGGTTGGGCGCTTGCCCTTCCACCGCATACGGCCGGCCTTGCCCCAGTTGATGTTGGCCTGCTCGGCGTTGCCGACCTGGCCGACCGTCGCGCGGCAGCGCACGTCCACCATGCGCATTTCACCGGACGGCATACGCAGGGTGGCGTACTGGCCTTCCTTGGCGAGCAGCTGGATCTGAGCGCCCGCGGAGCGGCCGAGCTTGGCGCCGCCGCCCGGACGGAGCTCCACCGCGTGGATGAAGGTACCGGTCGGGATGTTGCGCAGCGGCAGGCAGTTGCCCGGCTTGATGTCGGCAGCGGGGCCGTTCTCGATACGGTCACCCTGCTTGAGGCCCGTCGGCGCGATGATGTAGCGCTTCTCGCCATCGGCGTAGTGGAGCAGAGCGATGTTGGCGGTGCGGTTGGGGTCGTACTCGATGTGAGCGACCTTGGCCGGGATGCCGTCCTTGTCATGCCTACGGAAGTCGATGATCCGGTAGGCGCGCTTGTGACCGCCGCCCTGGTGGCGAGCGGTGACTCGGCCGTGTACGTTCCGGCCGCCCTTGCTGTGAAGGGGCGCAAGCAGCGACTTCTCGGGCGTGCTGCGGGTGATCTCGGAGAAGTCCGAGACACTCGACCCGCGGCGACCCGGAGTCGTCGGCTTGTACTTACGGATGCCCATCTTTTTCGTTCATCCTTCGTCGGTTACATGGGTGAGCCCGCCGCACCGAAGTGCGACGGTCTCAGCCCCGCGCGGGCCATAGCGGCCCGCACTCACTTCTATGGCTGTCAGCCGATCTGACCGAAGATGTCGATCCGATCGCCCTCGACCAGGCTCACGATCGCGCGCTTGGTGTCGGGACGCTTGCCGTAACCGGTACGGGTGCGCTTGCGCTTGCCCTGCCGGTTGATCGTGTTCACGCTGGTGACCTTGACCCCGAAGATCTGCTCGACGGCGATCTTGACCTGGGTCTTGTTCGCGGTCTTCTTCACCAGGAACGTGTACTTGTTGTTCTCATCGATCAGGCCGTAGCTCTTCTCAGAGACGACCGGCTTGATGATGATGTCGCGCGGGTCGGCGATCTTCTCCATCAGGCCTCTTCCTTCCCGCTTTCGCTCAGGCGAGCGACGACCTGGTCATACGCCTCCTGCGTGAAGACCACGTCGTCGGCCACGAGCACGTCGTACGTGTTGAGCTGCCCGGCGTCCAGGAGGTGGACCTCGGGAGCGTTACGCAGGCTCAGCCAGGTCAGCTCGTCGGCCTCGTCCACAACGACGAGCACGCGCGGAGCCTGGGTGACCTTGCGCAGCGCCTCCAGGGCGGCCTTGGTCTTGGGGGTCTCGCCTGTGATCAGCGAGCTGACCACGTGGACGCGACCGCCGCCGGCCCGGTCGGAGAGGGCGCCACGCAGGGCGGCGGCCTTCATCTTCTTGGGCGTGCGCTGCGAGTAGTCGCGCGGCACGGGACCGTGGACGGTCCCACCGCCGGTGAACTGCGGCGCGCGGGTCGAGCCCTGACGGGCGCGGCCGGTGCCCTTCTGCCGGTACGGCTTCTTGCCGCCGCCGGAGACCTCACCACGGGTCTTGGCCTTGTGGGTGCCCTGCCGGCGAGCGGCGAGCTGGGCCACGACCACCTGGTGGATCAGCGGCACGTTGACCTTGGCGCCGAACACGTTCTCCGGCAGCTCTACGGTGCCGGCCTTCGCGCCGCTGGCGTCGAGGACGTCAATGGTGGTGCTCACTTGGCAGCCCCCTTCTTGGCAGAGGTGCGAACGAGGACCAGGCTGCCGTTGGCGCCGGGGATCGCACCCTTGATCAGGATGAGACCGTTCTCGACGTCCACGGAGTGAACCTTGAGGCTCTGCACGGTGGTGCGGACGTTACCCATCCGACCAGCCATGCGCAGACCCTTGAAAACGCGGCCCGGGGTGGCGCAGCCACCGATGGAACCCGGCGAACGGTGCTTGCGCTGCGTACCATGCGACGCGCCCAGACCACCGAAGCCGTGCCGCTTCATGACACCGGCGAAGCCCTTGCCCTTGCTCTTGCCCGTCACGTCGACGAACTGGCCGGCCTCGAAGGTGTCGGCCAGCAGCTCCTGGCCCAGGGTGTAGTCGCTCGCGTCGTCGGTGCGGATCTCCGCGAAGTAACGGCGCGGGGTGATGTCGTGCTTACGCAGGTAGTCGCCGAGCGGCTTGTTGACCTTCCGGGGGTCGACCTGCCCGAAGCCGAGCTGGATGGCGGAGTAGCCGTCCTTCTCAGCGGTGCGGACCCGGGTCACCACGCACGGACCGGCCTCC
The DNA here is from genome assembly GCF_040654115.1 of Nonomuraea sp. NPDC050786. Lineage (NCBI taxonomy): Bacteria > Bacillati > Actinomycetota > Actinomycetes > Streptosporangiales > Streptosporangiaceae > Nonomuraea > Nonomuraea sp. NPDC050786. Next base: position 149,325 of record NZ_JBFAHJ010000030.1, read on the forward strand.
ACCACGGTCACCGGCACCATCCGGTTGTCCGCGTCGAAGACCTGGGTCATGCCGAGCTTCTTGCCCAGGACGCCCTTGATCGTCTTAGCCATGTCAGTGCGTTCCCTCAGAGCTTGATCGAAATGTCGACACCCGCGGGGAGGTCGAGCCGCATGAGCGAGTCAACCGTCTTGGGGGTCGGATCGATGATGTCAATCAGCCGCTTGTGCGTGCGCATCTCGAAGTGCTCGCGGCTGTCCTTGTACTTGTGCGGCGAGCGGATGACGCAGTACACGTTCTTCTCGGTCGGCAGCGGCACCGGGCCCGCGACCTTCGCGCCAGTCCGCGTCACCGTCTCGACGATCTTCTTGGCCGAGCTGTCGATGACCTCGTGGTCATAGGCCTTAAGCCGGATGCGGATCTTCTGTCCCGCCATAGTGGCCTCGGTGTCCTTCGCTGTCGTCTGAAAAAGTATCGTGCGGCCTGTTGCCGCTGTTCTGGTGCAGGTCGAAGCCTGCTTGACCCCACGAGGCAGACGTAGTCGATCTGCCTTTTCTTCCGTGATCCGGCAGTGACTTCGGTCACAAGTGTCTGGCCGAAGCGACTGCTGGATCACGGCGCCGTACGTGAGGTCCTCACGCGTTGCGGCGGTCGGCTCCGATGTCCGGGGCCGACCGCCGCCCCGACGGTCTAGCTACTTGATGATCTTCGTGACCCGACCGGCGCCGACGGTGCGGCCACCCTCACGGATCGCGAACTTGAGGCCTTCCTCCATGGCGATGGGCTGGATCAGCTCAACGCGCATCTCGGTGTTGTCGCCCGGCATGACCATCTCCGTGCCCTCGGGGAGGTTCACGACACCGGTCACGTCAGTCGTACGGAAGTAGAACTGCGGGCGGTAGTTGTTGAAGAACGGCGTGTGGCGGCCGCCCTCGTCCTTGGACAGGATGTAGACCTGGCCGGTGAACTCGGTGTGCGGGGTCGTCGTGCCCGGCTTGATGATGCACTGGCCGCGCTCGACGTCGTCGCGCTTGATGCCGCGGAGCAGCAGGGCGGCGTTGTCACCGGCGTGACCCTCGTCGAGCATCTTGTTGAACATCTCGATGCTGGTGACGGTGGTGGTCGTCTTCTCCGGCTTGATGCCGATGATGTCGACCTGCTCGTTGACCTTGACGATGCCGCGCTCGATACGACCGGTGACGACGGTGCCGCGACCGGTGATCGAGAAGACGTCCTCGACCGGCATGAGGAACGGCTTCTCCGTCTCACGCGGGGGCTCGGGGACGTTCTCGTCGACGGCGTTCATCAGCTCGATGATGCTGTCGGCCCACTTCTCGTCGCCCTCAAGAGCCTTGAGCGCGGAGACGCGGACGACCGGCAGGTCGTCGCCGGGGAACTCCTGAGCGGAGAGGAGCTCGCGGACCTCGAGCTCGACGAGCTCCAGGATCTCCTCGTCGTCCACCATGTCGGACTTGTTGAGGGCCACGACGATGTAGGGGACGCCGACCTGGCGGGCCAGGAGGACGTGCTCCTTCGTCTGCGGCATCGGGCCGTCGGTGGCGGCGACCACCAGGATGGCGCCGTCCATCTGAGCGGCACCGGTGATCATGTTCTTGACGTAGTCGGCGTGGCCGGGGCAGTCAACGTGAGCGTAGTGACGCTTCTCCGTCTGGTACTCGACGTGCGCGATGGAGATCGTAATGCCGCGAGCCTTCTCCTCCGGCGCCTTGTCGATCTTGTCGAACGGGGTCGCCTTGTTCAGCTCGGGGTAACGGTCGTGGAGCACCTTGGTGATCGCCGCGGTCAGCGTGGTCTTGCCGTGGTCGATGTGCCCAATGGTGCCGATGTTCATGTGCGGCTTGGTCCGCTCGAACTTGGCCTTAGCCACTGGTTCTCTCCTTGAGAATCTGACTGACTTTCGTCTACACACTCGGGCCCGGGAGCTCCCGAACCCCTAGGCGGCGGGGTGGCTCGCACCACCCCACCAGGGACCGGGGAGCTTTATTCGCCCCGGGCCTTCGCGACGATCTCCTTGGCGATGCCCGGGGGCACCTCCGCGTAGGAGTCGAACTGCATGCTGTAGCTCGCGCGCCCCTGCGTCTTGCTACGCAGGTCACCCACGTAGCCGAACATCTCAGACAGCGGCACGAGCGCCTGGACGACACGGGCGCCGGCCCGCTCGTCCATCGCTTGGATCTGCCCGCGGCGACCGTTGAGGTCACCGATGACGTCACCCATGTAGTCCTCGGGCGTGGTGACCTCGACGGCCATCATCGGCTCGAGAAGCACGGCGTCCGCCTTGCGCGCGGCCTCCTTGAAGGCCATCGAGCCGGCGATCTTGAAGGCCATTTCCGAGGAGTCGACGTCGTGCGCGGCACCGTCCTGGAGCGTAACCTTCACGCCCACCATCGGGTAGCCGGCCAGCACGCCGAACTCGGCGGCCTCCTGGGCGCCCGCGTCGACCGACGGGATGTACTCCCTCGGGACACGACCACCCGTGACCTTGTTCTCGAACTCGTAGCCGTCGTTGCCCTCGCCCAACGGCTCCAGGTCGATGATCACCCGCGCGAACTGACCGGAACCACCGGTCTGCTTCTTGTGGGTGTAGTCGACCTTCTCCACCTTGCGGCGGATGGTCTCACGGTAGGCCACCTGCGGGCGGCCGACGTTGGCCTCGACCTTGAACTCGCGACGCATACGGTCGACGAGGATCTCCAGGTGAAGCTCGCCCATGCCCCAGATGACCGTCTGGCCGGTCTCCTCGTCACGGCGGACCTGGAAGGACGGGTCCTCCTCGGCCAGCCGCTGGATCGCGGTCGACAGCTTCTCCTGGTCGCCCTTGGTCTTGGGCTCGATGGCGACGTTGATGACCGGAGCCGGGAACGTCATCGACTCGAGCACGACCTGGTTCGACGGGTCGGACAGCGTGTCACCGGTCGTGGTGTCCTTCAGACCCATGACGGCGACGATCTGACCGGCGATGGCCGTCGGGCGCTCCTCGCGCTTGTTGGCGTGCATCTGGTAGATCTTGCCGATCCGCTCCTTCTTGCCCTTCACAGAGTTGACGACCTGTGAACCGGCCTCGAGCGTGCCCGAGTAGATGCGGATGTAGGTGATCTTGCCCAGGTGCGGGTCGCTCGCGATCTTGAAGGCCAGAGCGGAGAACGGCTCGCTCGGGTCCGCGTGCCGCTCGACGACCTTCTCCTCGTTGCCGACCGCGTGGCCCTTGAAGGCCGGGATGTCGGTCGGGGCGGGGAGGAAGGCGACGATCGCGTCGAGCAGGGGCTGCACGCCCTTGTTCTTGAACGCGGTGCCGCAGAGCACCGGGTTGATGGCGCTGGACAGCGTCGCGCGGCGGATGGCCGCGACCAGCTGCTCCTCGCTGGGCTCGACGCCCTCGAGGAAGAGCTCCATCAGCTCGTCGTCGTTCTCGGCGACCGTCTCGATGAGGCGGTCACGCCACTCGCGAGCGGCCTCGGCGTGGTCGGCCGGGATGTCGACGGTGTCGTACATCTCGCCCTTGGCCGCCTCGGCGCTCCAGAGGTAACCCTTCATCTTGATGAGGTCGATGACGCCCTTGAAGTCGGCCTCAACGCCCCACGGAAGCTGGATGACAGCCGGGGTCGCACCCAGGCGGCTGATCATCATGTCGACGCAGCGGTGGAACTCCGCGCCGACACGGTCCATCTTGTTAACGAAGCAGATACGGGGGACGTCGTAGCGGTCAGCCTGGCGCCACACCGTCTCCGACTGCGGCTCGACACCCGCGACGCCGTCGAACACGGCGACCGCGCCGTCGAGGACGCGGAGCGAACGCTCCACCTCGATGGTGAAGTCGACGTGACCCGGGGTGTCGATGATGTTGATGGTGTGACCGAGCCACTCGCACGTCGTCGCGGCAGACGTGATCGTAATGCCGCGCTCCTGCTCCTGCTCCATCCAGTCCATCGTGGCAGCGCCCTCGTGGACTTCACCGATCTTGTAGTTGATACCGGTGTAGAACAGGATGCGCTCGGTCGTGGTGGTCTTGCCCGCGTCGATATGGGCCATGATCCCGATGTTTCGGACCTTGGCCAGGTCAAGAGCGGTCTGCGTGGCCACTTCTCTCGCGTCCTCGTCGTCTCGTCGGATCCACTACCAGCGGTAGTGGGCGAAGGCCTTGTTGGACTCGGCCATCTTGTGGGTGTCCTCGCGCTTCTTGACACTCGCCCCAAGGCCGTTGCTGGCGTCGAGGAGCTCGTTCATGAGGCGCTCGGTCATGGTCTTCTCGCGGCGGGCGCGGGAGTACTGCACCAGCCAGCGCAGGGCCAGGGTGGTGCTGCGCGCGGCGCGCACCTCGACCGGCACCTGGTAGGTCGCGCCACCGACGCGACGGCTGCGGACCTCGAGGGTGGGCTTGACGTTGTCAAGCGCGCGCTTCAGGGTGACGACCGGGTCGTTGCCCGTCTTCTCCCTGCAGCCCTCAAGGGCGCCGTAGACGATCGACTGCGCGATGGAGCGCTTGCCGTCCAGGAGCACCTTGTTGATCAGGGCGGTCACCAGCGGCGAGCTGTAAACCGGGTCAGACATGAGCTGACGACGGCCAGGAGAACCCTTACGAGGCATTGTTAGCTCTTCTCCTTCTTCGCGCCGTAGCGGCTACGGGCCTGCTTGCGGTTGCGGACACCCTGGGTGTCGAGCGAACCGCGGATGATCTTGTAGCGAACACCAGGCAGGTCCTTCACACGACCGCCACGCACGAGCACGATGGAGTGCTCCTGCAGGTTGTGGCCCACACCGGGGATGTAAGCCGTGACCTCGATGCCGTTCGTGAGCCGAACGCGGGCCACCTTGCGCAGTGCCGAGTTGGGCTTCTTCGGAGTCGTCGTGTAAACGCGCTGGCAAACGCCGCGCCGCTGCGGACTCCCCTTGAGGGCAGGAGTCTTGGTCTTGGAGACCTTGTCCTGCCGGCCCTTGCGGACCAACTGCTGAATAGTGGGCACTGCCACTCCGTTTCGTGCCTTGGCCGGTGATACGTCAGTTGTGCTGCATTTCGCAGGTACTGCCGGTGTCATGACCTGCTGATTTTTCTCGACCCGGTGCCCCCGCGCTCGGGCGTGTCGCGCTATTCACGCAGACGTCCCGCGAGGTTTACGAGCCAGGAAGCCGTCCTACGCCCGCAATGAGCGCACGGTCGAGAGCCCGCATAGAGACGGGCACGATGCACAAGACTACCCAGGCCCACGCGACACGTCAAAACGGCGCGGCAAAGCGGACAAGCCTTGCCACTCCGTGTCGCTTGGGCCTACTTCATCCAGCCCATCTACAGCTCCGGAGGCCATGATATCGGGCCACCCGACCACTCCGCACGACGTTCCCAAACCCTCCTACCCCCTTCCCGAATCCGCCTACGCCGGCACGGGTATCGGCCTCCACGGCATGCGCCGTCATCAGTCGCCTGCCCACTCACACGGCAGGAAACACGGAGCCGGTCAAGCGGCGGGCCGGCGAATGCCTCCTGGAGGGGCTGTCAGCCACGTACGGGAGCGGGGAGGGCCTTGGAACAGCAAAGCGCCCGGGCCCCTCCATGAGAGGCCCGGGCGCGTTACCTCGAGCTATCGGTTGTACTGACCGAAGTCGTACTCCTCCAGCGGCACAGCCTCGCCGCTGCCGGTGCCGAAGGTGTAGTCGGCGGCGGAGCCGTCGTAGCCACCCACGGTGTACATGGCGGCCTTGGCCTCCTCGGTCGGCTCCACCCGGATGTTCCGGTACTGCGGCATGCCGGTGCCGGCCGGGATGAGCTTACCGATGATGACGTTCTCCTTCAGGCCCAGCAGCGAGTCGGACTTGGCGTGGATCGCCGCGTCCGTCAGCACCCTGGTCGTCTCCTGGAAGGAGGCCGCCGACAGCCACGACTCGGTGGCCAGCGACGCCTTCGTGATGCCCATGAGCACCGGACGGCCGGCGGCCGGCGAGCCGCCCTCCGCCACCGTCTCGCGGTTCATCTGCTCGAAGCGCGGCCGCTCCACGAGCTCGCCGGGCAGCAGGTCGGTGTCACCGGACTCCAGCACGTTCACGCGCTTGAGCATCTGCCGCACGATGATCTCGATGTGCTTGTCGTGGATCGACACACCCTGCGACCGGTAGACCTGCTGGACCTCCGCCACCAGGTGCAGCTGCACGGCCCGCGGGCCGAGGATGCGCAGCACCTCGTTGGGGTTGACCGCACCGGCGACGAGCTGCTGCCCGACCGACACGCGCTGGCCGTCCTGCACGAGCAGGCGCGAACGCATCGACACCGGGTACGCGATCTCCTCCGAGCCGTCGTCGGGGGTGATCACGATCTTCCGGGTCTTGTCGGTCTCGTCGATGCGGACCCGGCCCTCGGCCTCGGAGATCGGGGCGACACCCTTGGGGATGCGCGCCTCGAACAGCTCCGTGACACGGGGCAGACCGTGGGTGATGTCGGCGCCGGCCACACCACCGGTGTGGAACGTACGCATGGTCAGCTGCGTGCCGGGCTCACCGATCGACTGGGCGGCGATGATGCCGACCGCCTCGCCGACGTCCACGAGCTTGCCGGTGGCCAGCGAGCGGCCGTAGCAGGTCGCGCAGACACCGATCTTGGCCTCGCAGACCAGCGCGCTACGGGTGCGCACGGTCTCGACGCCCGCCTCGACCAGCTTGGTGACGTGGGTGTCGTTGATGTCGACGCCCGCCGCGGCGATGACCTTGCCGTCGACCTCGACGTCCTCGGCCAGGATGCGGCCGTGCACGTTGGACTCGGCGTTCTCGGCCTTGACCAGGTTGCCCGACGCGTCACGCTCGCCCACGTGCAGCGGGACCGCGCGGTCGGTGCCGCAGTCGATCTCGCGCACGATGACGTCCTGCGCCACGTCCACCAGACGACGGGTCAGGTAACCCGAGTCGGCGGTACGCAGAGCGGTGTCGGCCAGACCCTTCCGCTGACCGTGGGTGGAGATGAAGTACTCCAGCACCGACAGGCCCTCGCGGAACGAGGCCTTGATCGGCCGCGGGATCGTCTCACCCTTGGTGTTGGACACCAGGCCGCGGATGCCGGCGATCTGCCGGACCTGCATCTTGTTACCACGAGCGCCGGAGTTGACCATCATCCAGACCGGGTTGGTCGCCGGGAAGGCGTTGACCATGTCGGTCTCGACGTCGGCCGTCGCGTGCGTCCAGATCTCGATGAGCTCCTGACGGCGCTCCTCGTCGGTGATCAGACCGCGCTCGTACTCGCGCTGGACCTTGTCGGCCCGGCGCTCGTAGTTCTCCATGATGTCGGTCTTGTTCGGGGGCGCGACGACGTCCTCGATCGAGATCGTGACACCGGAGCGCGTCGCCCAGCGGAAGCCGGCGTCCTTGAGCGCGTCGAGCGAAGCGGCGACCTCGATCTTGGGGTAGGTCTCCGCCAGCTCGTTCACGATCGTGGACAGCTGCTTCTTGCCGACCTGGAAGTCGACGAACGGGTAGCTGGCAGGCAGCGTCTGGTTGAACAGGCACCGGCCGAACGTGGTCTCCAGGCGGATCGGGTCACCCTGCTCCCAGCCCTCGGGAGCGACCCAGTCGCGCGGCGGCAGGACGTCCTTGAGCCGGATCTGGATCTTCGCCTGGATCTCCAGCTCGCGGCGGTCGAAGGCCATCTGCGCCTCGGCGATCGAGCCGAACACGCGACCCTCGCCCCGCGCGCCTTCCTTGTGGGTGGTCAGCCAGTAGAGGCCGATGACCATGTCCTGGGTGGGCATCGTCACGGGCTTGCCGTCGGCCGGCTTGAGGATGTTGTTGGTCGAGAGCATCAGGATGCGTGCCTCGGCCTGGGCCTCAGCCGACAGCGGCAGGTGCACGGCCATCTGGTCGCCGTCGAAGTCCGCGTTGAACGCGGTGCAGACGAGCGGGTGGATCTGGATGGCCTTGCCCTCGACCAGCTGCGGCTCGAACGCCTGGATGCCCAGGCGGTGGAGCGTCGGAGCACGGTTGAGCAGCACCGGGTGCTCGGTGATGACCTCTTCGAGCACGTCCCACACCACAGGGCGGGCGCGCTCGACCATCCGCTTGGCCGACTTGATGTTCTGGGCGTGGTTGAGGTCGACCAGCCGCTTCATCACGAACGGCTTGAACAGCTCCAGCGCCATCTGCTTGGGCAGGCCGCACTGGTGCAGCTTGAGCTGCGGGCCGACGACGATGACCGAACGGCCGGAGTAGTCGACTCGCTTGCCCAGCAGGTTCTGGCGGAAACGACCCTGCTTACCCTTGAGCATGTCGCTCAGGGACTTCAGCGGCCTGTTGCCGGGACCGGTGACCGGGCGACCGCGGCGGCCGTTGTCGAACAGCGCGTCGACGGCCTCCTGGAGCATCCGCTTCTCGTTGTTCACGATGATCTCGGGCGCGCCGAGGTCGAGAAGCCTCTTGAGGCGGTTGTTCCGGTTGATGACCCGGCGGTAGAGGTCGTTGAGGTCGGAGGTCGCGAACCGGCCACCGTCGAGCTGCACCATCGGGCGCAGGTCCGGCGGGATGACCGGGATGCAGTCGAGCACCATGCCGCGCGGCGAGTTGGTGGTGTTGAGGAACGCCGACACGACCTTGAGCCGCTTGAGGGCGCGGGCCTTCTTCTGGCCCTTGCCGCTGCGGATCGTCTCGCGCAGGTTCTCGGCCTCGGCGTCGAGGTCGAAGCTGATCAGGCGGTCCTGGATCGCCTGCGCGCCCATGCCGCCCTTGAAGTAGCGGCCGAAGCGGTCGCGCATCTCGCGGTAGAGCAGCTCGTCGCCCTCGAGGTCCTGGACCTTGAGGTTCTTGAAGCGGCTCCAGACCTCGTCGAGGCGGTCCAGCTCGCGCTGGGCCCGGTCGCGGAGCTGGCGCATCTCGCGCTCGGCGCCCTCGCGGACCTTGCGGCGCTGGTCGCCCTTGGCGCCGGCGGCCTCGAGCTCGGCCAGGTCGGCCTCGAGCTTCTTCTGCCGGGACTCCACGTCGGCGTCACGGCGCTGCTCGATGTGCTGCCGCTCGACGGAGATCTTCGCCTCCAGCGAGGGCAGGTCACGCTCACGCATCTCGGTGTCGACATGCGTGATCATGTACGCCGCGAAGTAGATGACCTTCTCCAGGTCCTTCGGGGCGAGGTCGAGCAGGTAGCCGAGGCGCGACGGGACGCCCTTGAAGTACCAGATGTGCGTGACCGGCGCGGCCAGCTCGATGTGGCCCATCCGCTCACGACGCACCTTGGCCCGGGTCACCTCGACGCCACAGCGCTCACAGATGATGCCCTTGAACCGGACGCGCTTGTACTTACCGCAGTAGCACTCCCAGTCGCGGGTCGGGCCGAAGATCTTCTCGCAGAAGAGCCCGTCCTTTTCCGGCTTGAGGGTCCGGTAGTTGATGGTCTCCGGCTTCTTGACCTCGCCGTGCGACCACTGACGGATGTCGTCGGCCGTCGCGAGGCCGATCCGAAGCTCGTCGAAGAAGTTGACGTCCAGCATTTGTGCGATCTCCCCCTCAGACTTCTTCCACGCTGCTCGGCTCACGCCGGGACAGATCGATACCGAGCTCCTCCGCGGCGCGGAAGACGTCCTCGTCGGTGTCGCGCATCTCGATGGACATGCCGTCGCTGGAGAGCACCTCGACGTTCAGGCACAGCGACTGCATTTCCTTGATGAGGACCTTGAAGGACTCCGGAATACCCGGCTCGGGGATGTTCTCGCCCTTGACGATGGCCTCGTAGACCTTCACACGGCCCAGGACGTCGTCGGACTTGATCGTCAGCAGCTCCTGCAGGGCGTAGGCGGCGCCGTACGCCTCCAGCGCCCACACCTCCATCTCACCGAAGCGCTGGCCGCCGAACTGGGCCTTACCGCCGAGCGGCTGCTGGGTGATCATGGAGTACGGACCGGTCGAACGCGCGTGGATCTTGTCGTCGACCAGGTGCAGCAGCTTGAGGATGTAGATGTAGCCGACAGAGATCGGGTACGGGAACGGCTCACCGGAACGCCCGTCGAACAGCTGGGCCTTACCGGTCTCCTGCACCATGCGGTCACCGTCGCGGTTGGCGACGGTGTTGCCGAGCAGGCCGACGATCTCCTCCTCGTGCGCGCCGTCGAACACGGGCGTGGCGACGTTGGTGCGCGGGGCGACCTTCTCGAAGCCCTTGTCGCGCAGGCGCTCGGCCCACGCCTCCTGGACGCCCGAGATGTCCCAGCCTCTGGCGGCGATCCACCCGAGGTGGGTCTCCAGCACCTGGCCGACGTTCATTCGGCCGGGCACGCCCAGCGGGTTGAGGATGATGTCGACCGGGGTGCCGTCCTCCAGGAACGGCATGTCCTCGACCGGCAGGATCTTGGAGATGACGCCCTTGTTGCCGTGGCGGCCGGCCAGCTTGTCACCGTCGGTGATCTTACGCTTCTGGGCCACGTAGACGCGGACCAGCTCGTTGACACCGGGCGGCAGCTCGTCGCCCTCCTCGCGGGAGAAGACGCGGACGCCGATGACCTTGCCCTGCTCGCCGTGCGGCACCTTCAGGGAGGTGTCGCGGACCTCGCGGGCCTTCTCACCGAAGATCGCGCGCAGCAGCCGCTCCTCCGGGGTCAGCTCGGTCTCGCCCTTGGGCGTGACCTTGCCGACGAGGATGTCACCGGGGACGACCTCGGCGCCGATGCGGATGATGCCGCGCTCGTCGAGGTCGGCCAGGACCTCCTCGGAGACGTTCGGGATGTCCCGGGTGATCTCCTCGGGGCCCAGCTTGGTGTCGCGGGCGTCGACCTCGTGCTCCTCGATGTGGATCGAGGAGAGCACGTCGTCCTGCACCAGTCGCTGGGACAGGATGATCGCGTCCTCGTAGTTGTGGCCCTCCCACGGCATGAACGCCACGAGCAGGTTCTTGCCGAGCGCCATCTCACCCTTGTCGGTGCACGGCCCGTCGGCGATGACCTGGTTGACCTCGACGCGGTCGCCCTCGGCCACGATCGGCTTCTGGTTGAAGCTCGTGCCCTGGTTGGAGCGCTTGAACTTGGCGACACGGTAGGTGGTGCGGGTGCCGTCGTCGTTCATGACCGTGACGTAGTCGGCGGAGACCTCCTCGACCACACCGGCCTTCTCGGCGCTGATCACGTCGCCGGCGTCGGTCGCGGCACGGTATTCCATGCCGGTGCCGACCAGCGGCGCCTCGCTCTTCAGCAGCGGCACGGACTGCCGCTGCATGTTGGAGCCCATGAGCGCGCGGTTGGCGTCGTCGTGCTCGAGGAAGGGGATCATCGCGGTGGCCACCGACACCATCTGGCGCGGCGACACGTCGATGTAGTCGACCTCCTCGGCACGGGCGAGCTCGGTCTCACCACCCTTGGTGCGGACCAGGACGCGGGCCTCGGCGAACGAGCCGTCGGGGTTGAGCGCCGTGTTGGCCTGCGCCTTGACGTAGCGGTCCTCCTCGTCGGCGGTCAGGTAGTCGACCTGGTCGGTCACCTTGCCGTCGACGACCTTGCGGTAAGGCGTCTCGACGAAGCCGAAGGCGTTGATCCGGCCGTAGGAGGCCAGCGAGCCGATGAGGCCGATGTTGGGGCCTTCAGGGGTCTCGATCGGGCACATCCGGCCGTAGTGGGACGGGTGCACGTCACGGACCTCGAAGCCCGCCCGCTCACGGGACAGACCACCGGGGCCCAGCGCGGACAGACGCCGCTTGTGCGTCAGGCCGGCCAGCGGGTTGGTCTGGTCCATGAACTGCGACAGCTGCGAGGTGCCGAAGAACTCCTTGATCGACGCCACGACCGGGCGGATGTTGATCAGGGTCTGCGGCGTGATCGCCTCGACGTCCTGCGTGGTCATGCGCTCGCGCACGACCCGCTCCATGCGGGCCAGGCCCAGGCGGACCTGGTTCTGGATCAGCTCGCCGACGCTGCGCAGACGGCGGTTGCCGAAGTGGTCGATGTCGTCCACCTCGACGATGACCTCGCGGTCATTGGCGCCCGGCATCGACTCCTCGCCCGCGTGCAGGCGCACGATGTACTCGATCGTGGCGACGATGTCGTCCTCGGTCAGAGTGCCCTGAGAGATCTCGGCGTCGACGCCCAGCTTCTTATTGATCTTGTATCGGCCGACCTTGGCCAGGTCGTACCGCTTGGAGTTGAAGTAGAGGTTCTCCAGCAGGGTCTGCGCCGACTCCTTGGTCGGCGGCTCACCCGGCCGCAGCTTGCGGTAGATGTCCAGCAGCGCGTCATCCTGGCCGGCCGTGTGGTCCTTCTCCAGGGTGGCCCGCATGGACTCGTACTGGCCGAACCGCTCGAGGATCTGGTCGTTGGTCCATCCCAGCGCCTTGAGAAGCACGGTGACGGCCTGCTTGCGCTTGCGGTCGATGCGCACACCGACGCTGTCGCGCTTGTCGATCTCGAACTCGAGCCAGGCACCCCTGGACGGGATGACCTTGCAGCCGTACAGGTCCTTGTCGGACGTCTTGTCGACAGTGCGTTCGAAGTAGACGCCAGGCGAGCGGACCAGCTGCGAGACCACGACACGCTCGGTGCCGTTGATGATGAACGTGCCCTTCGGCGTCATGAGCGGGAAATCGCCCATGAACACCGTCTGGCTCTTGATCTCACCAGTGGTGTTATTGATGAACTCCGCCGTCACGAACATCGGGGCGGAGAAGGTCATGTCCTTGTCTTTGCACTCATCGACTGAGTACTTCGGCGGCTCGAACCGGTG
>NZ_JBFAHJ010000031.1:0-56591 GCF_040654115.1 Nonomuraea sp. NPDC050786
GAAAGCTATCTCGCTGGGCTCCACCTACGTGGTGCCATCTTGTGGATCCGAAGCCTGCAGCCCACATAGAGATCCGAACTCAGAACAGGCCCTAGCACCTCTTAGCGGCGGCTGTCGCCCGGAACGACCATCCGCGCTACGCCGACTCCACCAGGCCCCCTAACGCGACTTTTCGTTCCGATGCTGGTCGACCCCCGACTCCGCCAAGTGGCCGCCTCGCGCCGGGCGACTGCGGCGAGGGACGGCTCTGCGATCAGGCCGTCCGCGGCGACAGCACCACCGACCGCGGGTATCGACAGCGATGAAGGTACGCCGATTGAGCGTCGAGGAGGACACGTCTGCTGTGGTAGAGGGTGGCACAGCATGTCCATGGGATTCAGAGGCTGTAACTGCTCCTTCACTGTGTAGGCGGATCAGCGGCACATAGCCTGACGAGGTCGGACGCCACCGCGTTCTCAGGGTTTGATGAGGACTTTGAGGCTCTTGCGGTCGGCCATGTCCTGGTAGCCGACGGGGACGCCGTCCAGGTCGGTCGTGGCGTCGAACACCTTTCCCGGCTCGATCGTGCCGTCCAGAATGTCGGGCACCAGTTCCTCGATGTAGGCCCGCACCGGCGCGGGTCCGCCGGCCAGGCGGACGTTGTGGCGGAAGAGGCTGCCGAAGCCGATCGGCGCCTCCTCGTACTGCGGGACGCCGACGCGGCTGATGACGCCGCCCGGGCGGACGATCCCGACGGCCTGCTCGTAGGCGGACATGGTGCCGACGGCCTCGAGCACCGCGTGCGTGCCGTGCCCGCCGGTCAGCTCGCGGATCTGGGCGATCCCTTCCTCACCGCGGGCGGAGACGACGTCAGTGGCGCCGAACTCCCGGCCGAGGTCGGTACGCACCGGGTGGCGGCCCATGAGGATGATCTGCTCGGCGCCCAGGCGCCTGGCCGACAGCACCGCCAGCAGGCCGACGGCGCCGTCGCCGATCACGGTGACGCGGGTGCGCTCGTTGACGCCGCCGGCGACAGCGGCGTGATAGCCGGTGCCGAACACGTCCGAGAGCGTCAGCAGGGACGGGACGAGGGCCGAGTCCGGTGCGACGGGGAGCTTGACGAGGGTGCCGTCGGCGAGCGGGACGCGGACCGCTTCGGACTGGCCGCCCTCCTCCGGCTCGCCGTCCCAGAAGCCGGCCTGCGGGTGGGCGCAGGAGGTGTGCAGACCCTCGCGGCAGAACGCGCAGGTGTTGTCGGAGATGGCGAAGGGAGCCACGACCAGGTCGCCCCGTTTGACGGTGGTCACCTGCGAGCCGGTGTCCTCGACGACGCCGATGAACTCGTGCCCCATCCGCGCGGGGGCGTCCGCCGGGGACAGCGAGCCGTAGGGCCACAGGTCGCTGCCGCAGATGCAGGAGGCGGTGACGCGGACGAGCGCGTCGGTGGGCAGCTTGATGACCGAGTCCGGGACGTTCTCGACGCGGACGTCGCCGGCTCCGTACATGAAGGTTGCACGCATGAGGTGTTCTCCAATGCGATTGGTGCTTGATTTCGGGTGTTGGCGATTGGACGTTGGCGCAGCTGGCGAGTTCGGCAGAATCGGTGGCCAGGAGTCCCTGAGCTACGTGATGGCCGCTGCGGGGGAGTGGCGGCGCTGGCTGAGGGCGATGGCGATCGTGGGGATCAGGGTCAGCGCGGCGATGACGGGCGCCCGGCCCGCGAAGCGAACGGCCAGGGAGAGCATCAGGGTCAGCCGCTTGGGCAGCCGCAGCGTCAGCATCGCCATCAGCGGCGCGCCGACGATCATCCCGACCGCGAAGACCGTGGTCAACAGCCCGGCCTGGGCCACGCTCACCCGCAGGTCGCCCGCGATCTGCGGCAGCAGGCCCGCCACCACGAACTCGGTCGTGCCCATCAGGAACGTGCCCAACGCCAGCACATGGATGACGAAAGGAAACCTGGCGGGCGGACGCGCATGCTCTTCGGCGCGCGCGTCGCCACGGGCGTGCAGGACTCCTCCTCGCGTGCTCATTCTTTCTCCACAGGGGTCGTGTTCGAGCTGTCGACCCCACGAAACCGGCTTCGCCAGATGTGGAGAAGGTCGGGTTTATGGGGGGTATAAACCCAACCCCCCTGCGCGCTTCCCGCACTTCAGCCCACGACTACCGTGGAGAGCATGGACCAGGGACCCGGTAATCGTTCCGACAACCGCTCCGAGATCCGGGACTTCCTCGCCAGCCGGCGCGCCAAGATCACCCCTGAACAGGCCGGGCTGCCGACCAGCGGCCGTCGCCGGGTTCCGGGGCTACGGCGCGAGGAGGTCGCCGTTCTGGCAGGCGTCAGCACAGAGTGGTACACGCGGCTGGAGAAGGGCCACATCAGCGGCGTGTCCGAAGACGTCATCGACGCGGTCGCCCGGGCACTGCGGCTGGAGGAGGACGAGCGCACCTACCTGTTCGACCTGGCCCGAGCGGCCCGGCCCGCCCACCGTACGCTCTCCCGCCGCAAGGATGTCGAGGTCCCGCCCCGCATCCAGTGGCTGCTCGACTCCATGACGATGTCCTCGGCATCGGTGCAGAACGGCCGCATGGACGTCGTCGCCCACAACCCGCTGGCCCGAGCCCTGTTCGCGCCGTGGTTCCAGAGCGACACCACCGACAAGCGCGGCCGCCCCAACGTCGCCCGCTACATCTTCCTGGACCCGGGCGCCCACGACTTCTACGTCGACTGGGAGGCCGCCGCCGTCATCACCGCCGCGCTGCTGCGCGCGGAAGCCGGGCGCGAACCCCACGACCGTGCCCTGCGCGAACTCGTGGGCGAGCTGTCCACGCTCAGCCCTGACTTCCGTACCATGTGGGCCGCCCACGACGTCCGCCTCCGCCACGATGGCATCAAGCGGCTGCGGCACCCGGAGGTGGGCCGCCTGGAACTGACCTACCAGTCCCTGAACCTGCCGATGTCCCATCGGGCGGTGCACGACCTGACCATCTACACCGCCGAACCGGGCACCACCTCCGAAGACCGGCTCAAGCTCCTCGCCAGCCTGGCTGCCACCAGGTCGCGGGCGGGGGAGCCCACCAATCAGCCCCGCTGAAGCACTCCGCCCCAACCGTAGAGAGGTTCCGTACGGAATCGGACATCAGTGACTCCGTGCGACCAAGGGCGCGGCAATCGTTGCACCTGGGACGAGCGGGCCGTCCAGATCCGGCAACGCCGGTCAGGTCGCAGCTCCCGCGAGCGTTCTGATCGTGAAGTCGATAGCCGTGGCCAGTCGTCCGGCATCGTGACCGGCGCGTTCGCGCACGCGGAGCCCGAGCACGGTCGTGAAGAGCGACTCCACCGCGGCGTCGACGTCCAAGGTGGTGGGCAGGTCGCCGTCGTGGATGCCGCGGCGTAGGAGCGACGCGAGGGTCTTCCGGGTGCCTTCGAACGCGGCCTCGGTCCGTTGCCGGACCTCGGGGTCGGTGGCGCCGAGCTCGGTGGCGGTGTTGACCACGAAGCAGCCACGACCGGCCTCGTGGCTGACCATCCAGGTCAGCCACTCCCGCAGGGTCTCGAGGCTGGAGCCGGGGACGCTCAGCTGCTCTTCGGCTTGAGCGGACTCGGTAGCCCGATAGTGGTCCAGTGCCCGCAGGAACAGTGTGTGCTTGTCGGTGAAAGTCCGATACAGGCTGCTCTGCTTGAGGTTGAGCTCGGCGCCCAGGTCGCGGACGGACGTGGCGTTGTAGCCGCGGCACCAGAACAGGTGGGTCGCCTTGGCGACCACGTCCTGCTCATCGAACTCCCTGGGTCGTGCCATGGTCCCACGCTATCAAAGTTGTGGAGCGATCGCTCCCGTATTAGGGTGTGCCGCCATATGGGAGCGATCGCTCCCGAATTGGAGAAGGGATTCAACGTGACGGCAACGGACCCAACCCTGCGCGAGCGGGCCACGTCACCGAAAAGTCATTGGACCGCGGTGTCCGCCGTAGCCTTCGGCACATTCCTCCTGGTCACAGCAGAGCAGCTCCCCATCGGACTGCTCACCCCGGTCGGATCGGCACTGTCGGTGTCGGAGGGCGCGGCGGGGTTGATGGTCACGGTCCCCAGCATCGTCGCCGCCGTCGCGGCGCCGGCGGTCCCGCTGCTCGTCGGCAGGATGGACCGCAGGCTCTTGCTCGTCGCCTTGATGGGACTCATGACGCTCGCCAACCTGGCATCCGCCCTGGCCCCGAACTATCCGCTCCTGATCGCCGCCCGCGTGCTGGTCGGGGTGGCCGTCGGCGGGTTCTGGGCCATCGCAGGAGCCCTGGCCGTCCGGCTCGTCCCGGCCTCACACGTGCCGCGGGCCACCGCGATCATCTTCGGCGGCGTCGGGGCCGCGAACGTCTTCGGCGTCCCCATCGGCACGATGATCGGCGGGCTGGCGAACTGGCGGATCGCGTTCGGCGCGCTGAGCGCCCTCGCGCTGGCCGTACTGGGCGCCTTGCTGGCCGTGCTGCCACCGTTGGCGGCGGCTCAGCCCGTCGGCCTGCGGCGACTGGCCGGCCAGTTCGGCAACCAGGGTGTCCGGGCCGGCATCCTGGCGACCTTCCTGATCGTGACCGGCCACTTCTCGGCCTACACGTTCATCAGCCCTGTGCTGCGGGATCTGTCCGGCATCGACGAGCGACTGGTCGGGCCCCTGCTGTTCGGGTTCGGCGTGGCGGGCATCGTGGGAAACTTCGTCGCGGGTGCCGCCGTGGCCAAGAGGCTCCATCGGACTGTCCTGTCCATCGCCGCCGCCCTGGGGGTGACCGTACTGCTCTTCCCCGTGGCAGGACCTACCGGCGCGGGCGGGGTGACGCTGCTCGTGGTCTGGGGCCTGGTGTACGGCGGGGTCTCCACGAGCCTCCAGACGTGGATGATCAAGGCCGCGCCACAAGCGGTCGAGGAAGCCTCCGCTCTGTGGGTGGCGGTGTTCAACCTCTCGATCGGTCTCGGCGCGCTGGCCGGCGGCGCGGTCGTCGATACCCTGCCGCTCCAGGGCATCCTCTGGCTCGCCGGGGGTCTCGTCCTGGCTGCTGGGCTCGTCGCGTGGAGTGCACGCCGAAACCCAGCCGTCGCTCAAGCACCGCAAACCTAGGGCGCTGCGCGAAGGTGGATCGTGTCGCCCGGGTCGTGGCGCGCCTATGGCGCAATACCGCTACGGCAACAAGCCGCACACGGGTCTCCTGGGTGGAAAATGTCGCCCGAAAGCTGAAATGAAATGCCCGGTCGATGCCCGTCGTATGCCCTGGTTCGATCATCCTCGCTGATCGAAACTTGGCGCGAGGAGGCGTACGTGCGCCGATTCCGGCCGTCTCGGCAGCAGGCCGCAGCCGATCCTGACGGGAAGGGAAACCCCATGAGGACCGTTCGCATGACGTTACGTATCGCACTGGCCGCACTTTCGCTGGCCCTGGTCAGCACTACCGCCGCGACTGCCGACAGTGAGAGTAGCGCGGCCTGCCCCGCACCGGGCCAACGATTCAAGTCACCAACCTGAACGGCGCGCACTTGGTCAGGTCCGCCTCCAGCCCTCAGGTCTTCATCTGGGACAGCCGGTACGGCGCCTACCGCTGGATCATCAATGAATCTGTATTCAACAGGTACGCCTTCTCATGGCGGAAGGTCAGGGTCCAGTCGGCGACGGTATCTCCGGTCACCACCGATCGATGGGATTTCTAGTGTCCTGAGTCACATAGTGCTCGCGCCGCCGCACTCCTTCCGTGAGCCGCTGAACCCCAAGGACTTCATCGCCGAGCTGGCCTGGGTGGAGATCAAGGACCATGGATCCGGCGCGATCAAGCTGACGAAGATCGATGCTGCCCGGCAGCCGCGGAACCTACACCAGATCAAGAACGACTACTGGGCACGGCCGGACATCGTCTACCCGCCCATCGCCTACCTGCCGGTCACCGATCTGGAGCCGCTGCCATACGCGCCGGTGTGGCGGAGCGAGGCGGAGAGCGAGCCCATCCGGGCCTTGGGCGCGCAGTTGCTGGACGGCGGCATCGATGCCTGGTGTCACGGTGGGAGGTCGCGCCAGCGTTCGGCCGACGCCAGAGCGTCCAGGCTGATCCGCTCCAGGAACGCACCGCCTCTGGCCAGGCGGCGTCCCACGGGCGTGTCGAGCCCGAGCGTCTGCCCCGCCGCCTTCGTGATCTCCGCCGCCGCGAGCGTCTGTCGCGCGCTGATCACCGTCGAGTGGTACCAGGCGTCGTCGTCGACCACGTAGATGTCGTGCCGCCGCTGCGGATCACGTTCGCGCCTGATCAGTCCCTGCTGGGTCAGGTAGCCCACCGCCATGGAGATCGAGGCGGGGCTGACTTTCAGCCCGCGCGACAGTTCGGCCGCGGTGAGCCTGCCGTCCTCGCTCAGCCACAGGCCGATGAGCACGCGCGCCACCATTTTCGGCAGGCCCATCCCGACCGCCAGCTCGACGGCTCCCTCTTCCACCTCGAAGACCTTGCGGTCCTGGGGTTCGGCCTCGAGCGAACGTGCCGGGGTGCCACGCCGCGCCCGCCGCGCCGTCGCCTGGTGCGCCCGCTCGGGGCGGTAGTCGCTGGGGCCGCCGTTGCGCCCGACCTCACGGCTGATGGTCGAGGTCGGCCGGTCCAGCCGCCTGGCTATCTCGGCGTAGGAGCGGCCTTCGGCGAGGCCGGTCGCGATGCGCTGACGGTCCCGCAGGGCCAACCTTCCTTCTGGCATGTCACCACTATTGCGTTAGGCGCCACACAATGCAACGTTTCATTGCATTCATCTTCACCGTCAACGCATCAATTTATCGCCTTTTACCTGCACATATGGGCATCCATTGATTGACATAATTTCTGAAAGCAACGTAGCTTTCAATCGTGACGAACAAGTACTATCGCGACGAGCCGGTCACTCCGTCCCTCGACCGCGCACCCGCCTGTCCCTTCGATCCCGCCCCTTCGCTCACCGCCCTGCGCGCAGAGCAGCCCATCGCCCGGGTGGCCGTGCCCGAGGGCGCCCCCGGCGTCTGGATGGTCACCGGATACGACCTGGTCCGCCAGATCCTCGCCGACCCGCGGTTCAGCTCCCGTTACGAAACCCACTACCACCCCCTGGCGGGCGGGCACCTGCCGCCCGCCCCCGTCGGCGACCTGACCGGCATGGACGCACCCCAGCACACCCGCTTCCGCAAGCTGCTGGCGGGCAAGTTCACCGTCCGCAGGATGAACCTGCTCACCGAGCGGGTCACCGAGATCACCCGTGAGCGGCTCGACGCGATGGAGCGGCAGGGGCCGCCCGCCGACCTCGTCGAGGTCTTCGCGCAGCCGGTTCCAGCGCTGATGATCTGTGAGCTGCTCGGCGTGCCGTACGAGGACCGCGACCAGTTCCAGAGCTCCACCCGGGCCCTGTCGGACGCCGGGACCGCTGAGGCGCAGTACACCGCCTTCGTCGAGCTCGGCACGTACCTGCGGGAGCTC
This sequence comes from Nonomuraea sp. NPDC050786, assembly GCF_040654115.1. NCBI lineage: Bacteria > Bacillati > Actinomycetota > Actinomycetes > Streptosporangiales > Streptosporangiaceae > Nonomuraea > Nonomuraea sp. NPDC050786. The sequence continues at coordinate 7,438 of NZ_JBFAHJ010000031.1, forward strand.
GCGCTCGTCAAGCGGGCCGAGCCGACCGACGACCTGCTCAGCGACCTGGCCACCGGCGGCGACCTGACCGACGAGGAGCTCGGCGGCGTGGCCGCGTTCCTGCTCGGCGCCGGGCTCGACACCACCGCCAACATGCTCGCGCTCGGCACCTTCGCCCTGCTGCGCAACCCGGCCCAGCTCGCCGCCCTGCGCGGCGACCCCGGCCTGGCCGCCGGCGCCGTCGAGGAGCTGCTGCGTTACCTGTCCGTCGCCGCCACCGGTATGCGCGGCGTGCTGGAGGACGTGGAGCTCGGCGGCAGGCAGCTCAAGGCGGGCGACACGGTCATCATCGCGATCAACGCCGCCAACAGGGACCCGGCCAGGTTCTCCGACCCCGACGTGCTCGATCTGCGCCGCTCGGCCGCCGGGCATCTGGCCTTCGGCCACGGCGTCCATCAGTGCCTCGGTCAGCAGCTTGCCCGCATCGAGATGCGTGTCGCGTTTCCCGCGCTGCTCGTCCGCTTCCCGACGCTGCGGCTCGCCGTACCGGCTGAAGAGCTGTCGCTGCGCACCGACCCCTCGCAGGTGTACGGCGTGCACAGCCTGCCCGTCACCTGGGATCGGGGGTGAACGCGATGCGAAGCTTCGTCTCGGTGACGGGGCTGCGCAAGTCCTACGGCGCCCACCGCGTCCTGGACGGCATCGACCTCACCATCCCGCAGGGCACCGTCTTCTCGCTGCTCGGCCCGAACGGCGCGGGCAAGACCACCACAGTGCAGATCCTGTCCACCCTGATCAAGGCCGACGCGGGGGAGATCTGGGTGGCCGGGCACGACCTGGCCAAGGAGCCCGACGAGGTGCGTGCCGCGATCGGCGTCACCGGCCAGTTCTCCGCGGTCGACAACTTCCTCACCGGCGAGGAGAACCTGCGACTCATGGCCGACCTGCTCCACCTCGGCCCCGCCAGGGGCCGCAGGCGCGTCCGCGAACTGCTGGAGCGCTTCGACCTCACCGACGCCGCGCGCAAGCCCGCGGTCACCTACTCGGGCGGCATGCGCCGCCGGCTCGACCTCGCCATGACCATGGTCGGCACGCCCAAGCTCATCTTCCTCGACGAACCGACCACCGGCCTGGACCCGCGCAGCCGCCGCACCATGTGGCAGATCGTCCGGGACCTCGTCCAGCAGGACGGCGTGACCATCTTCCTGACCACCCAGTATCTGGAGGAGGCCGACGAACTCGCCGACCGCATCGCCCTGCTCAGCCAGGGCCGCCTGGTCGCCGAGGGGACGCCGGGCGAGCTCAAGCGGCTGGTCCCCGGCGGGCATCTGATACTGCGCTTCGCCGACCCCGGCGGTTACCTCAGGGCTGCCTCCCGGGTGGGGGCCACCTCGCGCGACGACGAATCCCTCACGGTGCAGATCCCCGACACCGGCGTCGGGGCGCTGCGCAACCTCCTGGAGTGGCTGGACACACAGGCCATCGACGTCGCCGAACTGTCGATGCACACGCCCGACCTGGACGACGTCTTCCTCGCCCTGACCGAGGAGTCCGCCCGATGAGAGCGATCACCGACTCGGCGACGATGCTGCGCCGCCAGATCAGGCACATGTGGCGTTACCCCATGCTGATCCTCACCTACGTGGGTGTCCCGGTGGTGTTCCTGCTGCTGTTCGTCTACGTCCTCGGCGGCATCATGGGCGCCGGGATCGGCGGCGATCGCGCCGCCTACGTCGGTTACGTCACTCCCGGCATCCTGATCATGACGATCGCGAGCGCCGCGCAGGGGACCGCGATCTCGGTGGCCATGGACATGACCGAGGGCATCGTCGCCAGGTTCAAGACCATGGCCATCGCCCGCGTCTCGGTCCTGACCGGGCACGTGCTCGGCGCGCTCGTCCAGAACTTCATCGCGATCGCAGCCGTGACGCTGACGGCCCTGCTGATCGGCTTCCGCCCCGCCGCCTCGGTGCTGGACTGGCTCGGGGTGGTGGGAGTGCTGGCGATGTTCACCTTCGCCATCACCTGGCTGTCGGCCGCGCTGGGCATGGTCACCAAGAACGTGGCCACGGCCAGCAACCTGCCGATGCCGCTGATGCTGCTCCCGTTCCTGGGCAGCGGCGTGGTCCCGCCGGAGTCGATGCCGGGCCCGCTGCGCTGGTTCGCGGAACACCAGCCGTTCACGCCGGTCATCGAAACGCTGCGCGCGCTGCTGGCCGGGCAGCCCGCGGGATCCAGCTTCGCGGCGGCGGCGCTCTGGAGCGCGGTCATCGCGCTGGGCGGGTACCTGTGGGCACGCAGGCTCTACAACCGGTGAGGGTGGACGTGCCCATCGCCCTGGCCGGCAAGTCCGGCCAGCTACCCGGTGCCGGCCGCATGGATCGCCTGGACAATGATCACGGCCATCGTCCTGATCATCGTCGCGTTCCTGTCGGTTCGACTCCGCCGCCCCCTCCTCCCGGCCACGCCGGCCAGCCCCTGGACCGTCTTCGCGATCACCATGTCCCTTGGCGTGGGAGAGCATGAGTGACGGCGAGTCGGGTCGCCGTCACCCGGCCGTCGGGATGCTACGCGGGCGACTGGAGGACGGTGACCGCGTGGGTGTGCGCGCTGACTCGATGGTCGAGTTGCCGAGCAAGTTGACGGTGTACGTGTGTTCGCCGGCCGTGGTCGGCGTATCGGAGAAGCTGAAGGACCCGTCGGCGGCGGGGATCAACTTCACCAGGCCCGTCGAGGTGACGGTGCCGTCCGGGCTGACGACCTTGCGCGAGACGGTGGTCATCGTCCGCGGGAAGGTGATGCCGTCGGCGCCGAAGGCACCGCTGAAATCGGGGTGCCACCGGAATACGGCAGAAACGGGCCGCGCTCTTGATCACTGATCGTTAGACTCCTGGGGTTCGCGCTGGTTGGTGGCGATTTCGGGGGTTCGGGCGGCGTCCATCGACCGGACGGCGTACCCGAGGTTCGTACGGGCGGTGTCGGCCAGGGAGCCGGCGGAGGTGTTCACTCCGTCGGCAGTCGAGGTGGAGTGGCCCGCGGAAGACGCAGGATGATCAGCATCTGCTGGCCCTGCTGGTCTGGCTGAAGGCCTACCAGCGGCTGGGCTATTTTCCGAAGCTCAAAGACGTCCCCGCAGTGGTCTCCGAGCACCTCCGTGAGGCGATCGGCCTGCCGGAGGTGGTGGTGCTGGAGGATGCCGCGGAGCGGTCGGCCAAGCGGCATCGGTCGTTCGTGCGCAAGCGGATGGGCGTCACCTACGACGCGGTCCGGGTGCGGGAGGTAGCCGACGAGGCGATCCGGAATCCGGCCGTCGGTGGGCAGATCGTGTTCGGGGGCCTGCTGGTGGTCGCCGCTTACGGAGGATCTGGGCGCGAAGCCGTTTGTTCGTCGCCGTTGTTGTGGGTGCGTTGAGTGATGATGCGTTCGAGGCCGTCGAGGAGGGCGAGGAGGCCGAATTCCCGGGTGGTGGTGGTTGAGGGGATGGCCACGGTGGTGGCAAGCAGCGGGAAGCGGCTGGCGTTGAGGAGTAGCAGGTCGCGCATGATGGGGGCGGCGCTGCCGTCCGTCCAGGTCTGAGTGCCTTGGGTGGCGGCCGAGTGGGTGGCGCGGATGTGGTGGGACACCATCATGACCGCGTCGAGCCGTTCGCGTTCGGTCAGGGGGGTGTCGGTGAGGGCGCTGAGGGCTGTTTCGGGCCATGCGGTCTCACGTGGGCCCATGACGCGGTCGCCCACGGTGACCGACGGCAGCCAGGGGTGGCGCCGCCAGGCGGTGGACAGTCCGCGGGCGTACTCCTCCAGCTTGGCCCGCCAGCCGACCGCCCCGCTCAGGTCGGGGGGCGTGCCGACCGCCGCCTCGATCATGATGGCCATCAGCTCTGTCTTGCCGTTGACGTAGCGGTACAGGGCCATCTTGGTGAGGCCGAGCTCGGCGGCGATGCGGTGCATGGAGACCGCCTCCAGGCCCTCGGTATCGGCGACCTTGACGGCGGTGTCGGCCAGCCGGGCGAGGTCGAAGGCGGGCCTGGGGCCTCTGATGCGCGGCTTCCGCAGGCCCCACAACAGTTCCGCCAGTGCCCTTGGATCTTCGTTGGCCGACATGTCGCCTCCCACTTGCCATCCGCCAAAACTGTCTCTACCGTACACAGTGTCCTGAGGACACAGTTAATCCCCGGACCCGGGAGCAGGCGGTGGCCCAGGGGCCACGCCGTGAAACAAGGAGTGGGCCATGTCCAAATCAGTGCTCGACATGTCGATGTCCCTCGACGGGTACATCGCCGATCCCAACGACTTCCTCGGCGGCGACGATGGCGAGCGGCTGCACAAGTGGGCTGACTCGGACCAGCATCCCGGGCCGGTCAAGCAGTTCCAAGACGAATGGAACAGGGCTGGTGCGATCCTCGCGGGACGGCGGACCGCTGAGCTCATGGACCACTGGGGCGGCTCTCACGGCGGTCTGCCGATCTTCGTCCCCAGCCACCGGCCGCCCGGCCCAGCCGCCCGGTGGGGCTATCCGCTGGTGACCTACGTGAACGACGGGATCGAAAGCGCGATGGCGCAGGCGAAGGCCGCCGCCGGGGAACGGGACGTCCAGATTCGTGGCGGCGCGTACACGGTGCAGCAGGCCCTCGAGGCCGGAGTGCTGGATGAAGTGCAGATCCACCACATTCCAGTACTCCTGGGCGCAGGGCGCCGGTTGTTCGACGTCCTGCCGTCGGAGATCGAGTTGGAGATCATTCAGGTGCTCGACACGCCCGAGGCCACCCACATCCGCTACCGCGTCCGCCGCTGAGCCGATCGGCCACGGACCGGGCTGGGCGTTACTGCCCAGGGGACGTTGAGGTTGGTTTCGGTCATGATGGAAGAGTGACTGCTTTGCCTGGTGATCGATTCCGTGATCCGAAGGTGTGGATCACGGCATTCGCGGACGAAGTCTTGGTGCGATGCCCGCGCTGCGCTGGGTGCGCCGTGGCGCTCGCTCAACTGGGCGATCCTGTGCATCGGCGCGTACCCTGACGTGGGGGACGATTCGAAACGCTGAGGCGCTTGCGCTGCTCAGGTTGTGCGCTGGGCCGAGAACGCCTCCCTCGCCCGCTTCGCCGCAACCGAATCCGTTCACAGCTGGTGGTACGACTGCGCCAGGCCCGACGGGCACGGGTACGCGGTGAGGTCGATGCGCTTGGTGATGGCGAGCGTGGTGGTGTCGATCTCGATCACCTCATGCGAATCGCGCAGCGCCGCGTACGCCTTCCTGCCGGTCTCCGGCGAGGCCAGGGCGACAGCACCGGACAGGCCGGTGATCTTGTCGATGACCTCGCCGTCGATGGCCGCGACCACGATCTGGTCGCCGGTGGCGACGAAGACCTTGCCGCTGCGCGCCACCACGTCTCCGCCCTTCCCGGCGACGCCGAGGTCGGTGACGGTCGCGGCGGTGGACGCCTGCGTGACGAGCAGGGCCACCGCCAGGAGCAGGGTCCCGGCCCAGGCGACTAATCGGCGGGACAGGGGAGCGCGGGCAGAGGTTGACGGGCGCACAGGCACTGCGTTCTGGAGGAGACAGGGAGAGGGGAGACAGGGAGAGTCGAGCACCCCGGCATGACTACGGGACCCGCTCTCGCTGACGATCGTCGCCGGGCGCGGGGTCGGCGGGCAGTGCCAGGTCGAGGGCCGTCTCGACGTGGATACGGGTGGAATCGAACACCGGCAACGGGCTGTCTCCTGGCCCGATCAGCAGCGTGATCTCGGTGCATCCCAGGATTACCGCCTGAGCGCCTCGTCCCGCGAGCTCGGCGATGATGCGGCGATACTCCTCGCGAGAGGAGCTTTCGACCCGGTTCTGCGTGAGCTCCTGATAGATCACGTCGTGGACGAGCGTGCGGTCCGGCTCGTCCGGCACCATGATCTCCACACCGTGCTGCCGCATACGCGAGCGGTAGAAGTCCATCTCCATCGTGAAACGGGTGGCCAGCAGGCCCACCGTGGTGAGGCCCGCGGCGGCGATGCGGCGCGCCGTGGCGTCGACGAGATGCACGAAGGGCACGTTGATCGCCGCCTCGATCTGGTCGGCGACCTGGTGCATGGTGTTCGTGCACAGCAGCACCATGTCCGCGCCGGCGCGCTCCAGGCTCTGGGCCGACTCGGCGAGGAGCAGCCCGGCCCGTTCCCACTCCCCGCTGCGCTGCATGGCCTCGATCTCGGCGAAGTCGACGGTCAGCAGCACGCTCCTGGCGCAGTGGTGCCCGCCCAGTCGCCGTCGCGTCTCCTCGTTCAGCAGCCGATAGTACTCGGCGGAAGATTCCCAGCTCATGCCGCCGATCAGCCCGATGGTTCGCATCATGGCCCCAAGCCTGCCGGGCCGCCCAGCTCATAGGTAGCCCTGGCTTTCTTGGCTGACTGCCAAGCAATACTTATGGCATGGACGTCCAGCGGCTGCTGATATTTCGGGAAATCGCCCGTACCAGATCGATCGGCGGCGCGGCCCGGGCGCTCGGCTGGACCCAGCCGGCCGTCAGCCAGCATCTACGCCACCTCGAACGTCAGGCGGGCACCGCCCTTGTGCTGCGCCGGCCGCGCGGAGTGCAGCTCACGGAGGCGGGACAGGCGCTGCTCCGTCACGCCGACGCCATCGCCGCTCGCATGCAGGCCGCAACCGAAGAGCTCGAGGCGTTCGTCCATCTGCGCGCGGGCACCGTGCGGCTGGCCGCGTTCCCCTCGGCGGGAGCGACCGTGGTCCCCGCCGCGATGAGCCTGCTCGCCGAGCGGCATCCGCATCTCGACGTACGACTGCGCGAGGCCGAGCCCCCGCAGGCCCTCGACCTGCTCGCCGCCGGCGACGTGGACGTCGCCCTGACGTTCGATCACGCCGGAGAGAGACCGGTGGGCGCCGAGGAAATGGTCCGGGTGCCGATCGGTGAGGATCCGCTGCGGCTCGTGCTGCCCCGTTCGCATCCGTGCGCGCAACCGTCGGATGTACCGCTGCCCCTGGGGGAGCTGGCCCAGGACAAATGGACCGGGGGATGCGAACGGTGCACAGACCACCTTCGCCAGGCGTGCGAGGCAGCGGGTTTCACGCCGGACATCCGCCACGGCACGGACGACTATGTGCTGACACAGGCGCTGATCGCCCGTGGGCTGGCCGTCGGGCTGCTTCCGCAGCTGGCGCTCGACGCGGCCCGCGACCCGGGCGTCGCCGTGCGCCCGGCCGCGGGGGTACGGCCGAGAGTCCTGTACCTCGTTCACCATCGCGAGGCCGATCAAATTCCCGCCGTGCGCAGCGCCGTACAGGCCGTGGCCGACATCGCCACCGCCCGTGGCTGATGATCGATCGCGTGCAGGCGAGGCAGCCGATCTCGTACGTGCGGTCAGAAGCAGCGTTGATCCGCCCTGGATGAGCGCGCCTTCGCCTACGTAGGCGAAGCCGACGTCGGTGAGCTCGTGGTCGAGGAGGAGCCAGGTCAGGCATCATAAAACCTGGGCGAGCCCGAAGCCGATGGTGGTGAGCCGGGGGGTGGTATGGGTGGCCACCGGTGTGTCGTCCACGCCGACCACGCCCAGCTCCTGTGGCACCGTGCGGCCGAGGGCTCCGACGGCTCGCACACCGGATACGTGCCCGCGCTGCTTGTCGCCCCCGCTCAGAGCGTATTGAGGAATTCGGTCAGCAACCGGTTGACCTCGTCGGGGCGTTCTTGCTGAATCCAGTGGCCGCAGCCGTCCAGCAGGTGGCTCCCGGTGAGGCCCGGGAGCGTCTGCGGGTACGCCTCGATGGCGTCGGCCAGCCACATCGTGGAGGCGTCGCGGGTGCCGCCCAGGAACAGAGAGGGCTGGCTGATCGGCGCTCCGGCGTAGGAGGCGAGGTCTTCCCAGTCGCGGTCCATGTTCCGGTAGCGGTTGAGGCCGCCGGTCAGGCCGGTCCGTTCGAACTCGGCGGCGTAGAAGTCGAGGTCCTCCTGCGACAGCCAGGACGGCAGCGGGCCGGTGGGGAACCGTTCGCGCAGCATGCCGCCGTTCCTGGTGACGAAGTGGGGGTCGGGCTCGCCGGGGCCGGGCATCGTGTCGCCCGACAGGGCGCGGTAGAGGCCGGCGAGCCAGCCGCGGACGTCGGGTTCGATCTCGGCCTCGGCCCGCCCGGGCTCCTGGAAGTAGGAGACGTAGAACTCCTGGTCACCGCCCATGCCCGCGAACACCTCGCTCGGCCGTGGCCCGCCCGGCGGGGTGTAGGGGACGCTCAGCAGGCCGACGGCCCGGAACACCTCGGGCGCGACCAGCGCGGAGTGCGCCGCGATCGTCGCTCCCCAGTCGTGGCCGATGATGACCGCCGAGTCCTCGCCCAGCTCGCGGACCACCGCGACGTTGTCGGTGACCAGGTCGAGCATCCGGTAGGCGGCGGGATCCTGCGGCTTGGACGAACGCCCGTACCCCCGCACATCCAGCGCGACCGCCCGGTAGCCCGCCTCCGCCAGCACCGGCAACTGCCGCCGCCACGAGTACCACGACTCGGGGAACCCGTGCACGAGCAGCACCAGCGGCCCGCTGCCCTGCTCCACCACATGGACCCGTCCGGCCTCTGTCGTCACCATCCGGTGCTTCACCGTCAACCTCCTCGATCTGTGCTCGCGCCATCCTCGACGGTCAGGTAGCCGTACCAGAAACCTTGTTGCCGTTCCGGCAAAGGCGTCCCTCGCAGCCAACGGTGAGACGCTCACGGGACCCGGAACGCCTGCCGGTAGGCGCCCGGGGTCGTGCCCACCTGGGCGCGGAAGCGGCGGCGCAGGTTGACGGCGGAGGTCAGGCCGACGCGGGCGGCGATCGCCTCGACCGGCAGGTCCGTCTCCTCGAGGAGGGTGCGTGCCGCGATCACCCGGCGGGAGAGCAGCCACGCGCCAGGGCTCGTCCCGAGCTGGTCGGCGAAGCGGCGGGCCAGGGTGCGGGGCGAGACGCCGAGGTGCGCGGCCAGGTCGCCCACCGCCAGCGGTGTCCCGAGGCGCTCGCCGGCCCATTCGAGCAGGCCGTCGAGCGCATCCCCGGCCGGAGAAGATGGCGCATGCCGCGCCTGGCCGCCCTCGCGGTGCGGCGGCATCGCCATGTGCCGCGCGAGGAGGGCGGCGTGCGCGGCCCCGTGGTCCTTGCGGACCAGGTGCAGGCACAGGTCGATGCCCGCGCCCGCACCGGCGCTGGTGGCGACGTCGCCGTGATCCACGTAAAGCCGGTCCGGCTCCACGCGCACGCGGGGGAACTCCCGTCGCAACTGCTCGGCGCGGGCCGGGTGCGCGGTGGCCGAGCGGCCGTCCAACAGTCCCGTGCGGGCGAGGGCGAACACTCCGGAGCAGATCGTGATGAGCCGCGCCCCACGCGCGTGTGCTCGGAGCAGCGCGTGGCGCACGCCATCGGACAGGGGCGCCTCCACCGGCAGCCAGCTGGGGATGATCACGGTGTCCGCGGACTCGAGCGCCGTCAGGTCCTGCGAGACGGACATCGCGTACCCGGCCGAGGTCGGCACCGGCCCCGGCGTCTCCGTGCACACCTCGAACTCGTAGCGCTGCGGCATCCCGGGCCGCCGCGTGCCGAAGACCTCGACGGCACAGCCGACCTCGAACGTCGATTGCACCGGCCGCACCAGGGCCACTACGCGATGCATGGCAGGAAAGTACCCCACGATGTCGTCGCCGGCTCTGTCCCGGCGCGCCCGCGTACAGCACCGTGGGCGGCATGCACTCCGAGATCCTCGCCCAAGAGGGCTACACCTCCGCCTTCGTCGACGACTCCCCGGTCCGCGAGCTCTTCCCCGGGATCCGGCTCCGCCCTTTGTGGCGGGGACCGTCCGGCGCGCACGCCAACGTGCTGGAGATGGACCCGGGCACCTCCTGGCCGCGTCGCGACGTCCACGAGCCCGGCCCGGAGGAGGTCTACGTGGTCGCCGGCACCTTCAACGACGGCGCGCGCGACTACCCGGCCGGCACGTTCCTGCACGCCCCGGCCGGGTCGTGGCACATACCCGCGAGCACCACCGGCTGCACGCTGTTCCTCTTCTACCCGGCCGGCTGAAGGCGCACCGGCTCACCGCACCGAACCCAGCGGGGAGGGCTCTGAGAACGGGCCTGTCGCAGTCGCCAAAAAAGTGATATCACTTTGCTATCAGGATGGAGTCACGTAGAAGGGACGGACGATGGCGAACACATCGAGCGGCGCCGCACTTGAGGCCGCCGTAGTGGACATGCCCGCGCCGCGCACGAGCGAGCGCCCGGTGCGGGCGGCCAACGGGTTCGTGATGCTGGGGGTGGCGACGGCGCTGGACCTGGCCGGGATCGCGCTGCTCGTCGTGGGGATCGTCATGCTCGCCTCGGGGGCCGGGCAGGGCGGCATGTGGGTGGTCATCGTGAGCATCCTGATGATCCTGCTCGGGTTCTTCATGTACTTCGGCCTCACCGCGGTGGCGCCGGGCGAGGCCAGGGTGGTGCAGCTGCTCGGCCGGTACGTCGGCACCCTGCGCACCCCCGGCTTCCAGTGGGTCAACCCGATCACGGTGCGCCGGCGGGTCTCCACGAGGATCCGCAACCACGAGACGGACGTGACGAAGGTCAACGACGCGGACGGCAACCCGATCCAGATCGCGACCGTGGTGGTCTGGCAGGTGCAGGACACAGCCCAGGCGGTCTTCGAGGTGGACGACTTCGTGGAGTTCGTGGCCATCCAGGCGGAGACGGCCGTGCGGCACATCGCGGGCAGCTATCCGTACGACGCGCACGGCGAGCCCAGGCTGTCCCTGCGGGACAACGCCGACGAGATCAACGAGCGGCTGTCCGCGGAGATCGCGGCCAGGGTGTCGTTCGCCGGGGTGAAGGTGATCGAGTCCCGCATCATTCACCTGGCGTACGCGCCCGAGATCGCCCACGCCATGCTGCGCCGCCAGCAGGCGGGCGCAGTGGTGGCGGCCCGGCAGCGGATCGTCGACGGCGCGGTCGGCATGGTGGAGATGGCCCTGGCCAAGCTCGCCGAGCGCGACGTGGTCGAGCTGGACGAGGAGCGCAAGGCGGCCATGGTGAGCAACCTGCTCGTGGTGCTGGTCGGTGACCGCGACACCCAGCCCGTGGTCAACACGGGCACGCTCTACCAGTAATCACCGTGGAGCGGAAGAAGATCCTGCTGCGGCTTGACCCGGTGGTTCACGACGCACTGGCCAGGTGGGCGTCCGACGAGCTGCGCAGCACGAACTCCCAGATCGAATTCCTGCTGCGCAGGGCTCTCTCCGAGGCCGGGCGCCTGCCTGACGGGGTGGGGCGGATGCGCCCGCGCGGACGGCCGAGGAAGGCGCCGGAGGACGGCGCAGATCAGGAAGAAGCAGATCAGGAAGAAGAGGAGCGGGCGGATGGAGACGCAAGTGAAGCAGGGTGAGTCACTGACCCGATCGGCCTTCCTACTGGCCTTCGACCTGCGGAAACAGAAGCTGACCCAGCGGAGCGAGCTCGGCTACCTGCTGCGCGCGGCCACCCTCGCCGAGCTGCTGCTGGCGGGCAACCTGGCGGACGAGTCGGGCAAGGCACGAGCTCGCACCGCCCCGGCCGCCGAGCCGGGTTCCCTGCGGGCGGCGGTCTGGGAGCAGATCTCGAACTCGCCGCCCCGCTCGTGGCGGCGGTGGGTGCGGAAGGACACCGGCAAGGCGGTCCGCGTGGTACGCGACGAGCTGGCGGCCGCCCGGCTGATCAGCGTGGAGCGGCACCGGATCCTGCTGTTCCCGGTCGAGCGGATCACGTTGCGCAAGGCGTACCTGTCGCGCAGGCTGGCCGAGCGCGTCGGCCGGGCCATCCGCGGCGGCCGGCCGGTCGGGCACCTGGACGAGGACGTCCGCGTCCTGGCGGCGCTGGCCACGGCGGCCCAGCTCAGAACGGTGCTTCCCTCCTCGCGGGAGACGCGTCTGCGCCAGGACCGGATCCAGCAGCTGTCCGCGCCCGTCGAGCCGATCGCGACCGCATTGCGCAAGAGCATCGAGGCGGTCAGGGCGGCGAGCGAAGGCTGACACCACGAATCAGGGCTGCTCCTCTGGGCAACCAGCAGCGCGTGCAACTGGGCTGGCTGGCCAGGGAGGTGCCGATCGTCGCGGAGAACACCGCGAAGCCATGGGGTGTCGGCTTCCTGAGCTGGGCGATCGATGTCGGCGCGATTGAGCGTGCGCTGGAGTGGAACCCCAGGGCGGTGATGCTGTCTTTCGGCGACCCGAGCCCGTTCGCACCACGCATCCGCGAGGCAGGCGCCGCACTGATCATCCAGGTCATCGATGGGGAAGAGGCCAGGCGGGCCGTGGATCTGGGGGCCGATGTCATCGTCGCGCAGGGCACCGAGGCCGGTGGGCACGGCGCCGCCGGGGCGCTTGTCGGCACCCGCTTCCAGGCCACGGCCGAGGCCCTCGTCGATCCTTCGATCACCAAGGCGATCATCGAAGGGCGCGGGGAGGACACCGAGCGCAGCCGCGTACTGGACATCGCTCGCGGCTCCAACTGGCCGTCGGAGTACACCGCCCGTACGCTCGGCCACCCGTTCCTGGATCAATGGCGGGGACGGGAAGCGGAGCTGGCCGCGGACCCGCAGGCCAAGCGGGCCTATCAAGAGGCCGTGGAACGAGGTGAGATACCCGCGCTGCCGGCGTGGGCCGGCGAAGGCGTCGATCTGATCGACGACCTGCCGTCCGCGGCCGATCTTGTCGGCAGGATGACCGCGCAGGCCGAGGAGGCTCTGGCCCGGGCGGGGTCGATCTCGAGCACGCGCCGGCCGGGGGAGTGCTCTCCCCCGCGTGGGGGATGAGCGGCGCTCGCGACATGCGTGATCCTCGAAGGCGCCAACCCGTGACGCCGTTCGAGGAGAAGATCCATGGCCGCTCGCACTCTTTGGAGCAGGCTGCACGGCCGGACGGCGGCAGGCGTGCCCCGCTGGGCCGTGCTGACCGCCTACGCCGTCCCGCTGGTCGTACTGCCCTCCAGCCTGTGGCGCATCGCCGGTTTCGTCTTGCATGTGCCGCTGCTGGAGTTCGGCCCCACACCACCCGGCGGCCTGGAGGGGCTGGCCGGCGGGTGGTGGTACATCGTGCTGCTCAGCGTGGTGAGCGAGGCGGCGGCCTTCCTCGCCGTCGGGCTGGTCAGCGAGTGGGGCGAGGCCTGGCCGGCCTGGGTGCCGGTGCTGCGCGGCCGCCCGGTGCCGGTCATGGCCGCGGTCGTCCCCGCCGGTCTCGGCGCGCTCGTGTTGCTGGTCTTCCCGTACGCCATGATCATGGACAGCCTCGGCCTCAAGATCAACGGCGATCCCAGCGCCCTGGTCACGAACGGCTGGCAGACGGTGATCTTCAACGCCACGTACTGGCCGCTGGCCGCCTGGAGCCCCCTGCTCGCCCTGGTGACCGTGCACTACTACCGCCGCCGCACCGCCCTACCTCAGCGGGGCCGGTAGGCGGCCATGAGCACCCCGGTGCGGGTCGTCGCCGAGTCGACCAGCTCGAACGCGGTCAGGCCGGTGCCCGACTCCGGGAACAGCCGCCGCCCCGTTCCGAGCACCAGCGGGTGGATCAGCAGGAGGAGCTCGTCGACGAGGCCGCCCGCCATCAGCGACCTGACCAGCACCCCGCTGCCGAACACCACCAGGTTCTCGGCGAGCTCCTTCTTGAGCCCGGCCACCGCCTCGGTGGCGTCGCCCTTGAGGAGGGTGGAGTTCTGCCAGGGCAGCGGCTCGGCCAGGGTCGTGGAGACCACATACTTCTGGACCCTGTTGAGCGCCTCGGTGAACGGGTTCGGCGCCTGGCTGGGCCAGTAGGCGGCGAAGTGCTCGTACGTCATGCGCCCTGCCAGCAGGGACCATCCGCCCGCCATGCGGGCGCCCATCGCCTCCTGCATGGCCGGGTCCTGGTCCTGGGTGGCCCATCCGCCGTGCCGGAAGCCGTCACGCGGGTCCTCATCGGCTTTCCCGGGGGACTGCATCACGCCGTCGAGCGTCAGGTGCTCGATTGCGATGACCTTGCCCATGGTGTGCCTCTCTTCCTGTTCGTTCGGACTTTCGCCCTCCACACGAACGGGAGGCCGCCGAATCGACACCACCCCTTGAAAAAGGTGGCTCACCAGGTGACCGGCAGCCGCCACACCCCGTACACGATCGAGCTCTTGCGCATCGGGACCTCCTCCGCCGCAACCGCCAGGCGCAAGGTGGGGAAGCGCTCGAACAGCGCACGGTAGGCGATGCGCATCTCGATGCGGGCGAGCTGTTGCCCCAGGCACTGGTGGACACCGTGCCCGAAGGCCAGGTGCTGGCGGGCGTTGTCGCGGTCGAGACGTAGGGCGGCGGGATCGGCGAACCGCTCCGGGTCGCGGTTGATCGCGGGCAGCCCCATGACCACGGTCTCGCCCTTGCGGATGAGCCTGCCGCCCACCTCGACGTCCTCCAGTGCGGCGCGGTTGGGCGCGCCCACGTGGAGGATGGTCAGGTAGCGCATCAGCTCCTCGACCGCGGTGTCGGTCAGCGAGGTGTCGGCGCGGAAGGCGTCGAGCTGCTCCGGGTGGCGCAGGAGCGCGAAAGTGCCGAGGGCGAGCATGTTGGCGGTGGTCTCGTGACCGGCGATCAGCAGGGTCAGGGCGATGTTGGTCAGCTCCTCGTCGCTCAGGTCGCCGTCGCTGATCAGGCCGCTGAGCAGGTCCTCCGCGGGCCGGGAGCGCTTGCGCCCGACCAGGTCGCGCAGGTAGCCGGCCAGGTTCGCCATGGCGGTCATGGCCTGTGCCTCGGAGTTGCCCAGGTCCGCCATGAGGGCGGTCTCCTTCTCGAAGAACTCGTGGTCCTCGTACGGCACGCCGAGCAGTTCGCAGATCACCAGGGAGGGGATGGGGAGCGCGAACGCCTGCACGAGGTCCACAGGAGGACCGGCCTCGGCCATCGCCCGGAGCCGATCCGCGACGATCTGGGCGATGCGCGGCTCGAGGCCCTTCATCCTGCGGACGGTGAACTGGCCGGTGAGCAGGCGCCGGTACCTGGTGTGGTCGGGCGGGTCCATGTTGGCGAACCAGCCGGGCGCGGCCGGCCGGTCGTGTCCGCCGGGGCGGACGTTCGGCCGGGGGAGCGGGGAGTGCCGGAGCTCCGGCCGGACGCTGAAGCGGGAATCGGACAGGATCGCGCGGGCGAGGTCGTAGCCGGTCACGAGCCAGCCGACGTGGCCGTCGGGGAATGCCAGGCGGGCCAGTGGCTGGGAATCACGCTGCCGCTCCAGCTCCGGGGGCGGGTCGAACGGGCATCCAGGCTCGCGTCGGACGGGCAGGGTCACCGGGGTTTCGACGTTCTGATCGCTCATCGGGTCAGCTCCCTGAACATTTTGACAGTGTACTCTCTTTTGAGAGTACACCATCATATTTGGGTGCGGCAGAATGAGCACATGGGCAACGGCGGGCTACGCGAGCGCAAGAAGGCCAGGACCAGGGAGGCGATCCTGCGCGAGGCGTTCCGGCTCTTCCGCGAACGCGGCTACAACGCCACCACCACCGAGCAGATCGCCGAGGCGGCCGAGGTTTCCCCCGCCACCTTCTTCCGCTATTTCCCGACGAAGGAGCATCTGGTCACGCTCGATCGGTTCCCGCCCCTCATGGAGGCGCTCGCGGCCCAGCCGCCGGGCGCGCCGGTCACCGTCCTGCGCGGTGCGTTCCGTACGGCGTTCGCTTCCTTGACCGCCGAGGAGATCGCGGCCGGACACGCACGGGAGGTGTTCGCGACGACCGTTCCCGAACTGGTGGCGGCCAACCTGCGCAAGGCCTCCGGCCTCCTGGGGGAGATCGCCGAGCTGCTGGCCGACCGGACGGGCTACGGGCGGGACGATCCCCGGCTGCGAAACGCCATGGGGGCGGTCTTCGGGATCGTGGCCATGGTCTGGGTGGAATGGGCGCACGACTCCGCGATGGACGGGCCCGCCGAGATCGACAGGGCGCTGGAGCAGCTCGAGTCGGGGCTGAACTGAGCGGGTGACGGGCGCGCGTCAGCGCCAGACGACCTCGTCGAGGAAGGTCTCCACGGCCGTCGTGACCTGACCGAGGACCCCGGCGCTCCTGGCGAGCGGCCCCGGCAGCAGCATGCCGTGGCCGGCGCCCTCGACCTCGAGCACGTACGGCGTCAGCTCCCGCGCCAGGGCGCCGTCCCAGAAGTCATCCGCGGTGCCGCCGACCAGCAGGAACGGCTCCGTGGCCCGGCGCAGCGCGGCCACGCACGCGGACATCGTGAGCAGCGGCGTCAACCAGACGCCCGGCAGGCCGCGTTCCGCCGCCACGGCGGCGGCCAGCGAGCCGAGCGACTTGCCGATGAGCAGCGGCGCCGCGAGCCCGTCCACGACGGGCGCCACCTGCTCACACACCCAGGGCGTGCGCTCCTCGAGCGTCCGGTCCGGCGGCGGCGTCCACCAGATCAGCTCGAGGCGGGCTCCCCGGCGAGCGACCGCCTCGCCCACATAGGCGAGCAGCCCGGCCTGCGGTCCGTAGTTTCCGCCGGGGACGACGACGGCGTGCCGGTCGGAGGCGGCGTTCACGGGTCAAGCCAGGTCGTGCGTCCGGCACCATTCTTCGACGCTTCCGGCCCTGGCCTCGACCGCCCGCCGAGAGCCGGGGTCCGCCGCGATCGCCTCGGAGACCGAGGCGTGCGGAGGCAGCACGGTGACGAGCCCCGTGATCCGGAAGACGCGCAGGATGCGCTCCGCATCGGTGACCAGGGTCAGCGTGCCTCCCTGGTTGCGCTGCCGCTTGAGGCCGCCCACCAGGACTCCCAGGCCGGTCGAGTCGAGGAAGTCGACTCCGCCGAGGTCGGTGATGACGTGGCGGATGCCCTTGCCCGCCAGGTCCACCAGCCGCTCCCGAAGCTGGGGAGCGGTCTCCACGTCGATCTCGCCCGCGACCTTGAGCACGGCGCAGTCGCCGATCGGGCCGATCACCTCTAATTGAAAGTCTCGCATGGGGCGACACCCACTTGTCATCGGTGACAGTGACAGGTAAATCTGTAGCGGTACAGTAGCCCGCCACGGGGCTGCTGTCAATGCCGACATATCTACGTCATTGCCCACAATGACACCAGGGGGACGGATGCGGGTGGAAGAGGCCATCGGCCGGCAGATCGCGCGCCTGCGCGCGGAGCGGCGGATGTCGCTCATGGAGCTGGGCGAGAGCCTGGGGCGCTACCTGGACAGGCCGTGGAGCCGGCAGGCCGTTCACCAGGCGGAGCGTGGCCAGCGCTCCTTCACGGCCGCGGAGCTGACCGCCCTCGCCCTGGCGCTGGACACGTCCATCCCGGCACTGTTCCGGGTGGAAGACGGCGGAGTCGAGCTGCCCGGCGGGGCCGTCAATCCGAAGGAGTACAGGGGCGTCCTGCTCAACAGGGAGCGGGAGTCGCCCATCGACGGGCTGGAGGAGCTGATCCTCGCGTTGCACGACATCCAGGCCGTACTGTCCCGGCCCGCGCTGGCCCAGCTGGCGAGGATCGGGAGAGTGGCCGACCAGGTGGCGGGCCCCGAGCAGCCGTAGGGAGGAGCTTCGAGTTCAGGCGCCGGCGCCGCCGTCCACCGGCACGACCGCGCCGGTCACCATCGACGCCCGGTCTCTGAGCAGCCACGCTGCCACCTCGGCGACTTCCCGGGGCTCCGCCATCCGTCCGAGCGGTACTGAGGCCTTCACCTGCTCGACGATGCCGGGGGTCGCCGCCTCCCACGCGTCGATCATCTCCGTGGCGGTGCCGCCGGGGGTGATGCCGTTCACCCTGATGCCGTCACGGGCCCAGCTCACCGCGGCGGTCTCGGTGATGCTGTTGAGCGCACGCTTCATGGCGCCGTACGCGGGGAGGGCGGGATTGGCGCGGCGGCTGCCGATGCTCGAGGTGTTGACGATCGCCCCGCCACCGCTGCGTCGCATGAGCGCGGCCTCGGCCGTCATCGCGGTCCAGTGCGCCCGGAAGTTCACCGCGAACTGCTGCTCGATCTCCTCATCGGTCGTGGCGTCGAGCGGGCCGGGCTGCTGGCCCACCCCGCCGTTGTTGAACGCGCCGTCGAGCCGTCCGTGCAGCTCCCCGACACGATCGACCGCCGCGCGGATGCTCGCACGGTCGGCGAGGTCCAGGGTGACGGCGTCGGCGACGCCGCCGGCGGCGCGGATCTCGGTGACGATCCGGTCGAGGGCGTCGGTGCTGCGGGCGGCGAGCACGACGGCCGCGCCCTCCCGCGCGAAGAGCCGGGCCGCGGCCGCCCCGATGCCGCGGCTGGCGCCGGTGATGAACAGCACCTTGCCGGTGAGCAGGCCGATGGGTGCGAGGTCGATGTTGTGCGTCATGACGACAGTGTCAGGCCGGCCACCGGGCCGGATGCAGGCACAGACGGTACCAGGATCCATCGCCGCGCGGCGTGCACACTTGGGATATGGACAAACAGGAGCTCGGGGCGTTCCTCCGCACCCGTCGCGAGCGGCTCCGGCCGCAGGACGTCGGCCTGCCCTCGGGCCCGCGACGCCGGACGCCCGGTCTTCGCCGCGAGGAGGTGGCGGTCCTCGCGCACATCTCCACGGAGTACTACGTCCGGCTCGAGCAGGGCAGGGCGCCGCGGCCGTCGGGTGAGGTCCTCGCCGGGATCGCCGGCGCACTGCGACTCACAGAGGCCGAGTCCGACCACCTCCACGTCCTCGCGGGCACGGCGCCCATCCATACCGGACTGCACCGGCGCGACGTCCGCCCGAGCATCCTCGCGCTCCTCGAGCGGCTGCCGCAGACGGCCGCTTTCGTGATGTCCGCCGCGTACGAGGTGCTCGCGTGGAACGACCTCGCCGCCGCGCTCATGGAGGACTTCGCCGAACTCGCCCCAGAGGACCGCAATCTCGCGCGCCGGGCGTTCCTCGGGTCGGCACGCGCCGATGCGACGCCGTACGGGATCTCCGACGCCGCGGAGTTCCGGCACCAGGCCGTCATGGGGCTCCGGTCCACCCTCGCCCGGTACCCGTCTGACCCTGCGGTGAGCGACCTCGTCGACGAGCTCCGCGACGCCAGCCCCGAGTTCGCCCGGCTCTGGGAGCGGCACGACGTGCAGGCCATGCCGACGCTCACGAAGACGTTCCGTCACCCGGTCGTCGGGGAGATCACCGTCGACTGCGACTCGCTCGCGCTCACGGACCGCGACCAGCACCTGGTGATTTACAGCGCGCCGTCAGGATCCTCCAGCGCCGAAGCGCTGGCTCTGCTGAATGTCCTTGGACACGAGTACGTCAAGGCGCGCAGGTAGCTTTTACGGGGCCAGATCCGGAACGGCATGTACGCTCTGGTCGCCGGCGGAGCGATCAGGGGGTCGTGGTGAGAGGGAGGCCGGCCAGCAGGCGGTCGCGCAGGGCCTCGCCGCGGATGCCGAGCTCGGGGAGGTCGTCAGGGCCGGGGGCGCCGGTGACCAGCAGTTCGGGCACGAGCAGGCGGCTGAGCGGGGCCTCGGGCGCCGGGTCGACCTGGAGGCGCTGCGCGAGACGCACCGGGCCGAGTCGGAGCGGCTGCTGGGTGTGTTCGGCGAAGTGCTGTCGGCGGTGCGCGAGGCCATCGTGCCGCCCGCTACCGCCGAGCAAGAGGCGGAGACTGCCGAAGGCGGCCGGAGCGCTCCGGCAGTGGATGACGGGGCGATGCCGCCGACAACGCCGGCGAGGCAGAGCTGGGGTCGGTGGTGGCCGAGCGGGCCTGGCGGCTGGTGCTGAAGAAGCTCGAGCAGGCCGCTGGGCTGGAGGCGCTGGCCAGCGCGCACGAGGCGGTCTCGGCTCATCACGGCAACAACTACTTGCCGTTCCTGGAGCGGCACTACCGCTCGCACCGGCCGGCGCTGTTCACGCTGGTGGACTCGATCGAGTTGGAGGCCACCAGCGCCGAGCGCAGTGTGCTGGACGCGGTGGAGTTCCTGCGCGCGCACCGCAACTCCCGGGCCGCGTACCTGGCCGAGACGGTGACGGTCGAGGAGCGCGATGAGGACGGCCAGGTGCGTGAGCGCACGTTGTCGATCGAGGTGGAGGCGTTCGCGTCGCAGGCCTGGCGCAAGATCCTTCTGGACGCCGAGCGTCCCGGGCTGCTGGTGCGGCGCCATCTTGAGGTGTGCGTGTTCTCCTATTTGGCGGCCGAGCTGCGCTCCGGCGACATCGCAGTGATCGGCTCGGACTCCTACGCCAACCTGCATGCCCAGCTGATGTCGTGGGAGGAGTGCGAGCCGCACGTGGCGGCCTTTTGCGAGCAGGCCGGCATCCCTGCCGAGGCGAAGGCGCTCATTACAAGAGTCAGCTGAGCACGATCGCCTGCGAGGTCGATGATGGCTACCCGGGCAACACCGACCTGACGCTGGGGGGCGGGCGGCCGGTGCTGCGCCGCCGCAAGGGCGCCGACCGGCGGGAGTCGGCGATCAAGCTGGAGTAGGCTATCCACGACCGGCTGCCGCAACGCGCGCTCCTGGACATCCTGACTCGCACCGCCTACCTGCTGGGCTGGCATCACCACTTCGGGCCCGCCTCCGGGTCGGATCCGAAGATCCGCGACGCCATGGCCCGGTATGTGCTGACGGCGTTCGCGCACGGTACCCTGCTGGGCGCCCGTCAGGTGGCCGCGCACATGCGTGGGCAGGTCAGTGTGCACGAGTTGTCGCTGGCGGGCAATAAGCACGCCACCGCCGCGAAGGTCGACAAGGCGTCCGCGGTGGTCATCAACGCCTTCAACAAGCTGGACGTGGCGGTTTTATCCCGTGTGGGGTGTGGGAGGCGGTGTACATTATCGAGGGCCTGCTGCGCAACACCTCCGACATCCAGCCCGATACGGTGCACGCCGATACGCAAGGCCAGTCGTTGCCGGTCTTTGGGTTGGCCGCGCTGCTGGGCTTTCACCTGCTGCCACGCATTCGCAACTGGCAGGACCTGATCTTCTACCGGCCGGACGGGAGCACCCGCTACACCCACATCGACGGCCTGTTCGGGGAAGAGGTGGTCGACTGGGCTCTGATCGAGACGCACTGGACGGACCTGTTGCGGACGGCGATCTCCCTCCGGGAGAGCCGGTTGTCGTCGGTGACGCTGCTGCGCCGGCTGGGTAACCACTCGCGCAAGAACCGGCTGTATCGGGCTTGGAGCAGCGACGTATGCGGCCCATCCAACACTTACCGGGATAGCCACATTGCCAGATGGCTCCGCCCGTAGACAGCGGCCCGACTGCGTACACTGCGTGGTGTCACGCTGGTGCCAGGCAGATGGGGTCGTGGTGGCCCACCACAGGCGTAACAGGACGGCGCCGGCGCCTTTGGCGAGGGAGCGGTCGGGGTTGTGGGTCGGGCGCGGCAAGGAGATGGCGGGTGATCAGGTCGAGGTCGGTGCGCTGCAGGAGGTGCGGGGCGCTCTACGGGCTCGTCGACCTGGGCAAGCCGTTCACGCGGTCTGTCGGCGCTTCATCGGTGTGTTGTGGTTTTGTTGCGTTGAATGGCGGTCAGGGGCGTCGCCGCCGATGGGTGGAGGTGTTTCCGGTCACCCCGGCGACAATCTTGCGCTGACATCGCCACCTGACAGCACGCAAGTGAGCGTTTCATGGTGCCTTCCGGGATGAGCGCGGATGCGGGACCGGTCCCCACCCGGGGCGTAGAGCCCCGCGGACGGACCGGGGTCTGACTGGCGAGGCCGGAAACGCGGAGCGCGTCGCAGCGGGCGGCCCTGTTCACCGCTCCTGTTCGGGCAGGGCGATGGCCACGGTCTCGTAGCCTGGCGCGGTGACGCGGACGGCTTCGGGCCGGTCGGCGATCACGACGAGCTTGTCGCCGCTCGCCCAGGTCCGGTACCAGTTGTCGGCCTCGGCGGACACGGTGACTTCAGCGTCACCCGGGAACCGACGGTCGGTGGTGTACGGCTTCACCCCGGTCATCCATGCGGCCGCGCCTTCGAGAGTGCGGAGCTGGACGTCGGGGATGCGGCCGGAGGCATCGGGTCCGACGTTGAGCAGCAGCCGGCCACCACGGGAGACCACGTCCGCGTAGTGCTTCGCCAGCTCGCGGGGGCTGAGGGTGAGCGATTCGTCCTCGACACGGTTGTAGCCGAAGGAGGATCCGAGTCCGCGGTTGTGCTCCCAGCCGGTGCCGGTCTCGTGGTCGGCGTGCATCGAGTACTCGCTCGTGCGGTAGTCCCAGACGTCGGCGCCCCATCGGTCGTTCACGATCCCGTCGGGGACCGCGTCGCGGTAGTAGGTGATCAGGTCGACGAGCGAGCCGTCTTCCTTGCCCGCCTCGGGCCATTCGATGTCGTTCCAGAGCACGGAGGGCGCGTAGCGGTCGATCAGGTCCCGGACGTGCGCGGTGGCGTAGGCGGCGTAGGCTGCGTCGTTGGGGCGGAATCGCCAGATGTCGTCGACCTCCACGATCGGCGGGTTGTCGGTGATCGACCAGTCGAGGCCGCCGGAGTAGTAGACGCCGAAGCGCATACCCTCCGCACGCACGGCCTCCGCGAGCGGGCCGAGCAGATCGCGCTTCGGGCCGCGGTCGACGGTGTTGAAGCCCTCGCTGCCGGGGGCGTCCCACAGGGTCACCCCGTCGTGGTGCTTCGTGACGGGCACGACGTAGTGCGCCCCGAGTGCCCGGAACAGCCGAGCCCATGCGGCCGGGTCGTAAGCTTCGGCCTTCCACTGGTCGAGGAAGTCCTCGTAAGGCGCCGACTCGTAGACCTCGGCATGGTGCGCCGCCGCCGGCGACCCTTCGATGCGGATGGTGTTCGCGTACCACTCGGCATAGGAGGAGTGCTTGAACCACCCGCCTTCGGGCTCGCCTGCCACGTGTTCCGGCTCGGCCCAGGCGGGAACCGAGTACGGTCCCCAGTGGATGAAAATGCCGAGGCTCGCCTCCTTCGCCCATCCGGGCAGGCTCTCGCGGTGGGTTCCAGTCATGATCGGCTCTCCCTAACGTGGTATTCAATCCAGTCAGGCCGAATGTGGCCGCTGGCCCCGGCCTTCGGCTTGGAGGCCGCCCCGCGTCGCGCGGGGCGGCCTGCTTCGTCAGTCGGCGATGTCGCCGTAGATCACGCCGCGTGCTGACAGATAGACGCGGCCAAAGATGTGCGGGTCGCCGGTGATAGCGGATCCGGCCCAGGCCCACTGGTGGTCGTCGTCGTTGATGCGCACCCAAGTGGCGCCGCCGTCGGTTGAGCGGAAGATGCCGTCCTGCCCTGCGACCGTGGCCGAGGTGTAGATCGCCGGGTAGCCCCCGCGCTTCGTCTCATGCCGTGAACCGTGCGCGGCCTTGCCGAAGCCGACACCGATCGCCAAGTCGATCGCGCTGATGCGCTCCCAGGTCACGCCGCCGTCCGAGGAGCGCCACAAGCCGGTTGCGATCTCCGCTTTGTCGCTGCGCCCGGCGAGCCAGACGTGGCCCTCGCGGCCTGGGACGACTCTGAAGTCGTCGACGCCTTCGGCGGGCAGGCCGGTCGCTCCGGTGTCGGAGAACGTCGCGCCAGCGTCGGTGCTGCGGTAGAACGTGCCGACGGCGAAGGCGTACAGGACCGACGGGTTGACACGGTCGGACCGGATCCTGGCCCCTGCCGGGAGTCCGTGGACCGGGTTCCAGGTCGCGCCCAGGTCAGTGCTGTAGACCGGGGTGATGTCGGTGTTGCTGGGGGACCACAGGAGTGCGGCTGCGTCGGCGGTGATCGCGACGACGCCGGAGCCGCCGCCCGGGACACCTGCGAGTCGCGCTGCGGATTTCCAGGTCTTGCCGCGGTCGGTGGAGACGATGACGTGAGCGTCCACGTCCGCGTTGACTTCGCCGCTGCCGACGATGACGTCCGGGTTGGACTGGGCGTAGTCGAGGCTGCTGCCGGCCCAGCCGGAGCGGATCATCGGCTCGGCCCGGTCGAGGTCGGTGTGGACGAAGCCGCTGACGTCGCCCATGGCGGACACGAGGGTGCCGCCGAGGGCGGCGATGTCGCGGACCCAGGTCTCTTCGACGCCTTGGGCCCGCACGCCGACGGTGAACCGCTCGATGGGCAGGGCGATCCGCTCGCCGGCCTCGTTATGGCCGATCAGCTCGCCTTGGGTGTCCCACCGCGTCAGCTCCTCGGTGCCCCAGATCATGGCGCCGGTGCCCCACATGATGCGGTCGGAGTTGTGCGGGTCGATCGCGAGGGCCTCGATCATCCACCCGTGCTTGACCGCGTATGCGGGTCCCTGGTCGGTGCCGTTCCACGACAGCCACGGGGCGTTGGTGCTGTCCATGACGAAGCGGTCGGTGCCGTCGGTGCCTTCGGCGTAGTCCCAGCTGAGCTGCCAGGTCTGCCCGGAGTCGGTGGAGCGGTAGAGGATCTCGTCGGGGTACCAGTTGTTGCACGTGGACGCCATGAGCGTGCCGGGGTTCTGGCGGTCGACGGTCACACCGCCGAAGCCGGGGATCGGGCCTTTCGGGTTGTAGGTGGGGGTGATGTCGGTCCATTCGCCGGTCTGGGTAGCCAGCCTCTGGATCTTGCCGCCGTTGCCCGAGGAGGGCGCGCCGTTGTACGGGCCGGGGTCATGGCTGGTGATGATGTACAGGTAGCCGTTTGTGTTATCCACTGCGGACTGCTTGGGGATGGTGCGGTTGCCGTCGCAGTCGCCGAGCGCTGCGGCCGCTCCGGGCACGGGCTGCCAGGTCGCGCCGCCGTCCTTGGACACGTAGAGCGGGTCGTCCGGGTCGGCCACGCCCACGTAGATCTTGCCGCCGATCTGGTCGAAGTCGATCCAGATCACGCCCTGGTTGTCGGCGTGGTAGGGGTCGTTGGGGTTGATGACGAAGTTGCCGGGGTTGGGGAAGTTCGCGACCGCGGACCAGGTGCGGCCGTAGTCGGTCGAGCGCCACAGCCCCTTCCCGCTGGGGGCGCCCAGGTACACGGTCGCGTTGTCGGCCGGGTTGACGGCCAGGCGCTCGCCCATGCCGCGGCCGGGCATGTTGCCGCCCTGCTTGAAGGGGAGTTCGGCGATGCCCCAGGTGTCGCCGTAGTCGTCGGAGTAGAGGACGGCGCCGTTGTTGGGGTCCCAGTCGGTGGTGTATGCGCCGACCGCGGCGTAGACGCGGTTGGTCTCGACCGGGTCGGTGGCCATGGAGACCACGTAGTAGTAGCCCCAGTTGTCGCGGCCGACCCAGTCGAGCAGTTGCTTCCAGCTCCGAGAGTCCTCCTGCCACCGGTAGCAGCCGCCGACATCGGTGCGGGCGTAGATCAGGTTCGGCTTGGTCTCGTTGAAGATGATGCCAGGTACGAACCCGCCGCCGTTGACGACGGCGTTCTTCCAGATGTATGCGTCCTTGGGTTGCCGGCCGGGCTTGGCGAAGGCCGGGACGGGCAGGGCACCGGCCGCGACCGCGGCCGCGCCGAGGGAGGCGATGAACGTACGTCGCCGCATGATGTTCTCCTTTGCGATGCATACGACAGGTACGAGAGGTAGGTCTTCGACTTGCGCGGCACATGGGCCATCGCCTAGCACGGCCTAGATGAATGGACCTTCACCGATAGACCACGGCCGGGACGCCCTCGCGCTCGCCGGCCGGTCAAGGCGCTGATCGTGCGAATGGCGCGGGCGACCCCGACCTGGGGTCATCGGCGGATCCAGGGCGAGTTGGCCCGTCTGGCCTACACGATCGCAGCCTCTACAGTGTGAGAGATCCTGCACGCGGCGGTATCGATCCGGCGCCCCGTCGGGCTGGGCCGACCCGGCGGCAGTTCCTGACCGCTCAGACCTTCGTTGGCGCGGGCGGCGGCTTCAGCGGCGCGGATGACCAGGTCGCCGTCTTCATAGCTGGCCGGCAGGGCGTCGAGGATGCCGCCTTCGGCCTGATCAGCGGGGATGCGGTCGGCGGCGCAGGTGACCTTGCCGTAGCGCTGGCGGGAGAAGCACACGTGGTGGCGGTATCGCTTGGTCCAGCCGTGGGCGGCGGCGCCGATGCAGGCCTTGCCGCAGTGCTGACAGCGGATGAGTCAGGACAGCAGACAGTCGGACTCGGTGATGACCGTCGCACGGCTAACCCGTCGGCCGTCAGGGTGACGCCGTCTTCGCGTCGCTTCCAGGTGATCGTTTCCATGCACGTGGCTCCCATTCAGATGAAGAGGAACGTCGCGAGCCGGACATCGCCCAGCAGCGTGATCCGCAGGTCGTGGACGCCCGCCAGGGGTGAGCCCAGGTCGCCTGCGACGCTCACCCAGGCGTACCGGCCCCCGGTCGGCGGGAGCGGGATCTCCGCCAGCAGCACCTCGCCGGCCCAGACCTCCAGCCGCCCCTCGCCCAGGGCGGCGACCTCGGTTTCGACCCGGACCGCGCCCGTCAGATCGCAGGAGCGGAACAGCAGCGTCGCGGGATGGTCGTGGCGTGCGGGCGCGACCGCGTCTCCGGTGGTACGGTCGGCGTCGACCAGGGTGATGCCCGTGTAGTCGTCGAAGTCCGCGGCCGAGGTGCGCCGGCCGACGACAGCGCGGGGCCCAGGGACGGAACCGTCCAGGGCGATCGTCGCCCCGAGAACCAGCTCACCGGCGGAGCGGCCCACCAGCACTTCGTAGTCGCCAGGGTCCACGGCGAAATCGCCGGTGGCCACGTCCCAATGAGCCAAGTGCTCGGCTGACAGCCGGAAGATGAGTTCGCGGCTTTCGCCGGGAGACAGCGAGACCTTGCGGAAGTCGGCGAGCCGCAGCCGGGGCGCTTCGTAGCGAGCGTTCAACGCGCGGACGTAGAGCTGCGCCACTTCCGATCCCGGCCTGCTCCCGGTGTTCGTCAGCCTCACCGAGACCTCCTCGGAGGAGACCCGCAGGTCGCTGTAGGCGAATTCGGTGTAGGAGAGCCCGTGGCCGAAGGGATACAGCGGGTCGGCCCGGTGGTACTGGTAGGTCCAGCCCGCCTTGATGATGTCGTAGTCCAGGGGATCGGGAAGCTCGCCTCGGTACCACGTCTGCGGCAGCCGCCCGCCCGGGTCGGCCGCGCCGAGCAGGACGGCGGCCAGCGCCCTGCCGGTCTCCTGCCCGCCGTGGGAGGTCCACACCACGGCGGGCAGGTGCTCATCGGCCCAGTCCAGGGCGTAGGGGTAGCTACTCATGACCACGAGCGCAGTCTCGGGGCGGACCTCGGCGACCGCGCGCAGCAGAGCCTCCTGCCCCTCGGGCAGCGCGAGGTCCCGGCGGTCCTCGGTCTCGCGGCCGTTGATCAGCGGGTGATTGCCCAGCACCACGACGGCCACGTTGGCGGCAACGGCGGCGGCGCGGGCCTGGGCCGTACCGTCGTGAAGCAGTTCGCGCTCGTAGCACTCGGCGTCGGCGGCGGATGAGGCGGTGAAGCGGCCGTCGGCCGCGGCGTAGTGGCCGGTGCGGACGTTGCGGAGCAGCACGCCGCCTGGAGCGGGTTCGAGGTGGAAGGTCTCGTTGACGAACCAGCTCTTGATCTCCTCCCGGTCGGCGGCCAGCGAGCCATCCTCCTGGAGTCTGTAGTAGCGGCCGGTGTCGGGATTGCGCAACGTCAGCATCCCGGCGCCCCAGTCGGTGACATCGGCGACCAGTTCGGCACCCGAGCGCGAGCGCAGCGCGATTCGGTCGCAGCCCTCCACACGGACGACCTCGCCGAGCGCCTCCTCCAGCCCGGAGGCGACGCTGATCTGGTACGGCATCGTGCCGCTGTACCAGTCCTCGAACAACGTGTCCGCGAGGGGTCCGATGACGGCGACTCGCGGGGAACGCTCCAAGGGCAGGAGGCCGTCGTTCTTGAGCAGTACCACCGACTCGGTCGCGGCGCGCAGGGCCAGAGCCCGGTGCTCGGCGCAGTCGATCACCTCGGGACCGATGTCCGCGTACGGGTCGAGATCGGGGTCGAACTCCCCGAGCCGGAACCGCAGCGAAAGTTGCCGCCGCACGGCGCGGTCGATGTCGTTCTCGTCGATCAGCCCGCGTTCCAATGCCTCCCGCAGCCGTCCGATCACCACCTCGCTCTCCTCGCCGTGGTCGGTGAAGCTGTCGATGCCGGCCTTGAGCGCGGCGGCGTGGGATTCGGCGTGGTCGTCGAAGTAGTGCTCCAGCTCGACCAGGTTGCAGGGTGCCTCGGCGTCGCTGACCACGAAGAGGTCCGGGTTCAGGCGCCTCAGCTCGGTCTCGATGAGCGGGCTGACGTGGCAGGGACGGCCGTTGACCAGGTTGTAGGCGGCCATCACGCCGGTGGCCAGGCCCGCGGCCACGATCGGCAGGAATGCCGCCAGGTCGTATTCACGCAGCACCCGGGGGCGCAGGCCGGAGGAGGTGACGCACCGGTCGTCCTCGTTGTTGTAGGCCAGGAAGTGCTTGAGCACCGGCGCGGCGCGCAGGTAGGACGGATGGTCGCCGGCCAGTCCCCGGCAGTAGGCAGCACCGAGCCGCGCGGTGTGCACTGGGTCCTCGGAGTAGCCCTCCTCGTTGCGCCCCCAGCGCGGGTCGCGCAGCAGGTTCACCACGGGCGCCCACGCCTGCAGGCTGTTGGCGCCGGAACCGATCGCGGGCGGGCGGTGCCGGTGAAAGGCGCGCAGCTCGACGGAGACGGCCTCGGCGACCAGCCGTACCAAATCCTCATCCCACGTCGCCCCCAGGCCCACTGCCTGCGGGAACACCGTCGCCACGCCCAGCCATCCCACGCCGTGCAGGGTTTCGGTGCCGGTACGGAAGGGGGCCACGCCCAGACGTGGTATGGCGGGCGCGTACTGATGCAGCATCGCGATTCTTTCGTCGAGCGTTAACCGCCCGAGTAGGTCGTCGACGCGCATGTCCATCGGCAGCATCGAATCGTTGAAAGGAAAGGTATCGCTCACAGGGAAAGCTCACAGGCAGAGAGGTAAAAGAGATCGAAGCGCATCGACGCTGACATATCCCCGACACGATGTCAACGCTAACAGTATGGAAAGTTTCTCTTAACGCTTGCCCTTGCGTCTTCCGAAACAGGTCATTAGTCTCGCGGCAACATTGAAGCGCTTCGAAGGGCAACCCCCCATGTTGAACCGCAGAGGCTTCCTCGGCGCAGCCGCGATGACCCCCCTGCTCGTCGCCTGCAGCAGCAACACTCCCCAGTCGGCGCAGAAGGTCGGCACGAACTCCAAGGCCGGGCTCAAGGCCGCGCTCCCCGCCCACGTGCCGAGCACCGCCGTCAAGCCGGACATCGCCCCCATCGCCGGCTCGGGCGGGGCCGTGACCGATCCGGGCTTTCTGAGCTACCCGGCCAACCCGGTCGCCACCGTCACCGGCGTGCCGGGCAAGGGCGGCAGCTACACCGCGATCACCCCGCTCTGGGGCACGGTGCCGCCTGCGAACAACTCCTTCTACCAGGCCATGAACAAGGCCCTGGGCGCCACCCTCACCATGAAGCCGGCCGACGGCAACAACTACAACACCATTGTCACGCCGATGGCGGCGGCCAAGAAGCTGCCCGACTGGATCCAGCTCCCTTCCTGGTGGAACGCCGCTTTCGGCACCGACCGGCTGGTCGGCAGCCAGCTCGCCGACCTGACCCCGTACCTGGCCGGCGACAAGGTCAAGAAGTATCCCAACCTCGCCGCCATCCCCACCGGCGCCTGGCAGGCCGGCGTGTGGGGCGACAAGCTCTACGGCATCCCCGGCTCGGCCTACAACTTCTCCGTCGCCGGCGCCATCTTCTACCGGCGCGACATCCTGGAGGCCAAGGGCATCACCGCAGACCAGGTCAAATCCGTGGCCGACTACATGAGCCTGGGCAAGGAGCTGACCGACGCCAAGCGTGGCGTGTGGGCCTTCGGCGACGTCTACACCTACCTCGCCTTCTCCTGGGACCTGCCGCCCAACTGGAAGGTCGAGGGCGGCAAGCTGCTGCACAAGTACGAGCTGCCGCAGCTGCTGGAGGCGCTCGAATGGCACTACCAGCTGGCCAAGTCGGGCTACGTGCACCCGGACGCGCTGGCCGGCCAGAACGCCAACAGCAACGCCCGCTTCTACTCGGGCAAGGAGCTGATCCAGGGCGGCGGCACCGGTGGCTGGAACCTGAGCGACTACCAGTCGGGGGTCGCGGCCGACAAGAACTACCGGCGCGGCGCGTTCAACTACATCTCCCACGACGGTCAGAGCCCCGCGCGGATGTTCCTGGGCGAGGCGGCCCGCATCGTGAGCTATCTCAACATCAAGCTGAAGCCGGAGCAGATCGAGGAATGCCTGGCGATCGCCAACTACCTGGCGGCGCCGTACGGCTCGGCGGAGTACCAGCTGATCAACTTCGGGGTGGAGGGCGTCCACTACACGGTTAAGGACGGGGTGCCGGCGGCCACGGAGGACGGCAAGAAGTTCGTCCAGGCGGCGACCTTCCCCTTCCTCGCCGGACCCGCCGGGGTGATCAGCAACCTCGGAGCCGACCAGGTCACCAAGGACCAGGCCGCCTGGCAGGCCGCCAATGTCAACGCCCTCTACAAGCCGGCGTTCTGGAGCATGAACATCAGCATGCCGCAGCAGATCGCCCTGCTGAACACCTCGCAGGCCATCGACGACGCCATCGTCAGCTGCGTCCGCGGCAAGAAGACGGTCGCCGAGGTCAAGTCGGTCATCGACTCGTGGAAGAAGAGCGGACTCGACCGGCTCAAGGGGTGGATGACCGAGAACGTGCTCAACAAGTATGGCACGGGCCAGTGAAAGAGAGGCTTCTCCGCGACCGATCACTGCTGATCATGGTCGTGCCGGCGGTCGTCCTGCTGCTGATCTTCAACTACGTCCCGATGGTCGGCGTCATCACCGCCTTCCAGTACTACGACCCGCTGATCGGGATCTGGGACAGCGACTGGGCCGGCCTCGACCAGTTCCAGCAGCTCTTCGCCGACTCGCGCTTCTGGCACGCGTTGAGTAACACGCTCTATCTGAGCTTCGTCCAGCTCATCCTGTTCTTCCCGATCCCGATCGCGCTGGCGATGCTGCTCAACTCGGTGCTCAGCGAGCGGGTGCGCAACTTCATTCAGTCCGTGGTCTACCTGCCGCACTTCTTCTCCTGGGTGCTGGTTATCACGATCTTCCAGCAGATGCTGGGCGGCGCGGGCGCGCTCAACCAGTTCCTGCGCTCGCACAACCTCGGTACCTGGGACGTGATGACCAATCCGGACACCTTCGCGCTCCTGGTCACCTTCCAGGGCGTGTGGAAGGAGGCGGGCTGGGGGATCATCGTCTTCCTGGCCGCGCTGGCCGCCATCAACCCCGGCCTGTACGAGGCGGCGGCCGCCGACGGCGCCGGGCCCTGGCGGCGGATGTGGCACATCACCCTGCCTGGCCTGCGCGGTGTGATCGTGCTGATGCTGGTGCTGCGCCTGGGCGGAGCGCTGTCCGTCGGCTTCGAGCAGTTCCTCATCCAGCGCGAGGCCGTCGGCCACGACGCCGCCGAGGTGCTCGACACCTACGCCTTCTACTACGGCATCGCCACGACGAACTACAGCTTCGGGGCGGCGGCCGGGCTCTTCAAGAGCGTGATCTCGCTCCTGCTCATCTGGGGCGCCAACAAGCTGGCGCACTCCTTCGGCGAGGACGGGTTGTACCGGAAATGACGCAACGACCAAGTTGGCAGGAGCCGCCGACCCTGGCCGGCCAGTCGGCCAAGGGCCTCACCCTCGGCGGGGTGCTGCTCATGGTGCTGGTCCCGCTCTGGATCGTCGTGCTGACCAGCCTGTCGACCAAGGGCGCCATCAACCGAGCCGGCGGCCTGGTGATCTGGCCCGACGGCCTCACCTTCGAGGCGTACGAGGAGATGCTGACCGACTCCACTGTCCGCACCGCCCTGCTGGTGAGCTTCGGCATCACCATTGTCGGCACGGCGATCTCGATGGTGGTCTCGATCCTGTGCGCCTATGGCCTGTCGCGGTCAAACTCGTTCGGTCACCGGTTCATCCTGGTGCTGCTGATCATCACGATGTTCGTCAGCGGCGGCCTCATCCCGACCTTCCTGGTGGTGACCGGGCTGGGCGGCTACGGGCAGTGGTGGGCGCTGATCCTGCCCGGCGCGGTCTCGGTCTTCAACATCCTGATCCTGCGTTCCTTCTACTCCAGCACCGCGGCCGAGCTGATCGACGCGGCCCGGATCGACGGCGGCAGCGAGTGGCGGATCCTCTGGTCGATCGTCCTTCCCACCTCGCGGGCGGTGACCGCGGTGATCTCCCTGTTCTACGCGGTCGGCTACTGGAACTCCTTCTTCAACGTCATGCTCTACATGCCAACCGAAAGTGAGAAGTGGCCGCTGCAGTACGTGCTGCTGACCTACGTCAACCGCGGCGTCGGCATGCCCGGCTCGGTCAACTCCGGCTTCGGCATGGAGCACGCGCAGACCGCCCCGCTTTCGCTGCAGATGGCCGTGGTGGTCCTGACCCTGGTGCCCCTCGTGATCGTCTACCCGTTCGTCCAGAAACACTTCCGCACCGGCGTCCTGACCGGCGCCATCAAGGGCTGAGGCATGGCGACCGAGCGCAGCGAGGGCGCCCAATCAACACAGCGACCTGGTCGCCGGCCCGACGGAGGGCTGGCGACCATCGCAGACGTGGCGAAGGCCGCGGGCGTCTCCCCGAGCACGGTCAGCTACACGCTCAGCCGCAAACGGCCCGTATCCGCCGAGACCCGGCGGCGGGTCGAGCAGGCGGTGGCCGCGCTCGGCTATCACCCCAACGCGGGCGCCCGTGCCCTGGCCGGCAGGCGATCGCACATCCTCGCGCTGGCCGTGCCGCTCCGCACCGACGTGTACGTGCCGGTCATGATGGACATCGCCACCTCCGTCGCCGTGGCCGCCCGCAAGCAGGGCTACGACGTCCTGCTGATCACCAACGACGAGGGCCCGGACGGCATCCGCCGGCTGGCCGCGAGCGGCCTGGCCGAGGGCGTCATCCTCATGGACGTCGAACTCGACGACAGGCGCATCCCGACACTGGGAGATCTCCAGGCGGCCCTGATCGGCATGCCTCGCGATCCCCGCGGGCTGTCCTGCGTCGACAACGACTTCCAGGCCGCCGGCGCGCTCTGCGCGGATCACCTGGCCGACCTGGGGCACCGGGAGATCGCCTTCATCGGCTACGCCCCCGGCACCTACCAGCGCCACGCCGGATACGCCGAGCGCACCCTCGCGGGCTTCGCCGCGCGGGCGAAGGAGCGTGGTCTGCGTTTCCTGCACCGCCCGTGCGAGGGAACCTATGAGGGTACGGCGGGCGCGCTCGGCCGCATCCTGTCCGACAGACCCGACACCACCGGCTTCGTCGTGCAGAACGAAGGAGCCATCGGCCCGCTGCTCAGCCTCCTGCGCACCAGCGGACGGACGGTCCCCGAGGACGCGTCGGTGATCGCCCTGTGCCCCGAGCGCGTGGCCGAACAGTACACCCCGGCCCTCACCGCGGTTACCGGCTCGGCGACGGAGCTCGGCCGTATCGCGGTCGAGCAGGTCGTTTCCCGGATCTCCGCATCCGCGCGCGGTGAGCAGCCCGCCAACGAACTTGTGCTGCTCACCCCCGCCCTGACCATCCGTGAGAGCACCGGCCCCATCTAGGAGCACCTCCATGTACTTTCGCGACCTCGGCGACGCACTGGAATGGCGCGCCAAGGGCGAGACCTTGCGCGTCGAGCCGTGGGGCCCGGACGCCGTCCGGGTCAGGGCCACGCCAGGCGGGCCCCTGCTCGACGACCTGCCGGGAGCGCTGCTCGACGCGCCGCCTCCAGGGGCGAAGGCGCAGATCAACATCGCCGAGCACCACGCGACCATGGTCAACGGCGCCCTGACCGTCCGCATCGACGCCGACAGCGCGGGGCGGCTCACCCCCGAACTCCCGTATGCCGCCGGGCGGCTCACCTTCCTTCGCGACGACGTCGAACTGCTCGCCGAGCAGCCCGCCCACTTCTGGTGGCCGGGCCCCCGGCTCTACACGGCCACCGGAAACGGCTACCACCGGTTGGAGCAGCGCTTCCGCGCCTACCCCGGCGAGCGGATGTACGGACTGGGCCAGCACACCCACGGCCTGCTCGATCAGAAGGGCGCGGCCATCGACCTCCTCCAGCGCAACGGCGAGGTCACCATCCCGCTGCTGGTCTCCGACCGCGGTTACGGCCTGCTGTGGAACTCGCCTGCCATCGGCCGTGTGGAGCTGGCCGAGACCGGGACCCGGTGGGTCGCAGACAGCGCCCGCCAGATCGATTACTGGGTGACGGTCGGTCAACCGGCTGACGTGCTGCGCCGCTACGCCGACGCGACCGGCCACAGCCCGGAACTGCCCGAGTGGGCCGCGGGCTTCTGGCAGTGCAAGCTGCGCTACCGCACCCAGGAGGAACTGCTGGAGGTCGCCCGCGAATACCGCAGGCGCGGGCTGCCCCTGTCCGTCATCGTCTGCGACTTCTTCCACCGGACCCACCTCGGCGAGTGGAAGTTCGACCCCGTCGAGTGGCCCGACCCTGCCGCCATGGTCCGAGAGCTGGACGAACTCGGGGTCAAGCTGATGGTCTCGGTCTGGCCCTCGGTCAGCCCGGCCAGCGAGAACCACGCGCCGATGCTGGACCAGGGCCTGTTCATCGGCACGGAGTACGGTCCGGTCGCGCACGCCGACTGGCCGGACAAGGAGCTGGGCGCCTACTCCGCCCAGGTCGCTTTCTACGACGCCCCGGTTACCGAGGCCGGAGCCCGCTGGACCGACGCGTGGACCGGCGAGGAGCATCCCGCCGGGCAGACGATCACCGTCGCGGCGCCGCTGGAGCGCATCCCGCTTCTCCTGCGCGACGACGCTCACTTGGAGGTGTGATGTTGTTCTTCGGCGGCGACTATAACCCCGAGCAGTGGAACGAGGCCGTCTGGAAGGAAGACGACGCGCTGATGCGCCGGGCTCACGTCAACCTGGCGACCGTCGGCGTCTTCTCCTGGGCGCTGCTGGAGCCGGAGGAGGGCCGTTACGATTTCGCCTGGCTGGATGCCCACCTGGACCGGCTTTACGCCAACGGCGTCGCGGTAGACCTGGCCACCCCCACCGCCTCCCCACCGCCGTGGTTCACCCTGGCCCACCCGGACGCTCTCCCGGTCGGGCCGGACGGCACCCGGCTCGTCCACGGCAGCCGCGACACCTACTGCCTGGCCGCCCCCGCCTACCGCACCGCCGCACGGAACATCGCCACAGCTCTGGCCGAGAGGTACGGCGCGCATCCGGGCGTCGCGATGTGGCACGTGCACAACGAGTACACGACGCTCTGCTGGTGTGATCACACCGCGGCCGCGTTCCGGGAGTGGCTCCAGCAGCGCCACGGCTCGCTGGAGGTGCTCAACGAGGCCTGGGGCACGGAGTTCTGGAGCCAGCGTTACGGCGCATGGGAGCAGGTGCTGCCGCCGCGGGCCACCCAATGGCACAAGAACCCGGGCCAGCACCTGGACTTCCGGCGCTTCTGGTCGGACACGGTCTTGGCCGCGTACCGGGAGCAGCGCGACGCCATCCGCGCGCACAGCGACCGGCCGGTGACCACCAACATGATGCTTCCCGCCTACCAGAACGTGGACCTGTGGGCCCTGGGTCGGGAGGTCGATCTGGTCGCCATCGACCACTACCCGGACGCGCCCGGCCTGGACGCCGCCGCCGACACCGCCTTCGCCGCCGACCGCGCCCGCTCGTTCGCCGGCGGACGCCCCTGGCTGCTGATGGAACAGGGCACGAACACCGTCTACTCCGGCGGCCGGATCCTGGGCAAAGAGCCCGGGGAGATCCTGCGCCACACCCTCGGCCACATCGCCCGCGGTTCGGAGGGCGCCCTGTTCTTCCAGTGGCGGCAGTCCCGGGCCGGATCCGAGACCTGGCACTCGGCGATGGTCCCGCACGCGGGTGCTGACAGCCGGATCTTCCGCGAAATCCAGCAGGCCGGCGAGATCGTCGCGCGACTGGGTGAGGTCGCGGGTTCGACGGTCACCGCGAAGGTGGCCGTGCTGCACGACGCGGACGCCTGGTGGGCCATGGAGGTCGACGGCCTGCCCTCGAAGGACCTCGACTACCACGATGCGCTCCGCCGGGCCCATCGCGCGCTGTGGGATGCCGGGATCACGGCCGACTTCGCCCACCCAGAGCATGACCTGAGCCGCTACCGGTTCGTGGTGGCTCCGTCCCTGTTCCTGCTCTCCGACGCCGGGGCGGAGAACCTGCGCGACTACGTCGCCGGCGGTGGGAGGCTGCTCGTCCAGTACTGCAGTGGCGTCGTCAACGACCGCCTCCACGCCCGGCTCGGCGGCTACCCGGCGCTGCCGCTGCGCGAAGCGCTTGGCATCCGGATCGAGGAACACCGGCCGCTCCGCCGGGACGAGGTGATCGTCCTGTCGGACGGCACGCGGGCCACGGTCTGGAGCGAGTCCCTGCGCGCCGACGGTGAAGCGCTCCTCACCTACACCCACGGCATGCTCGCCGGGAAACCCGCGCTCACCCGGCACCGCTTCGGCGCTGGGGAGAGCTGGTATCTCTCCACGCGGCTCGACGATTCCGGTTACGCCGCCCTGATCACCCAGATCGTCGGCTCCGGGACGCCCGGCCTCGAATCGGTCACCCGGCATGCCCAGGACGGCACGCGGTGGCAGTTCTTCCTCAACCACGACGTCGATCCCGTGAGCCTGCCCGAGCCCGGCCTCGACCTGCTGACGGGAGCCCACGTGTCCGAGCTGCCGGCGGGCGGCTGTGCCGTACTGCGGAAAAGGAGAACACCGTGATCGACGCCCTGCGACTCGAGCTTCTCGAGTCGGGACTGCCTCTCGTCGAGGTGACCGCGACGGGGCACGGCCACCACTGGTCGAGCCATCGGCTCATCGACACCAGCATCGGCGCGCGGATGCTCCGCCGGCGGCAGCATGTCACCGACGACGAGCTCACCGTCGAGCTCCACGATCCGGAGACCGGTCTCGCCGCGGAGGTGCGGTACCGGTCGCCGGACGGCCTGCCCGTGCTCCGCAGCGAGGTGCTTCTCCGCAACGAAGGCGAGCACCCGCTGATCCTGGAGTCGGTCACTTCGCTCGTGGCCGGCGGCTTCCCGGCAGGCGGCGCGGAGCTGATGTGGGCCGAGAACGACTGGCTGGCCGAATACCGGTGGCGGCGCAGCCCGCTGCGGCTCACCTCCCCCCAGCTCAGCGATCGGGTCAGGTACGGCAACGGCAAGGACTGCTTCACCCTGGCCGGGCAGGGCGTCTGGTCGAGCTGCGGCCACTTGCCGATGGGCGGCCTGTCCGATCGCGAGAGTGGCCGTACGTGGCTGTGGCAGATCGAGCACAACGGCGGCGGCTGGCGCTGGGAGTGCGGCGAGCGCGAAGGCACGGCCTACGTGGCGCTGTCCGGACCCAGCGACGGCCGGCACGGCTGGCGTCATCGCCTCAACCCCGGCGAAACCTTCCGCACCGTGCCCGTCGCGCTCGCGGTGGGCGAGCACGACGAGGCGTTCGCCGTGCTGACCCGTTACCGCCGTACCATCCGCCGCCCGCACCACGACCACGAGCGGCTGCCGGTCGTCTTCAACGACTACATGAACTGCCTGATGGGGGACCCGACCACGGAGAAGCTGCTTCCCCTGATCGACGCGGCGGCGCAGGCCGGGGCGGAGTACTTCGTCATCGACGCGGGCTGGTACGCCGACCTCGACGCGAGCTGGTGGGACACCGTCGGCGCCTGGGAGCCGTCCGCCTCGCGCTTTCCCGGAGGCATCGGCGAAGTCCTGGACCGGATCCGGGAGCGCGGCCTGACCCCCGGCCTGTGGCTGGAACCGGAAGTGATCGGAACCCGCCACCCCCTGGCCGCCTCCCTGCCCGACGAGGCGTTCTTCCGCCGCGACGGCATCCGCGTCGTCGAGAATCACCGCCACCACCTGGACCTGCGCCACCCGGCCGCCCGCGCCCACCTCGACGGGGTCGTCGACCGTCTCGTCGGACAGTGGGGCGTCGGCTACCTCAAGCTGGATCACAACATCGATCCCGGCTCCGGCACGAGCAGCCACCCCGGCGAGGCTCCTGCGGCAGGGTTGCTCGGTCACAACCGTGCCCACCTCGACTGGCTCGACGGCGTCCTGGACCGGTACCCGCACCTGGTGATCGAGAACTGCGCCTCGGGAGGCATGCGCTCCGACTACGCCCTGCTCTCCCGCTTGCAGTTGCAGTCGACCAGCGACCAGCAGAACCTCCGGCTCTACGCGCCCATCGCCGCCTCCGCTCCCACCGCGGTCCCGCCCGAACAGGGAGCGGTCTGGGCCTACCCGCAGCCGGAGGACTCCCCGGACGAGGTGGCCTTCACCATGGTCAGCGCGCTCCTCGGGCGGATCCACCTCTCAGGTCCGCTTCCGGAGCTCGATTCAGGTGCCCGCGCCCTCGTCCACGAGGCCGTGGCGGTCTACAAGGACATCCGGGCCGATCTGCCGCGGGCCGTGCCCTCGTGGCCGCTCGGCCTCCCTGCCTGGGATGACCCGTGGATCGCGCTGTCCCTGCGCGCCCCGGTGGCCACCTATCTCGCTGTCTGGCGGCGGGGCGGTGAAGAAACGATCCACGTGCCTCGCGCGGAGCTGCTCTATCCCGCCGACAGCAAGGCCCGCCTGACAGAGCACACCTTGACCCTGCCCACCGCCCCATCAGCGGTGCTGCTCCGTCTCCGATGAAAGGACCCCAAGGGGTGTCACACCATCCCATCGTTCCCGGCTTCCACCCCGACCCCAGCATCTGCCGGGTCGGCGATGACTATTACCTCGCCTGCTCCAGCTTCGAGTACTTCCCGGGCATACCGATCTTCCACAGCCGCGATCTCGTGCGGTGGACTCAGCTCGGCAACGCCTTGGAGCGGTCGAGCCAGCTACCCCTCACCACGGAAACCCCCTCGTCGGGCGGGGTCTACGCGCCCACGCTCCGCCACCACGACGGCCGGTTCTGGCTGATCGTCACCGTCGTGGCCGCAGGCGGCAACGTGCTGTTCACCGCCACCGACCCGGCCGGGCCCTGGTCCGACCCGATCCCGCTGCCCGGCGTCCACGGCATCGACCCCGACCTGGCCTGGGACGACGACGGTACCTGCTGGGTCACGACCGCCGGAGGCGCGCAGGTGCGCCTGGAACCGCGGACGGGACAGACTCTCGGTGAGCCGCACCAGGTCTGGTCAGGAACGCGGGGGGCGCTCGCGCCGGAAGCGCCGCACCTCTACAAGATCGGCGGTCACTGGTACCTGATGATCGCCGAGGGCGGCACCGAGCGGGGTCACGCCGTCTCGATCGCCCGCGGACCCGCGCCCGACGGGCCGTTCGAGCCGTGCCCGGCCAACCCGATCCTGACCCACCGCGGCACCCACCACCCGGTCCAGAACACCGGCCACGCCGATCTCGTCCAGGCCCCTGACGGGGCCTGGTGGATGGTCTTTCTGGGGGTACGGCCTCGCGGGGGCACCCCTGGCTGGCACGTCCTGGGCCGCGAGGCCTTCCTCGCCCCGGTGACCTGGGAGGGCGGCTGGCCGGTCGTCGGCGAGATCGTCTCCGGTACTCCGGCGGGACCGTTCATGGACGACTTCGACCTGCCCAGGTTCGACACCTCATGGATCTCGGTGCGCAGCCGCCAAGCCACCACGAAGGAGCGCGCCGGATGGCTCACCCTCCACGCTCGCGGCGCCTCGCTTGACGAGCGGGACGTGACCTTCCTCGGCCGCCGCGCGCAGCACCTGCGGTGGCACGCCCGCACCCTGATCGACCCCTCGCAGGGGCGCGGCGGGCTGGCGGTCCGGCTGGACGAGGACCACCACTACGAGATCGAAGCGGGCGAGGGCCGGGTCCGGGTGATCGCGCGCATCGGGTCGGTGCGGACCGTGGTGGCTGAGCAGGAGGTTTCGGCGGGTCCGATGGTGCTCTCCGTCCAGACCGGCGAGCCGCGGCGGCCGGGTGATCCGTGCTCCGGGCCCGACACGCTGGCGTTCGGTATCGAGGGGTTGCCCGCGCTCGCCACGCTTGACGGCCGCTACCTGTCCACAGAGGTGGCGGGCGGCTTCACCGGACGGGTGATCGGCATGTACGCCGCGACTGGCACCGTCCACTTCGACTGGTTCGCCTACGACCTGCTGGAAGAGACACCCTCGTCGTCGCGCTGATCACAGTGTTGGGGCCGGCCGGCTGGAAGTCTGGGCAACACGCTGGACGCCATCCCGGATGAGACGTCCTGGGGCAACCCGCCGGCCACCGAGGCCCCGTTCCAGAAGATCCGCTCCGAGGGCATCCGGAGCGTCCGGATCCCCGTCACCTGGACCGACCACCAGTCCGGCGCTGCACCGTACACTCTGCCGCAAAGTGGATGAACCTGACCGGCACCACGGAGTCGCTGACGATTCCCACCCGGTTCAAGGTGACCGCGTCGCCAGGATGGAGGCCAAGTACGCCGACGGCACCAACGCCGCGCCTCATGACTGGACCTCCTTCATGCAGTACGGCGGCGACCTACTCGCCCAGCTACGAGAAGAGCTCCATCCGCCTGCTCAAGGAGCTCCTCAGCCCGATGCGGGAGAACACGCCGCTGACGCTGACCTTCCACTTCTGGAGCGGCTTCAAGGTCACCTACGAGGTGACCAGGTCTGGGGACACCGTCACCGGCAAGGTTTCCTGATCTGACGCCGACGCCCCGCCGTACCGGATGTTCGAGTGCGGCGGGGCGTCGGCGGCGTTCTATCAGGAAATATCGGTCAGGATGAAGGCGAAGTCGGCCGCCCCGACCTCGAGCCGGTACCGGGGAAGGACGCCGGGGCCGACCGCCCCTGATCCCACCCCGTGCACAGCGTGGTCGGTGTACAGATAGAGCAGCGGCTCGGGGACCAGGTCGCTCTGGTGCCGGGCCGCCGCGAGCTGCCGGTCGCTCCAGCGCCGGGCCGCGAGATGGAACATCGGGTCGCCCTCGACGCGGATGCCGGCGCCCGCCGGGTCGGTGATCTCGGCCCACCGCACGTCGGCGCGGGTGCCGTTGTCCTGCGGGCGGACGTACGGCGTCTGCAGGTCCTCCACCGTGGCGTGGAAGTGGTCGATACGCGCCGCCTGCCGGGAGTCGGGATACGCCTCACCGGGCCCGGCGCCGAACCACCGGACCCGCGACCATTCCTCCGGAAGGTGCCACAAGAGGCCGATCCGCGCCAGGGATGGCGCTCTGTGGCGCCGGAGGAGCTCCTCGTGCTCCTCCTCCGGCAGGTCGTGGTCCACCATTTCCTCGGCGAAGGAGAACCTCCGCTCCGGCCAGTAGCCGACCGGCTCGGCATGCACCCGCAGCCTCAGGCGCTCCCCGTCGCTGTCCCAGCGGTACGTGCTGAGGTAGCCGCAGCCGGAATTGGCCGCCGAACTGCGGACCACGACGGTCAGGCCCACGTCGCCTGCCTCGACGGAGACGGTCCTGTGCAGCAGCCGATCCAGGCCGCGGGCCTTCCAGTACTCGGCGTCGCCCTGCCCCCATGAGCGGTCGTTGTCCGTGGGCGCGCGCCACAGTGCCAGCCGCGGGCCGTGCAGCGGTCGGTCGCCGATGCCGACCAGGGTCCCCGTCCGCCGGTCGAAACGCGCGGGGCCGAGATGGACCTGCT
Source organism: Nonomuraea sp. NPDC050786 (assembly GCF_040654115.1). Lineage (NCBI taxonomy): Bacteria > Bacillati > Actinomycetota > Actinomycetes > Streptosporangiales > Streptosporangiaceae > Nonomuraea > Nonomuraea sp. NPDC050786. The sequence goes on from NZ_JBFAHJ010000031.1 coordinate 48,934, forward strand.
CGGCGGACTGCCTGGCGGTCCGCCGAGCCTCTGCGAGAACAGCAGGAGCAGGCGCGGCACGCGGGAGCTGGCCCCAGGCCACGACGTGGCCCTTGGGCGCCCAAGCGGTGGATTCCGCCAGTTCGGCCTGGATGGTCACGCCGTCAGGGACGGGCACCTCGACGCGTTCCCCCGGTCCGACGGGCGGCACCGCGAGCTCACCCTGGGGATGGGTGAAGCGCAGGTGGGACAGGTCCAGGAAGGCGTAACGGTTGCGGATCGTGACGTGTCCGGGGCGGCCGGGCTCGATGACGACGGGCTCGTTGACCTTATGGTACTCCAGCATGCCCGGGGACGGCGTCCGGTCCGGGAACATGAGGCCGTCGCAGATGAAGTTCCCATCATGCAGGTCCTCACCGAAGTCGCCGCCGTAGGCGAAGAACTCCCGGCCCTGAGCGTCGGTGGAGCGCAGACCCTGATCGATCCACTCCCACACGAACCCGCCCTGGACCCGCGGGAACTCCTCGCACAGCCGCATGTACTCCGCCAGGCCGCCGGGGCCGTTGCCCATCGCGTGCGCGAACTCCGTGAGGATGAACGGCATGCGGTTGCGCCGGTCATCCGCCGGGTCACCCGCCCCCTCGGTGAGCGGATAGAACAGCTCCCCTGGCCGCAGCGCGCCCTGGCCGATGCGACGCACGACGGCGGGGGTGCGATACATCTCGCCATAGACATCGACGTATCGGGCCAGCCGGTCGGCCTCGTAGTGGACCGGCCGCGACGGGTCGCGCTCGTGGATCCAGTCGGCCATGGCCTTGAGGTTGTCCCCGTCGCCCGCCTCGTTGCCGAGCGACCAGATGATGACGCTGGGGTGGTTCTTGTCGCGTTCGACGGTTCGCTGGATGCGGTCCAGGTAGGCCGCGCGCCACCGCGGATCGTCTGAGGGGTTGCCGGTCCAGGGCTCCGGCCGCGGCTGCTCGAACCCGTGCGTCTCCAGGTCGCACTCCAGCACGACCCACAGGCCCAGCTCGTCACAGATGTCCAGGAAAGCGGGGTGAGGCGGGTAGTGCGAGGTCCGGACGGCGTTGATGTTGTGCTGCTTCATCAGCTCCACGTCGCGGCGCATCAGCTCCAGGCTCACCGCGCGCCCGTGATCGGGGTCGAATTCATGCCGGTTGACACCGCGCAGCACGATCCGCCGGCCGTTCACCGTCAGCACGCCGTCTCCGTTGATCTCGACCGTGCGGAAGCCGAACCGCACGCGCACCCGCTCGCTCGGGGTAGCGATGGCGGCCTCGTAGAGGAAGGGATCCTCCGCACTCCAGGGCCGTACCCGGTCGAAGACGAACGTCTGCGTGGCGGCGGCGGCCTCCACCCCGAGCAGGGGATGCCGACCTCGACAGGCCCGTCCGCCGCCACGTCGAATCGCACCCGCCCGCCTCCGTCGGAGTAGTCGGCGTGCACGAAGACGTCCCGGATTCCGCCGACGGGCCGCGCAAGCAGCGCTACGTCCCGGAAGATCCCGGACAGCCGCCAGGTGTCCTGATCCTCCAGATAGGTGCCAGAGGAATACTGATGGACCCGGACGGCCAGGACGTTGCGGCCCGGGCACAGCGCCTCCGTGGCGTCAAACTCCGTCGACAGGCGGCTGCCCCTGGTCACCCCAAGCTCCACTCCGTTGAGCCAGACCCGCGCGCACGAGTCCACACCCTCGAAGCGGAGCACGGCAGGGGTGTCACCCCACTCTTCGGGCAGCTCGAAGACGCGGCGATAGTCGCCGGTCTCGTTCTCGTCCGGGACGAACGGCGGATCTATCGGAATCGGGTAGGGGATGTTCAGGTAGGCGGGCTTGCCGTACCCGCGGAGCTGCCAGTGCGAGGGGACGGCGAGCCGATCCCACTCCTCGTCGTCGAAGTCGGGACATGGGAAGCCGTCCGGCTCGCCGAGGCCGATGGGAGAGAAGCGGAATGCCCAGTCACCGTTCAGGTCGAGCCGCGGGGCGTCAGAAGCGAGGACGGCTCGCGGCGCGCGCTTGCCATAACCTGGGGAGAAGTCTTCAAGGTACACGCGCTTTCCTCTTCCGGTGATAAAGTTTCGCGCGAAACCGTAGTATCGAACGCATGTTGCGCCAAAGCACGGAACCGGCTCTACGCTCGGCCTTTGGCAGGCCGGACGGGCTGAGAAAGTTTCCTCGGAGTTGCTCTATAGTTTCCATGGACACACCATGGCGGCGGAAAGGCGAACGTGACCGACAACCCATCGGGGCCGCCCGCGGTCACCATCGCGTTCATCGCTGAATCCGCGGGCGTCTCGATCCCCACCGTGTCGAAGGTGCTCAACGGCCGCTCGGGCGTCTCGAAGGAGACCCGTACCCGAGTCGAAGGTCTGATCAACAAGTACGGCTACCGCCGCCCTTCCGGCAGCCGGGGCAGCACCGTGGAGATCGTCTTCCGCGAGATGGAGGGCACGTGGGCCGTGGACATCATCCGCGGGGTCGAACGGGTGGCGCGCCAGAACCGGATCGGCGTCCTGGTGTCGCAGCTGGGCCCCGACTCCTCACCCGCCACCTCCATCGACGAGACGATCGGCCGCCGCCCCGGCTGCGTCCTGTTCGTCTCCGAGATCTCGGCGCCCGAGCAGGCGAAGCTGAAGGCAAAGGACATCCCGTTCGTCGTCATCAACCCGTCCGGCGAGCTGCCGGATGACGTCCCCTTCGTGGGCACCACCAACTGGCGGGGCGGCCACTCGGCCACCCGGCACCTGCTCGACCTGGGGCACCGGCGCATCGCGATGATCAATGGGCCGGACTATCCGTTCTGCCAGGCGCGCATGGCCGGATATTTCTCGGCGATGGCCGAAGCCGACGTCGCCGCGGATTCTTCGCTGGTGGTCCGCACCTTCCTCACGCGCGAGCACGGCTACGCCGCGGCCCTCGAACTGCTTTCCCGCCCTGACCGACCGACTGCGATCTTCGCCTCCAACGACATGCAGGCGTTCGGGGTCTATCGCGCCGCTCGGGAGCTGGGCTTGTCGATCCCGGGCGAATTGAGCGTGGTGGGCTTCGACGACCTCGTCGTCTCAGACTGGGCCGACCCACCTCTGACGACGGTCCACCAGCCGTTGTTCGAGATGGCGAGCGCCGCCACCGACCTGGCGCTCACCCTCGCCCGCGGTGAACCGGTTCGCCAGGTCGGGGTGGAGATCGCCACCGTTCTCACCGTCCGCAAGAGTACGACACAGCTGAACTCGTAACGCGACCCCGCCTGTCGCCCGCCATCTGCTCGCGGCGGCCGAGCAAGGAGACGCCGCTGGACCGGCTGCGGGACCGGGTGCTGTTCGAAACCTCCAACGTGTGCGGCGCCCGCGCCTCGGACACGGGGCACCCAGCAGCTGTACGCCCTGCTCGACGACAAAGTCGCGACGCCGAAATCCGCGCCGCACGCCGACACCGCGACCGGACGAGCCGCTGATCAATCCTGGCCTCCACCTGAACTCCTGCCAGGTAACACTTCGGCGCATTGACCCGGCCAAACGCTAGCGCATGCACCTGGTGACAGCTTCGTTAATGACAGGCCGCCTACTGGTACGTATAATCACATACCCGCCAGACCTTGATCAAACCCAGGCGTGGTCGCGCTGGCGCCGTCGCCACCAGCAGTCCGCCAAGATCAGTCACTATCGGCGAAGACAGCCCGCGGTCGCAAACTGCCCGCCGTGCCGATCACGGACGATGAGCGCTCAGCCGTCCCTGGGTGGGTGGGCAGGTGTGGAGCGTGAGTCGTAGGCCCGCTGTCGGGCGACGATGTCGTCGGCGTGTTCGACCGTCCAGGTGTAAAGGTGAGAGAACGGCTCGCGCAGCGACTCGCCGAGCGGCGTCAGCGAGTACTCCACCCCTACGGGCGAGGTCGGCAGGACGCGGCGTTCGATCATGCCGTTGCGTTCCAGGCGGCGCAAGGTCTGGGTGAGCACGCGCTGGGTGACTCCTTCGAGCTGGCGCTTGATCTGGTTGAACCGTTTCGGCTCGACCAGCACCGCCATCGTCATCATCGACCACTTGTCCGCGATCTGGTCGAGGATCGGTCGTGTCGGGCAGTCGGCGCGGAAGACCTGCTTCGGCTCGCTCGTATCGGTCACCTAGGTATCCTCCGCGATGCTTGAGATGCCAAAAGGGCGTTATTGACGCCCCTAGGCGATCATCCAACCATAGGTATACATCAGATACCTAGCGGCGCGGTGGCCACTGTCGCATTGCCGTCGCCGCCTCCGGATAGGAGTCCCCCGGCGTGAGCCAGACGACCTTCCCTACCCTTCACGTGACGCGCGACCGCGGTGTCGTCAAGGTCGTCATCGACAACCCTCCCGTGAACGTTCTCAGCCTGGCGATGATGGCCGACCTGATGTCGCTGCTGACCACGTTGCGGAAGGATGAGACGGCCAAGGTTGTCGTGTTCGAGAGCGCCGATCCAGATTTCTTCATCGCCCACGTCGACATGACGCTCGTGGACGACGAGGACGCCGCCGCCGACCCGACAGCCGGGGCGCCGGCCGGGCTCAACGTCTTCCAGGCACTCGACGAGGCTCTGCGCACCCAGCCCAAGTGACGATCGTCAAGCTGACCGGGATGGCTCGTGGTGGAGGGGCCGAGTTCGTCGCGGCGGCCGACATGAGTTTCGCGGCGATCGGCCGGGCCGGGCTCGGCCAGATGGAGGTGCTGAGCGGCATCGTGCCCGGTGGCGGCGGCACGCAGTACCTGCTGAACCGGGCGGGCCGCAACCGCGCTCTAAAGATCGTCCTGGGCGCGGAGTTGTTCGACGCGCAGACGGCCGAACGTTACGGCTGGATCAATCGCGCGCTGCCGGCCGACGACATCGACGCGTTCGTCGACCGGCTCGCTCGAAACATCGCGGACCTGCCGGACGGCTCGATCGCGGCCGTCAAGAGCGCTCTGCCGCCGCAGGACATGGCCACCGGGATGCTACGCGAGCACGAGGCGTGGGTGAGTCAGTTCGTCCGGCCCGCCGCGGAGAAGCTGCTGCGTGGCGCGCTTGCGGCCGGCGCTCAGACCCGCGACGGCGAGCTGCGCCTGGAGCAACTGCTGCGCTCGGTCGCGCTCTGAGGAACTCAGCCGACCGGCGGCCTGGCCAGAGCCGGGGCGTAGGAACCGGGGCTCGCCGGCCGGGACGCCGCGACCTCGATGCGCAGCGGGCCCAGGCTCGCGGGCCTGGCCTGCGTCGGCGGGCAGGTCGAACGGCTCGGCGACGGTCCAGGATCGGGGTCCCCGGCCTGGACGATCCCGACGGCCTTCATCCGGTCGTTGCTGCGTAGGCTTGCCGCTTTGGCCTGCAGGCGCTTGCGCAACACGGCGCCGGGCCAGGTACTCGTGGCGTGCGGCTGGATTCCCTCGGAGGCCATGGCGAGCGGGTACTGCAGGCGGCGCGGTCACCGCGCGGAGGGACCGTGCTCATCTCGTAGTAGCCGGTCCCGGGAACGTCCCACACCAGGATTCGCGACTCCGTGTCCCTGATCATGTTCGAACAAGAAGTACTCCACCACCACGGGGCGGGCGGCGAGCAGGCGATCCAAGTAGGCGTCGAAAGTCGCCCGGCCGAAGTCTTGCGGGGTTCCCGAGACATCGTCCACCATGCCGCGTCCCGCCACCAGGTTGTCCCCGTTGCCGTAATCCATGATCCATGCCCACGATCGGTCGAGGTCGTCCCTCGTCTGGATCACGAAGGCATACTGACTACCTTCCGCGCTCATCCTCTGAGTCTGATTGACCATCTCGAGATCCGCCATGAGAACGGCTGCTTGCTCGGAACGGGCCGCACCCCACCAGGTCGGGGCAGAACTCGTTTTAGAAGATCGAGACGGTGGCGCGCAGGTCCCCATGGATCATCACCAGTTTGTCGGTCATGTCGCCGACGAAGGTCTCGGCCGTCACGTGCCCGCGCCCAACCAGCTTCGCGTCACCCGCCAGGTAGATGTTCCTCGACCGCAGGTCTCCGAGGACGATCAGGCGCGCCGGGTCCACTGAACTCGTGGATACATCAACGATTGAAGGTCCACCGTCCATAGGAGCGGGGTTTTCGGGAAAAGTTTACACCGAGTGTTCAACGATACCGTTGAAGGCATGGATATCAAGGACACCGCCCGGCTGCTCGATGGCGCGGGCGTCTCGGCGTTCCTCCGGTCGCTTCCCGCCCAGCCCCTGCTGCTCGGCCTGGGCGAGGCCAGGCACTTCGTGGGGGAGTTGGGCGAGGTGCGCAACGAGATCTTCCGGCATCTGGTCGAGCACGAGGGCTACCGGTCATTCGCCATCGAGAGCGACTGTCTCATGGGCCTCGTGGTCGACGACTACCTCGCGACGGGCGCGGGCACGCTCGATGACGTCATGGAACGCGGCTTCAGTCACAACTTCGGGGAGTTCCCGGCCAACCGCGAGCTCGTGCGCTGGATGCGGGCGTACAACGAGGAGCATGACGAAAAGCTCCGGTTCTTCGGGTTCGACAGCCCGCTGGAGTACTGGGCGGCGAGCCCGCGCCAGGCGCTCACCGGCCTCTACGACCTCCTCGACGGCCCGCTGCCCTGCACCAGGGAGACCCTCGACACGCTGCTGGGCCCGGACGAGCCATGGTCGAACGAGGCCGCGGCCATGGATCCGTCCCAGTCGATCGGCCAGTCCGCCGACGCCCAGCGGCTGCGGCTGATCGCCGACGACCTGGTGGCGCTGCTCGACACGCAGGCGCCGCGGCTCAGCGCGGAGGACAGGGAACGGGCGGAACTGTACGGGCGCACCGCCGTCGGCCTGCTCCGCTATCACTACTGGATGGCCGACGCGTCCCCGGCACGGTGGACCCGGCTGTCGGCCCTGCGGGACGCGATGATGGCCGCCAACCTGCGTGCCATCGCCGAGCACGGCCCGGCCCTGGTCTTCTCCAGCAACCTCCACCTGCAGCGGAACAAGAGCGTCATGTCGTTCGGCGACCAGCAGCTGGAGTGGTGGAGCGCGGGGGCGATCACCGCGACGCGTCTGGGCGACCGGTACGCCTTCCTGGCCTCGGCCTTCGGCACGGTCGGCGACGACGCCCCGCCCCCGGACACCGTCGAGGGCGTCCTGTCCACGCTCCCGTGGGACCAGTCTCTCATCGACGCCCGCGGCCTGGCCGAGGCCATCACGGAGCCCGCCCCGCGCGTCTCCCGCGATTTCGCCTATTTCCCGCTGGACCCGGCCCAGCTCGGCATGATCGACGGCATCGTCTTCCTCAAGCAGGCTGTCGAGCTGAAGAAGCTGGGTTGAAAGGGCGCGTGCGTGTCCGGCTGCGGCTGACGCGCACGCGCCGTCAGCCGGCGCGGCGGGTGCGGGTCAGGGTCAGCCCGCCGAGGATCATGGCGATCAGCCCTACCACCAGGGCCACGTAGCCTCCGACTATCCCGTAGCCGGTGCCGGGACCGCCTTCGGCGGCGGCCACGACCAGCCCGCCGATGACCATGCCGGCCAGTCCCGCCGCCAGGGCCACGATGGCTCCCCTTCTCCCGGAGCCAGAGCCGGAGCCGATGCGGCCGGTGGAGCCGATGCGGCCGGTGGAGCCGATGCGGCCGGTGGAGCCGATGCGGCCGGTGGAGCCGATGCGGCCGGTGGAGCCGATGCGGCCGGTGGAGCCGATGCGGCCGGTGGAGCG
>NZ_JBFAHJ010000031.1:56690-150862 GCF_040654115.1 Nonomuraea sp. NPDC050786
GGAGCCGATGCGGCCGGTGGAGCCGATGCGGCCGGTGGAGCCGATGCGGCCGGTGGAGCCGATGCGGCCGGTGGAGCCGATGCGGCCGGTGGAGCGGGCCAGAGCCAGCCCGCCGACGACGATGCCGGCCAGCCCCAGCACCGCAGCCACCAAGGACCAGAGACGCCCGGCGGTCATGGTGTAAGCACCGACGGGCTGGACCAAGACCTGCGCGGCCGCCGGTGTGGCGAGCCCCACGATTGCGAGCGGGGCCGATGCGGCGGTGGCTAGCAAGTGGCGGATGGACATGAGGAACCTTTCGGTCGAATGACGGGCGTCGACAGCGTGTGGAGCGAGGCGGACCGCCTGTGCCGGCCGAGGTGCCGCTGACGAGCGCGAGCGCCTGGGAGGGATTTCACGGGATCGCCTTGGCAGGGGCGAAGACGACCTCCGTGCCTTTCCGCAGGACGGCCCTGCGAAAAGGCACGGTGATGCCGTTCAGTCGTGCGTGCCAGAAATGAGAGCCGAGTCGATGCTGCCATCGGTCAACAGTCGTTGCAGCGCGCGCTGCATCGTCTCGGAGTCGTTGAGGCGCGGAAACGGCTCGCCGGCGGGAGCCTCGACGCCCAGGAACCGGCAGAGCGGCTCCCAGCCCTCGCGGACGTCGAACACCAGAAGGCGATCCGCGGGCAGGCTCTCCTGGACAACGGCCACGTGACGGTGGAATGCCGCCACCGCGATGTCTTCGTCGGGCATGCCGCGCTGGAAGTCCCAGGTGTCACCGAAGGTCGACTCTCCGATGAGATCGAGAACCGGGCGGAGCCTCTCCATCGTCCTGAGTACCGCGGCCCCCGCTTCAGGCAGGTCAGGCGGCAGGTCCCGGCGGGTGGCGATCAGAGCTTGCATGCTGAGATACCAGCGATGCGGATCGCGGACGGTCAGGACGACCTTCGCGTCCGGATAGGTCTCTGCCTGCTCGCGCCAGAAGAAACTGGCCGGCCAGTCCTGGGTGGATCGGTAGCCGTTGAGCACGCTCTCCCAGTCCAGCGGCAGGCCGGAGGCGGCGGGCACCCACCGGTCGACGTGGTCGGGATTGCCCCCGATCTCGGCCATGTGGTAGCAGGGACCGAATCCCAGCCTTTCCAGCGCGGCCTTCATCGATCTGGTTCCGGTGCGCGGGAATCCCGCGCCGATCACGTGTAACACGTCAGCCTCCTGCTGTTGCGGCCGCGGTGTTCGCCTTTCGGCAGACGTTGACCACGGCCTTGGCATAGGTATCGGATTGGTAGGGCAGCCAAGCTGCGGTCAGCCGCTCGGCCGGGTACGGCGGGCGCGGTCCAGGGCCAGTCCGCCGAGGACCGCACCGGCCAGCCCAAGCGCCAGGGCCAGGGCCGCCCCGAACACTCCGTTGCCGGTGCCGAGGCCGCCGTCGGCGACAGCCAGTTTGACCGCGCCGTTGAGCCCGCCGATCAGCCCCACCACCACAGCCACGATGGCTGCCCCCTTCCCGCCGTCGCCGCTACGACGGACGGAGCGGAGCGCCAGCCAGCCGATGACCACGCCGCCCAGCGCCACCAGTGCGGCCACGCTGGCCCAGATCCGCGCGGGGGTCCCGAGGAAGGTGTCGACCCCTTGGCCCGCGCATTCTGTCGGCGTCGTACAGACTGGCGAGGCCGCCTGTGCGGCAAGCACCAACAGGGCTGACATTGAGGATCCTTTCGGTCGAATGGCGGGCGTCGGCAGCGTGTGCAGCGCGGTGACTCGGCCTGTGCAGGTCGAGGTACCGGTGACGAGTGAGCGCCTGGAAGGGGTGCACGGGATCGATCGTCGCGCCGTCGAGGCGGCCGCGGCCTCCGGCAGCGGACGGCAGCGCCTACGCAGTTTCGCGTAGACGACTCATGCCTCGGTACGCCCGTCGTCGTAGGCGGTCGCGCGTCTGGGCGGAGTGTTCTCGCGCGCGCGACCCGTAGGATCGCGGCATGAAACACCGCGCCCTGTCGAGGCGCCTGCCCGCGCCGGCGCAGGATGTGTTGCTCGCGCTCTTCATCACCGTGATGCAGGTTCAGGGCACGATCGTCCGCAACGCCGATGAGGTGGTACAGCGTCCCCTCACCGACCTCGGAAACCTGGGCTATGTCCTGCTGATCCTGAGTGGTGTGGTCGTCGCCGTCCGCCGCCGGTGGCCGCTGCCGGTGTTCGTCACCGCCGCGCTCGCCAGCTTGGTCTACTACGGCCTCGACTTCCCGGACGGGCCCGGCTGGCTCGGGCTCTTCGTCGCCCTGTACACCCTGGCCGCCTACGGCGACGGGCGCCGCTCGCTGGTGATCGCCGGCGTGGGCACCTCGGTGCTGGCCGTCGTCTGGCTGGTCGCCGCGGCCGACATCGAGCCACGCGCCGCCATCGGCTGGGTGTTCTTCCGGATCGGCGCGTCCGTCATGAGCGCCGCCCTCGGCGAGTCCGTCCGGTCCCGGCAGGTCATCGCGGCAGAAGCTCAGCAGCGCGCTGAGCTGGCTGAACGCACCCGTGAGGAGGAGGCGCGGGCGCGGGTCGACGCCGAACGGCTCCGGATCGCGCGCGAGGTCCACGACACCGTCGCGCACGCCATAGCGATCATCAACGTCCAGTCCGGTGTCACCGCACACGTGCTCGACAAGCGGCCGGAAGTGGCGCGCGAGGCGCTGCGCGTTATCGAGCAGACCAGTTCCCGGGCGCTGCGGGAGATGCGGGCCATCCTCGGGGTGCTGCGTGACGACGACGGTGACGACAGCGAGGGGCGGGTGCCGTACCCCGGACTGGGACAGGTCGACGGGCTGGCCGCGAAGGCACGCGAGGCGGGACTCGACATCAAGCTCGAGGAGAGCTCGCCGGCGGCGCCGGTCCCCAGCGCGGTGGGAAGTGCCGCCTACCGAATCGTTCAGGAATCGATCACCAACGTCGTCCGCCACGTCGGACCGACTCGGGTGACGGTTGCGTTGCACCCCGGGGTCGAGGCCTTGGAGATCCGCGTGACCGATGAGGGCCGCCTTGCCGCCCCAGGTCATGACTCCGACAATCCGCGCCTACCGGCCCGGCATCCGAGCGGCACGGGCAACTCGGCCAAGCCCGGCCGCGGGATCGTCGGCATGCGCGAGCGCTGTCAACTGCTGGGCGGAGAACTCGACGCCGGGCCGACCCCGGGTGGCGGGTTCGAGGTCAGGGCAAGGCTGCCCCTCGCCCCGACCGGGTCGCGCCTGTGAACGCGGCGGCCGCCTCCCCGTTGACCAACGCTCCGATCAAGGTGTTGCTCGCCGATGACGAGGGTCTCGTGCGATCGGGGTTCAAGGTCCTGCTCGACCTCGAGGAGGACATCACGGTGGTGGGGGAGGCCACCAACGGCGCCGAAGCCGTCGAACGGGCCCGCGCCACCCGCCCTGACGTCGTGCTGATGGACATCCGCATGCCCAAGGTGGACGGGATTCAAGCCACCGCCCGGATCGCCGAGACACGCGGGTTGGAGCAGGTCCGGGTCCTCATCCTCACCACCTACGACACCGACGAGTACGTCTTCGACGCCTTGCAGGCCGGAGCCAGCGGCTTCCTGCTCAAAGACGCCGGGCCGGCCGAGCTCCTGCATGCCATCCGGGTGGTCGCCGCCGGAGAGGCGCTGCTCGCGCCGCGGATCACTCGACGCCTCATCGGCCAGCTCACCGCGCGACGAACAGCCGCGCGGGCCGCGGAGGACCGGCTCGCGGTCCTGACCGACCGCGAGCGCGAAGTCCTGGCCCTGGTCGGGCAGGGCCTGAGCAACCACGAGATCGGTGCCGAGCTGTTTCTCAGCCCGGCCACCGCGCGCACCCATGTAAGCCGCGCGATGGCGAAACTGGGTGCGCGCGACCGTGCGCAACTGGTCGTCATCGCTTACCAGACAGGACTGGTCAGCCCTGCGATGTAGGCACGCGGCGTTCGCGCCCGGAGCCGGGCTCAGCCCTGGTTCAGCAGGGGTACGAGGTACTCCTCCTCGTAGTCCAGATGCGCCTCGACCTCCCGGGTGAGGCGGTTGACCTCGTCCAGGAGCATGACGGGGTCCGTGTCGTCGGCGGCGAGGAGGGTCTGGAGCTGGCCGAGCAGTTGCTGGACGGCCTCGTGCTCGGCACGCAGCCGCGCCATGACGGGGGCGAGCTCCGGATAGCGCTCCTCCAGCGTCGGGATCATGTGCCCGTCCTCGCGCGAGTGGTGCTCGTGCAGGTTGTGGCAGACGGTCAGGCAGTTGACGCGCAGCTGCGCGCCCAGGCGCGGTCCCGACGCGGCGACCTCCGAGCGGATGCGGGCCAGGTCCCTGCGGAAGGCGTCGTGGATCTGCTTGAGCACGTCGCCCAGGGGGCCGGTCGGCGGGCCGTAGGCCGGGATGAGCGCCACCACGGGCAGGGTCCGGCCGGAGGTCTCCTGGTAGCGGCCCCATCCGGGGTCGGACTCGACGGCGCGGGCGAACATCCGCTCGCGTTCGTCGCCCTCCAGCACGACCGCCTTCGCCTGGTAGGTGAAGACGCCGTCCTCCACGGTGACCTGCGGGTTCGCGACGAGATTGTGGTACCAGGCCGGGTGCCGGGGCGAGCCGCCGGCGGAGGCGATGATCAGGATGCGGTCGCGGTCGGGCAGGTAACCGAGCGGCGTGGTGTGAGGCTTGCCGGTCTTCGCTCCGACGGTCGTCAGCAGGAGCAGCCTGGCTCCCTCGAACGGGCCGCCGACCTGGCCGCGGTTGGCCCGGAATTCGTCGATGATCTGCTGGTTGAAGTCAATGGGCATGCGTGTTTTTCGCTCCAAGGCGGGATGGATGTCGATGACGTGAGAGCCCTCGCGCGGGAAAAGCGCGGCAGGCCGGCTGCGCTCAGGCAGGCCCGGTGATGTGAGAAGTCACGGCGTCATCCCCCTTGATACGGCGCCTCCATGCCGCCGCCGTCCTCCGGGCCGGCGTCACGCGACGCGACGGCTATTACACGCGGAGCCCGGGAAAGATGTCAACCCGAGGGACGGAGAGACGCAGGCGAGAGTCGAACTCGCACGAGCGGGATTTGCAATCCCGCCTCCGCAACCGGCGAACTGCGCCAAGCCGCCCCGGCCCCCGTCAGGTCGAGGCGGAAGTGCGCGAGGGCGGCGTCGAACCGCCACATCGGCAGCGGCCCCAGCAGGATTCGAACCTGCAACGGACCCGGCTTCGTAGGCCGGCGCTCTCTCCATTGAGCTATAGGGCCATGAGATAAACAGTTCGTACCCCGTACCGGACTCGAACCGGCGATTTCCCGGGTGAAAGCCGGGCGTCCTGACCGCTGGACCAACGGGGCCTTGGGATCTGCTCTGACGTGGACCGACAGGATCTCGAAACCTGAACTCCTGCTTGCAAGGCAGGTGTGATGCCTTTTCACCATCAGCCCGGGGAGAAGCTCGAAAGAAAAAGGCCGCCCGGTGCGTGACCGGCGGCCTCTGGATGCTCGTGCGCGAGAGTTATCCAGAAGCCTTTCGGGCGAGCGCCGCCGCGCGGCGGCAGCAGGCGCGTTCGGCTGCGAATCGCATGGCGGGTCCCTTTCCTTTCGTTCATCCGGCGTACTCCGACGGTAACCGGTGGGGCTCGGCGAACGCCAATGATTTATGGTGCGGAAGTATGCGAATCGGAGAGCTCGCCGCGCTGCTCGGGGTGTCCACGCGTACCGTGCGCTACTACCACCAGCAGGGCATCCTGCCGGAGCCGCCGCGGCGGGTGAACGGCTACCGCGAGTACGGCATGCGCGACGCCGTCGCCCTGGCCCGCGTCCGCCGCCTCGTCGAGCTCGGGCTGAGCCTGGAAGAGGCGCGCGACGTGATCGCGGACGACCGCTCCAGGGCGCTGCCCGAGATCCTCGCCGAGCTCGACGCGGATCTGGCCAGGCAGGAGCACGAGATCCGGCTGCGCCGTGCCCGTCTGGCCGAGGTGCTCGAGGGGGCCAGGAGCGGAACGCTGGGCCCGGACGAGACGGCCTCGCCCGAGCTGGTGGCGCTCCTGCGCGCGGTGGACCTGCCTGCCTCGAAGGCGGCGGCCTGGGACCGTGACCTGCTGGTGCTGATGGAGAGCATGGCGAAGGAGACCGATCGGGAGCGGGCGTTCACGATGTTCGGCTCGCTGGCCGCCGATCCGGAGGTGGCGGCGCGCGGGCACGAGTTCTACCAGCGGCTCGACGAGCTGGCCGACGCCTCGCCGGACGATCCCAAGGTGGCGCCGCTGGCGGCGATGCTCGCCGACTACAGCGCGGAGCACCTGCTGGCGCACGCGGGCCTGCCCGACTGGGAGCCCGGGATGATGGAGCCGTTCCTCGACGGGCTCGCTCCCGCCCAGGCCGAGGTCGTACGCCAGGCGATGCGCCTCATCGCCCGCCGCTGACGAGCGGGGCGACTCCGTCGAGCACGTACTCCAGACCCTCGTCGAAGTCGGGATCGACGTCTTCGCCCTCGACGAACCTGGCCACCGCGGGGTAGCGGCCGGTGGCCAGCATCCGCGCGAGATAGGGCCCCCTGGCGGCCTGATACGCCTGCTCGTCCATGCCGGTCGCCCGCTCGGCCCGCAGCTCGGTGACCTCGCGGCGCACCGCGCCCAGCACGTACGCGTTCACGGTGCTGACGACCCGGACCACGGTCCCGACCGCGGTGTCGCCCAGGCAGGCCAGGGAGGCTTCGAGGTACGCCAGCGCGTTGGGCCCGAGGCGCGGCCGGCTGCCCAGCAGGTCGGCGAACCACTCGTGGCGCAGGGCGGCCTCCCTGGTGCGGCGCGCGAGCTCCGTCAGCGCCGCCCGCCAGTCGTCTCCGGAGGGTCCGGCGGGTCCGGCGGATCCGGAGGGGACGATCTCGCCGTAGACCTCGTCCACCATCAGGTCCAGCAGCTCTTCCTTGGTGGACAGGTAGCCGTACAGGCGCATCGGGCCCGCGTCGAGCGCGGCGGCGACCTTGCGTAGGGAGACCGCGTCGAGGCCGTCGCGGTCGGCGAGGTCGATGGCCGCGCGGACGATCCGCTCCCTGCTTAGCGGACTGGGCGCCGGCCGGCTCGGCGGCTCGGGCCGCTCCCAGACGAGCATCGGCTCCTGTGGTGCCGTCATTCCATCGCGCCTTCCGGTAGAACCTGCAGCTCGATGATACGACGTCCATACTGATACAGTGTATTTCTCAATACACTGTATCGAAGGAAGGTGCCTCATGGCCTCTCCCCGCATCGCCGTGGTCGGAGCCGGGCTCGGCGGCCTCACTCTCGCCCGGGTCCTGCAGATCCACGGGCTCCCCGTCACCGTCTACGAACGCGAGCCGTCCCCGGACGCCCGCTCCCAGGGCGGCACCCTCGACATGCACTCCACCTCGGGACAGATCGCGCTCGAGAAGGCCGGCCTGCTCGACCGGTTCCGCGCCCTGGCCCGCCCGGAGGGGCAGGAGCAGCGGATCTTCGACGAGACCGGCACCATGCTGCGCCACGAGGAGCCCGCCGACGGCGACGAGAGCCGGCCGGAGATCGACCGGGGCCAGCTGCGCGGCCTGCTCATCGACTCGCTCGCCGAGGGCACCGTCCGCTGGGGCCGTCCCGTGGACGCGGTCACCCGAGAGGGCCGCGTGCTCTTCCCCGACGGCACCGGCGAGGACTTCGACCTGATCGTGGGCGCCGACGGAGCCTGGTCCCGGGTACGTCCGTGCCTGTCGAAGGACGTGCCCGCCTACACCGGCGTCACCTTCGTGGAGACCGGCTTCGACGAGGCGCGCCATCCCGAGCAGGCGCGCCTGGTCGGCAACGGCTCCTTCGCCGCGTACGGCGCGAACAGGGCCCTGGTCGCGCAGCGCAACAGCAACGGCCGCATCCGCGTGTACGCCAGTTTCCGCGGCCCGCAGGACCTGGCGGTCTCGGAGGTGCTGGCGTTGTTCGACGGGTGGGCGGAGAGCCTGCGCGACCTCTTGCGGCACGCCGATGAGGAGTTCGTGATGCGCTCCCTGTTCAGCCTGCCCGTCGGCCATACCTGGGAGCACACCCCCGGCATCACCCTGCTGGGCGACGCGGCACACCTGATGCCGCCGCTCGGCGTGGGCGCCAACCTCGCCATGCTCGAGGGCGCCGAACTGGCCGAGGCCCTCGCCGCCGCGACCGACCTCGACGAGGCGGTACGCGCTTACGAGAGTGCCATGCTGCCCCGCGCGACGCGCTGGGCCCGGTTCACCACGGACGGCCTGGCGGCCCTCTACTCACCCGAAGGCGTCAAGGGGGCGCTGCGCCTTTACGACTCGATGTAGTGGTTCCCGGACCGCCCGCGCCGCGGCGGCCCCATGGCGCCACGGCCGCTCAACGGAGCGCGAAGATCCGGCGCGCGTGCGCGCCACGGCCGCTCAACGGAGCGCGAAGGCCCGGCGCGCGTGCGCGAGCAGCTCGCGTACGGCAGGGCGGTGCCCGGCCCGCCACACCAGCGCGACCAGGGCGGGGCTTTCGACGTCGGCGATGGTGCGGGCGGTGAGGCGGTCGGCGTGCCGGTCGGTCATCGAGGCGCTGAGGATGCCGACGGCGACGCCGCGGGCGGCGAGGTCGGCGATGGCGTCGGCGGCGCTGGCCTGCAGGGCGATCACGGGCCGGACGCCCTGCGCGGCGCACGCCTGGTCGAAGACGGCGCGCAGCCCGGTGCCGGGCGGCATGCACACGATCGGGTACGTGCTCAGGTCGGTCAAGGTGACCTGGGGGAGCGCGGCCAGGGGGTGGTCGGGCGGGACGGCCACGACGAGACGCTCGCTGATGATCGTGAGCGCCTCCAGTCCCTCGTGAACGGCGGTGGCGGTGCCGACGAGGGCCAGGTCGAGCGTGCCGGCGCGGACCCCTTCGACGAGGCGGTCGGAGTTCCCCTCCAGCAGGCTGATCTCCACCCCGGGATGCGCCCGGTGGAAGGCGGCGAGCGCCTCGAACAGCGGCGTGATCGTGCACCCGATCACCATCCCGATCGCCAGCCGCCCCCGGATCAGGTCGCTCACCTCGCCCACCGCCTCGCCGACCGCGCCCGCGGCGGCCAGCGCGGCCCTGGCGTGCTCGAGCGCCGCCTTGCCCGCGACCGTCAGCGTGGCAGTGCGCCCCGACCGGTCGAACAGCTCGGCCCCCAGCTCGCGCTCCAGCTGGCGGATCTGCGCGCTGACGCCGGACTGGCTGATGTGCACCCGCTCGGCGGCCCGCGTGAAGTTCTGCTCCTCGGCGACCGCGACGAAGTACTCCAGCTGCCTCAGTTCCATGACTGCCAATTCTAGCTTCTATGAGAACCATCTGTTGGACTTCTGACTGAGGCGGCGGCAGGCTGGACCCAGCGAACGACTGAGGAGGAATCATGACGGAGTACGCCAAGGCCATGCGGCCCGAGGACATCACGCGCCTGTTCGTCGAGCGGTCCAACGCCGGTGACGCGGCCGGGGTCGCCGCGCTCTACCACGAGGACGCGGTGCTGGCCTACCCGCCCGGCAGCCAGACGGTGGGCCGGGAGGCGATCCGCGAGCTGTGGGAGAAGGTGCTGGCCGGGCGGCCGCACTTCGAGCCGGAGGAGCCGCTGCCGACGCTGGTCTTCGGTGACATCGCGCTCACCTCGACGCCGCCCAAGGACGGGACCGGCGCGCGGGCGCAGGTCGTACGGCGTCAGCCGGACGGGAGCTGGCTCCGCATCATCGACCAGCCCGAGTTCGTCCCGCCCGCCGGCTGACCGCCCGCCGGAAATAGGGTCGCGGCGCGGGACGGTGGCCGCTAGGGTCGCGCGGGTGAGCGATGATCGCCTGCCCCTGCTGTGGCTCTGCGGGCCGTCGGGCGTCGGCAAGTCGTCGGTCGGCTGGGAGGTGTTCGCGCAGCTCAGCCGGAGCGGCGTCAGGACGGCGTTCGTGGACGGCGACCAGATTGCCATGCTCCACCCGCTCCCGAACGGCGGCACCCATCCCGTCCGCGCCAGGAACCTCGCCGCGATGTGGCCCAACTTCCGCCGGGAAGGCGCGCAGTGCGTGGTGCTGGCGAGCTACGTCAACACCGCCGACGAGGTGCGCCACTACACCGGCCTGCTCACGGACGCCGCACTGACACTGTGCCGGCTCCGGGTCGACCCTCCCGAGCTCAAGGAGCGCTTTCTCGGCCGGGGCTGGATGCCGGAGATGGTGGAGCAGGCCGTGGCGGACGCCGAGGCGCTGGACCGTACGGACTTCGCCGACCTGTGTGTGGACACCGGCGGTCTCTCCGTGCCCGAGGTGGCCAGGACGGTCCTCGAGCGGGCCGGGGGATGGCCGCCCGCGGCGGCCGCCGCGCCTTCGGTGCCCGTGCTGTGGTTCTCCGGCGCGACCGCGGCCGGCAAGTCCACGGTCGCGTACGAGGTCTTCACCCGGGTGCTCCGCGGCGGCGTACCGGCGGCTTATGTCGATCTCAAGCAGATCGGGGTGCTGCGCCCGGGCACGTCCGGCCGTGACCATCACCGGCTCAGGGCCCGCAACCTCGCCGCCCTGTGGGCCGGATACCGCGCCGACGGGGTCCGGTGCGTGATCGTCTCGGGCGACGCCGACCGCGACGACACGGTTCGGGACTACGCCGGACTGCTGCCGGGAGCGGCGCTGACGGTCTGCCGCCTGCACGCGGGACCGGGCACGCTGGCCGAGCGGGTCGAGCTGCGCGGCAGGGGAGGCGGGCCGGCGATACCGGGGGACGAGCTGAAGGGCCTGGATGCGGCTGCCCTGCGGCGGGTCGCCGAGGAGGCGGCACGCGAGGCTGAGGCGCTGGAGCAGGCCGGCGCGGGCGACCTCCGCGTCGAGACCGACGGCCGGACGCCGGGGGAGTTGGCCGACGAAGTCCTCGCCGCCTGGCCTCACCGTCCCTAGCTGTGCTGGCCCGGCAGGTCGCTACGGTGCGGCAGGCCGCGGAGCGGCGGCTGCACGCCACGGTGGCGAAGGCGGCGTGGCGGGCGGATCCGATGCTGCCGGTGTATCTGGCGGATCTGCTGGAGGTGCCGTCCGGGGAGCGGGTGTCGTTCGCCAGGGCGAGTTCTGCGTGACCGAGACCGTGCTCTCGCCTTCGATCACGCAGACTCGCAGATGCAGAGTTGAAGCGGCGTGTCCACGGCAAATGGCCGGCCGGACCAGTCGCCCATGCGCTCGACGAGCCGAAGACCGCCGAGCGAGAGGAGCAGCGGCAGCTCCTGCGGGAAGATGCTCCTGATTTCGAGCGGTGCGACGACGAAGTCGGGCTCGGAGTCAGTCGAGAGGTGCCACGTCCCGCGTGTGACTTGCGCGGGCGCATCGTAGATCTCGGCGACATCGACGCTGACGTTGCCACGGTCAGGATCCATGAACGACAACGACTCCCGGGTGCGCCGCACGCCATCGGCTTCGGCAAGCAGGCGCACGCTCGGGTTGAACACATCGAAGACGAACCGTGCTCCGGGCGCCAGGTGTCTCCGGACCGAGCGAAAGCAGCTCACCAAATCCTCAGCCTCATGCAGATGCAGCAGGGAATTGGCCGTGATGAACACGAAGTCGAATGTGCGGCCCAGATCGAAGGCCCGCATGTCGCCCTGCGTCCATTCCACCGCCACACCATGCTCATTCGCCTTTCGCTGAGCCTCAGCCAGCATGTCCGACGAGAAGTCCAGGCCGACGCACGGATGCCCGTCGGACGCGATGGGGATCAGCTTGTGCCCGGTGCCGCACCCGAGCTCCAACACGCGCCCGCCTTGCCGATCGGCGGCTGCCCGGTAGAAGTCGACCGCGGGACCGCCGCCCGGGAACATCAGGTCGTACAGCCTCGCGTGCGAGTAGAACGCTTCACTCATCAAGAGCCTCTTCCTTTCCGACTCATCCGCAGTTGGCCGTGGTGGCCTGCTGATTCAAGCGGGTGCGCCACAGCCGCGACAACAGCTCTACCGTCATCCGCGCCAACCTCCGCTCCGGACGGAGTAGCCTGTCCAGGCTCCGCCGGGCCACGGCCCTTTGACATGCTCTTGGCTTCCCGACGGGGGAATGTCCGGTCAACGCCCTTGTCTGGCGCTTTTCCGTAGGCCAAAAATCAGCTTCCTGCGGCGCTTCGTCCTTACCGCGACGCGTCCATACGGGCTGACGGTGGGTTCGGCTGGCCGATGAGCAATGCCGCCATGCCGGGTCTACAGCAAGTGACCGGTTCGGACTGAGACCGCTGGAGGTCGAAGTGTCTATCTCAGTGCTCGACATGTCGATGTCACTCGACGGGTTCATCGCCGATCCCGACGACTTCCTCGGCGGCGACGATGGCGAGCGGTTGCACAAGTGGGCCGATGCGGACGGGGAGTCCGGCCGGCCAGCCGGACCGGTCAAGCAATTCCAGGACGAATGGAACGAGGCCGGTGCGGTCCTCGCCGGACGGCGGACCGCCGAGCTCATGGATCACTGGGGCGGTGACCACAACGGTCTCCCGATCTTCGTCCCCAGTCACCGGCCGCCGGGCCCCGCCGCCCGTTGGGGCTATCCGATGGTGACGTACGTGACCGACGGGATCGAAAGCGCGATGGCGCAGGCGAAGGCTGCCGCTGGGGGCCGGGACGTGCAGGTGCGTGGTGCGTACACCGCGCAACGGGCGCTCGAGGCAGGGGTGCTTGACGAGGCGCAGATCCATCTGATCCCTGTGCTGCTCGGTCGTGGCCGTCGGATGTTCGACATCTTGCCTTTGGAGATCGAGTTGGAGATCGTCCGGGTGCTGGACACGCCGGAGGCCACCCACATCCGCTACCGCGTCCGTCGCTGAGCCGGTCGGCCAGCGGGCTCAGAGCCGTTGCAGGCCGCTGAGCACCCGTTCCAGCAGGCCGGGGTCCGGGCGGCCGCCGCGCAGCCGTGGCTGGTGCAGCCGCAGGAGCCCCTCGGCCGCCATGTCGGCGATGAGCACGCGGGCGACGCCGAGCGGGATCCGCAGCACCGCCGCCACCTCCGCCACCGAGCGGACCTGCCGGCACAGCTCGCTGATGGCGGCGTACTCGGGGGTGATGAGGGCGAAGGCGTGCGGCGGGGCGTCAGCGGAGCAGACCAGGGCCTCCATCGCCAGCTCGATGCGCGGCGTGGTGCGCCCGCCGGTCACCGCGTAGGGCCGGACGGGCGACTCCAGGTCCTGCTCGTCGGGGCCGGGCGGCGGCCGCCAGCCGCCGCCCGATCGGGGGTCGGTCATGCGCGCTCACCTGATCTGCCGGGAGCGCAGCGCCGGGGTGAGCACCTGCCCGGCCCGGTCGGCCAGGAGCGTCATCTGGTACGCCACCACGCCCATGTCGCAGTCCGGGGCGGCCAGCACGGCCAGGCAGGACCCGTCGCTGATGGACACGTTCAGCATGAGCCCGCGCTGCATCTCAACGGCGGTCTGGACGACCGCGCCGCCCCCGAACAGTGAGGACGCCCCCTGCGTCAGGCTGGCCAGCCCCGACGCGACGGCGGCCAGCTGGTTGGCCCGCTCGGGGGGAAAGCCGGCCGAGACGGCCAGGGGCAGCCCGTCGGAGGAGACGACGGCGGCGTGCGCCACACCGGGAACGGAGCGGACGAAGTCGGTGATCAACCAGTCGAGGTTGTTGCTGCGGATCATGGGCCTTCCTCGCGGGACGTGCTCCCTGATGTGAAGGGAGGGATGCTGCGCATGCTGATCTCGTCGCGTGCGGCTCGGAAACCGCGCTGGTAGCCGGCCATGCGGTCGCGGACCTCCTCGGGGGTGACCCGCGGGATGGGGGCGACGCCCTTGGGCACCGAGGGGGTGTCGGCGCTGCCGGGCACCAGGTTGGCCTTGGGCACGCGTTTGGGCAGGCCGGAGGCGGTGGTGCCGTCGTTGGCCGGGGTGGCGGCGGCCTCGGCGGCGCTCCACCCGGCGTCGGCCTGGGGCGAGCCCCAGCCGCTGTCGGATCTGTCGCGGTTGAACCAGGCCGACTCCACCGCGGCGAAGATCGGCAGGTAGCCGCCGTCGGCGGACCCGGCGGCCGGGCCGTCCAGAGGGCCGGAGAGCGGGTCGCCGGGCATGGCCGCCAAGCGGTTCGCTCTGCTGGAAAAGGACGCGCCGGGGCCGACGTGGCCGCCCGGGTCCGAGCCGTCGGCGATCCACGACGCGCCGGGGCCGACATGGCCATCCGGTCCGGAGCCGTCGGCGATCCAGGACGGGCCAGGGCCGGCGCCGACGTGGCCACCCGAGCCCGAGCCGTTGGCGGTCGGGCCGCGGAAAGCGGCGTCAGGGGTGGGGATGCCGCCTCGCAGGAGGTCGAACCGCGCCCTGGCGGCGGGCGTGTCGAAGGTGTCGTACCAGCCCGTCCCCGATTCGGAATCGGTCGCGAACGACGGCCAGTCGGCCATGTCCGGGGTGCGCTGGCGGGGCGGCTGAGCGTCCCAGGAGCCGGGAAGCGGCCGGTCGAAGGACGAGGGCGCGCCCGGCGTCGGGTAGGCGGGCGGCTCCAGCAGCGCCTCCGGCAGGAACACCGTCGCGGTCATGCCCCTGACCTCGTTCCGGCTCAGCCGCACGCGCACGCCGTGGCGGTGGGCCAGCCGGGCGACCACGAACAGGCCCATGCGGCGGGAGACCGAGATGTCCACCGTGGGCGCGCGGGACAGGCGCTCGTTGGCCTGCGCGAGCTCGTCGGGGACCATGCCGATGCCGGTGTCGGTGATGGTCAGCATGACGCCGCCGCCATCAGCGACGGCGTCCGCGGCGACCACGACCTGGGTGTTCTGCGGTGAGAACGACAGCGCGTTCTCCACCAGCTCGGCCAGCAGGTGGATGATGTCGTTGACCGCCTGCCCGGAGACGGCGCCGCGGGTGGTGATCCTGGCCTGGACCCGTTCGTAGTTCTCCACCTCTGACAGGCACGCGCGTACGACGTCGGCCACGCTGACCGGCCGGTTCCACCGCCGGGGAGGCGCCTGTCCGGCCAGGAGCAGCAGGTTCTCGTTGTTGCGCCGCATGCGTGTGGCCAGGTGGTCCAGTGTGAACAGGCTGGCCAGGCGGCGCTCGTCCCGCTCGCCCCGCTCCAGCCCGTCGATGAGCTTGATCTGCCGCTGCACCAGGGTCTGGCTGCGCCTGGACAGGCTGACGAACATGGCGTTGACGTCGGCACGCAGCCTGGACTCCTCGCCGGCCAGCCGGACGGCCTGGCGGTGGACCTCGTCGAAGGCCCGGGCGACCTCGCCGACCTCGTCCAGTGAGTCGACCCCGATGGGGACGATGGGCACGGTGGAGGCGTCTCCGGTCTCGCGCAGCGTGCGCACGGTCCTGGGCAGGCGGACGCCGGCGATGTGCAGCGCCTCCGTGCGCAGCCTGCGCAGGGGCCGCACCAGCGACCTGGCCATGATGGTGGTGGCGATCAGGACCGCGAGCAGCAGCAGGAGGCTGTACGTCGCGGCCAGGAGCGCCTCGTGGCGCGCGGTGTCCTGCAGCGTGCGGCTCTGCACGATGATCGACTCGCCGAGGCGCCGCTGCACCGTCCACATGCCGTCGACGGTGCCGCTGATCGCCTCGAACCAGCGGTCGGCGTCGTCGTCGCCCTCCGGCTCGATGTCGATGCCGCCGCCCTCGGTGACCTGGGCCAGCGCGCGCAGCCTGATCACCTCGGCGCGGTCCACGAGCGTGCCGGTGACGGTGTCGTCGTATGTCTGCAGCTCCTCCAGCGTGGCCACCGACCGGAACACGGCGACCTCGCTCTCCTGCTGCGCGCGGGCGGCCATGAACCGGTCGAGCTCGCCGCTCTGGAAGCGGCCCACGGTGGCCACCGCCGCGAGCAGGCCGCGTTGCTGCGAGGCGGCGTCGTGCGCCTTGGCCAGGGCCGACAGCGCCCGGACGCGGTTGGCCAGGGCCTCCTGATCGCCGCCCTGGCCGATCTGGTCGTGGAACTGGTCGAAGGCGTTGATGATCTGGGAGTACTTCGTCAGCGCGGGCAGCGCGAGCAGCTGGGTCTTCAGCACGGTGTCGCGGGTCGCGGCGATCTCCGGCAGGCGGCTGAGCATCTGCTGGGTGATGGCGCAGGCGCCCTCGCCGTGGTCGGGGGTGATCGCCCGGGCCTTCGCGCGGACGGCGGCGGCGGCCTGGTCGACGGGGTCGAACTCGGCGCGCAGCGGCTCCGAGCGCTCGGGCGTGCGGCCGGCGGCGATGTAGTGCACCGCGAGGTCGCGTTCGTGGGCGAGCCGGTGGGTCAGCTCGATGATGGAGTCGCCGAGCTCGGCCTTGTCCAGCACGTTCTGGTACCGGCCGGCGGCGGCCCACGAGGTGATGACCTGCTGCGCGCCGACCACGACGCCCACCGCGGTGGGGATGACGATCAGCGCGACCAGGCGCGCGCGCACCCGCCAGTCCCGCAGCCGCCGCCTGCGGGGGCGTGCTAATCGAGGGCGGGGGCCGGGCGCGGTCGGTTCCTTCGTCACTGGCTCCCCACTCTTTCGCCTGAATGCGCGCCGCCCTGCGGGGCGCGTGATGCGCGCCCGGAGACGACGAGCAATTTGAGCACACGCCGACGAGCTAGGCCAACCTTACAAAGCACGTGACTCCCCTTGGAATGGCTGATTGACCCCGAATCTCACCCACGAACATTTCATAGCAATTACCGCAAACTCTGCTGTACGATCATCGACTGTCCGCGTGACTGCCATCGGTTCTCGCTTGTCAGGGCGTTGAGCGCGGCCTTTCGGATGCGTGACCTGCCAAGGAGAAACCGAATGGAATCCGGCTCTGTTTTACGCGCGTTCCTGGCGTTCCTGGCCGTCGCCACCGTCGCCGCGTGCGGCGGCACCGGCTCCGTGGCCGGCCCGGCCCCGCAGGGAAGCCTGGAGAAGAGCACGCTGACCATCGGCGTCAGTCCCACGCCCTCCTCCGCCCCGGTGTTCATCGCCGACCGCAAGGGGTTCTTCAAGGCCGAGGGCCTGACCATCAAGACGGAGATCATCCAGGCGCCGCAGGCGGTCATGCCGAAGATCCTCAACGGCAGCATCGACATCTTCAAGGGCAGCTACGTCTCGCTGATCAACATCCAGGACAGCGGCGCCGCCAGAATGAAGATCATTTCAGACAGCCTGCAGGCCGCGCCCGGCATCGCGGGCGTCGTGGTACGCAAGGACTCCCCGCTGCAGACGCCCCGAGACCTCAAGGGCCGGACGATCGCGGTCAACTCGCTCAACAACCTGGGCACGATGTCGATGAGCGCGCATCTGAAGGCGCACGAGGTGACGCCGAAGCAGGTGAAGTTCGTCGCCATCGACTTCCAGGCCCAGCTGGCCGCGCTCACGAGCGGGCAGGTGGACGCGGCGTGGATGGTGGAGCCGTTCCTGTCGGCCGCCCAGCAGGCCGGCGCCCGGCTGCTGCTCGACACCAACACCGGGCCCACCGACGCGCTGCCGATCGACGGCCTGGCCGCCACGGACGCATGGGTGGCCAGGCACCCGAACACCACGGCCGCCTTCCAGCGGGCGGTCACCAGGGCGCAGCGGCTGGCCGCGACCAACCGCGCCGAGCTGGCCGAGGTCGTCCCGCTCTACACGCAGACGCCGAAGCAGGCGGTGATGACCATGGCGATGGGCACCTTCCCGACCTCGCTCAGCGCCAGGCGCATCCAGCGGGTGGCCGACCTGATGTACGAGTTCGGCTACCTGAAGTCGAAGGTGGACGTGGCCTCCATGGTGGTGCCCGAACCCGGGCAGCCGGCGGGCTAGCCGGAGCCGTACAGGCGCCGAATCGTCTCTGCCTGCCGGGTCGTGAACCACGATCGCTCGCGCCCGCCCTGCGCCAGGCCGTCCGCCCGCTCCCCGTCGTGCCTGGCGTACTCCTCGGCCCACAGCCCGGTCTTCACCCGGCTCAGCAGGTTTCCCATGCCGGGCCGCCGCCGCAGCCGGCGCAGCGCGTCCACGTCCAGGTCGGCGGCGGCCACCAGGGACTCGCCCGCGCCCGCCCGGGCGAGCACCCGCCCCTGGTGGTCGAGCACTTCCGAGCCGCCGTTGGTGGAGTCGCCGGGGATCGCGATGCCGCGCAGGCCGCCGCTGTTGGCCGAGACCACGTAGGCGAGGTTCTCGGCGGCGCGGGCGCGGCGGGCGATCGCCTTCGGGGTCAGCTCGGGCGAGGAGGCCTCGGAGGTGGGGTGGCAGAAGACCTCGGCGCCGCGCAGGGCCAGCGCGCGGGCCAGCTCCGGCATGAGGATCTCCTCCGAGGCGAGCGCGGCCAGGTTGCCGATCTCGGTACGGGCCACCGGCAGCACGCCGTCGATGCCGTAGACCTCCAGGTAGCGCTCCCATACGTCGTACGGGCTCGGCGTGAACATCGAGTGCAGCCTGCGATACCGCAGCACCGCCTCCCCTCGCGGGGAGAGGATGACCGAGGCCTGGAAGTACAGCTCGGGGAAGTGCTCGTCGCGCTCGTAGGCGTTCACGCACAGGAACACCTCGTGCCGGACGGCGATCGCGGCCAGCGCCTCGTACTCGGGGCCGTCCGGGTCGAGCGCGGCCTTGTCACGCCACTCGACGAGGCTCTCGCGCATCGGGAACCCGGTCATGACGTACTCGGGCAGCACCACCAGGCGCAGGTCGCGGCCGAGCCAGGCCTTGCTGCCGCCGACCTGCTCGCCGATCCGGTCGATGGCGGCGCGGATGGCGGCGCGCGGATCAGGCGCGGCGTTGACGGCCCTGGTCTCCATCTGGAGCGCCAGAGCCGTGTACGCGGTCACGGGCGCCCGTTGGCCGCGCACCACGCGGCCCAGGTGGTGGCGCCCTTGCCGAGCTGCTTGGCGTAGAAGGAGCTCCAGGAGTTCTCGCTGGCGCCGGGCGCGCTGGGGGCGCTCTTGTAGAGCGGGTGCTCCGCCTCGACCTCGGCGCGCAGCCACGGCTCGATCTCGGCGTAGGAGTTCAGCGACCAGCTGCGGGCGTGGTAGGTGAGCTGGCCGCGCACCTCGCTCTCCGCCAGGCACATGAACGGCGCCCACGGGCTCGTCCGCGCCCAGCTGATCTTCGTCTTCATCGCGCCGTGGGGAACGGTGCCCGGGACGGTCCTGACGGCCGCCTCGCGGTCGTCGACGGAGAAGTCGAACATCTCCTGCGCCGCGTACACGCCGCCCACGAGCCCGAACCGCTCGCCGAGCGCGGTGCCGAAGTCGGCGCGCACGCCGATGTCGCTGGTCCACACGGTCTCATCATGCATCGTGCGCAGGGGCGGGCCGGTGTAGGAGGAGGTGACGTTGAACGGGCCGAAGTTCACCGTGTCGTTGTTGATGGGAATGACCGGATAGGTCCTCTGGTCGATCGGGTTCTTCCATTCCCGGAGGATCCGGGTGGGGTCGGCCGGGTCGGTGTAGAACACGATCTCGCGGGAGAGCTGGTAGAGCTGGGTCGTGTCCGGCACGCGGTAGAGGCGCCTGATGTTGTAGCCCTCGATGTTGAAGAGTTTCTGGCCGTGCCGTATGGCCGGGTCGAGGCTGTTGCCTTCGACGTTCGCGTACACGCTGCCCGAGATCCGGAAAACCATATCCTTGCCGTCGGGGCGGCCAAAAGTTTGGAGCGAGAGAAGGCCGCTTCGGTCGGTGACGGTTTTGTAGACCGGTCCAGGAAATGTCGGATTAATGCTTTCATCGTCCGCCGCGGCTCCCGGGGCGCTCACGCTCAGGAAGAGGACGGCGAGAGCCAGGGATCTGATGACTTTGCGCTTGACCATGGGCGCGCTCCGGCCTGTGAGGCGGACTGGGCGAGCCCATTGTGATCATGTGCCGGGCGGCGCTGTCCACCGCGCTCCAGGAAACTGCAGTCCACTTGAAAATTACAGTAGACTCCAAGTATGACCGAAGGGCTGCGGGAGCGGAAGAAGCGGCAGACCAGGCAGCGCATCTCGGACGTGGCCGTGGGGCTGTTCGTGGAGCGCGGCTTCGACAACGTCACGATCGCGGAGGTGGCCGAGGCCGCAGAGGTCTCGGTGAACACCGTCTACAACTACTTCGCGGCCAAGGAGGATCTCGTCCTGCCGCCGGACGAGGCCTCGCCGGATCGGCTGGCCGGCATCGTACGGCGGCGGCCGCCGGGCCAGTCGGCGGCCGCCGCGGTGCTGGCCCGGCTGCGCGAGGAGGTGCGCGGGCGCGAGCGCAGCGTCGGCCTGACACCGGGCTTCGGGCCGGTGCTGGAGATGATGCGGGCCGCTCCCACGCTGGCCGCCCGGCTGCAGGACCTCGGTCACCAGATGACCGAGGCGCTGGCCGTGGAGCTGGCCGCCGAGACCGGCGCGGCCGGGGACGACCCCTTGCCCAGGCTGATGGCCTGGCACATCGGGTGCCTGCACGCCCTGATCTATGCCGAGATCGGCCGGCGTACGGCGACCGGGGAGCGGCCCGACGCGATCGCCGCGGCGGTCCTGGAGTTGCTTGATGTCGTGGAAGGCGTGCTGGGCGAGCAGGTGCTGGCCTATGCCGTACGAGAGGAGTGAGTGGTGTGTTCAGGGTGACGATCAGGGGCAAGTTCAAGGAGCTCGACGAGGCCGGACGGGCCGCCGTGCTGGCCGCGAGCGGCGCCGCCTACACCGAGGCCGGGACGTTCACCCATGACGAAGGGGTTACGGCGTTCACCTTCCGGTGCCAGGTGCCGGCCGAGCCGGACGACGGCGAGGACGAGGCGGCGCTGGGCGCGATGGCCGCCCTGGAGGCGCACGGCCATCCGCACGAGATCCTGAAGCTCGCGGTGACGGACATGCGCGACATCAAGGTGCGACGTCGGCGCTGATCCCGCATATGGGATAGATTCCCTGATGTGAGACACGCTGAGGGAGTGGCGGCCCGGCTCGCCGGGCGGCTCGCGGAGCTGCGACTCGAGCGCGGCTGGTCGCTGGAGGAGCTGGCGAGCCGGTCGGGCATCAGCCGATCGACGCTGTCGCGGCTGGAGCGGGGGGAGATCAGCCCGACCGCCGCCCTGCTCGGCAAGTTGTGCAGCGTCTACGAGCGGACGATGTCACGGCTCCTGGCCGAGGTGGAGGCCGAACCGCCGGAGGTCGTACGGGCCGGGGCGCAGCCGGTCTTCACCGACGAGGAGTCGGGGTTCGTCCGGCGCTCGGTGTCGCCGCCGCATCCCGGACTGCGCGGCGAGGTCGTGGAGGCGACGCTCCGGCCAGGAGCGGACATCTCCTACGACGCGCCGCCGGTGCCCGGGCTGGAGCAGCACATCTGGGTGCTGGAGGGGGCGGTGGAGATCACCGCGAACGGCCACACGCACACCGTCGAGGCGGGCGACTGCCTGCGCTTCCGGCTGTGGGGCGCCTCCCGCTTCCGCTGCCCGGGCCCGTCCCCGGCCCGCTACGCCATCCTGGTCGTCCTCCCGTAAGGAACCCCATGCACACCATCGAACGCCTGACCGCCGACGAGTTCGACGCCTCCGTCAAGGACCTGGCCGAACTCCTGGTCGACGCCGTGGACAGCGGCGCCTCCGTGGGTTTCCTGGCGCCGTTCGGCCACGAGGAGGCCGCCGCCTGGTGGCGTGCGCAGGCTCCGGCGGTGGCCGAGGGCGGTCTCCTGGTCTGGACGAGCCGCGACGAAGGCGTCGTCACCGGCACCATCAGCCTCGCCCTGGCACAAAAGCCGAACGCCCGCCACCGCGCCGAGATCGTCAAGCTCATGGTCCACCGCGACGCACGCGGCCGCGGCCTGTCGCGTGCCCTGCTGGCCACGGCCGAGCAGGCCGCCTTGGATGCCGGCGCCGACCTGCTGCTCCTGGACACCGAGACGGGCAGCCTGGCCGAGAACGTCTATCTCACCGGCGGCTGGACCCGCTACGGCATCGTCCCCGAGTACGCCGGATCGCCGGACGGGACGCTCCAGGACTGCAGCTTCTTCTACAAGCGGCTCAGAGCGTCTGCCTGAGCGCCTCGAGGTCGGCCAGGCGCCGGGCGGGCGCCAGCCGCGCGGCGGCGGCGACGAGCAGCAGCTCGGTGACGGCGATCTCGTGCGCGAGCGGCGCGATCGGCCCGGCGGCCTCGCGCGGCAGCCTGATCAGCACCTCCGCCTCTGCCGACAGCGGCGACTCCCACGCGTCGGTGACGAGCAGCAGCCGCGCCCCCCGAGCGCGTGCCGCCCGCACGAAACGGGCGATGTCCGGCGAGTATCGCCGGAAGTCGTAGGCCACCACCACGTCCGAGCCGCTCAGGTCCAGCACGGTACGGGCCCTGGCCTGCGCGGAGTCGGGCACCCGGTGCGCGCCGGGGCGCAGGCTGGCGAGCTGGCGGATCAGGTATTCGGCGGCCAGCTCGCTCAGCGGCCCGCCCAGCGCCCACACGGCCCCGGCCTCCGCGAGCAGCGCCGCCGCCGCTTCGAGCAGCGGGCCGGTGGCGGCGGCGAGCGTGCCGTCCAGCCCCTTGCGCAGGTCCTCGGCGGCCCGCCCCAACTCGGGGGCCTCCCCGCCGGACGCGGAGCTCTCGGCCGCGCCGGGCGATCCCGTGACGAACTCCAGCAGCCGCGACCGGTCCCGCGCCCCGTCGCGCACCGCGGTCTGGAAGTCGGCGAATCCGGCGTAGCCCAGGCGGTCGAAGAGCCGCGACGCCGTGGGCGGGCTCACCCCGGCGCGCTCGGCCAGCGCCCGCAGCGAGCCCAGCGCCGCGAACGGATAGTCGTCGAGCAGCACCCGCACGATCGCCCGCTCTCCGGGCGGCAGCTCGGGATAGACGGCGCTGAGGCGGTCGGCCACCGGATCGTTCCCCACAATGACAAATGTTACATCGTTTCCCTGTTGCCAGGAGACATGAAACGAGTGTTACGGTTCGGACCATGAGAACCTGGCATGGTCTGATCGACAGCGACTACCGGCGCTGGCTGCCGGTCACCGCCGACACCCCGTCCGTCTCGCTCAACGAGGGCAACACCCCGCTCCTGCGCTCGGCGTACCTGTCGGAGCTCACCGGCTGCGAGGTCTGGCTGAAGGTCGAGGGCGCCAACCCGACGGGCTCGTTCAAGGACCGCGGCATGACGGTGGCGATCAGCCGGGCGGCCGAAGCGGGCGCGCAGGCCGTCATCTGCGCCTCCACCGGCAACACCAGCGCCTCGGCCGCCGCCTACGCCGCCCGCGCCGGGGTGACGGCCGCCGTGCTGGTCCCCAAGGGGCGGATCGCGCTCGGCAAGCTGGGCCAGGCCGTACGGTACGGCGCCGAGATCGTCGAGATCGACGGCAACTTCGACGACTGCATGCGCGTGGCCCGCGAACTGGCCGCGCACCACCCGATCGCGCTGGTCAACTCGGTCGGCAACGAGCTGCGCCTGGCCGGGCAGCGCACCGTCGCCTACGAGATCGTGGACGCCCTCGGCGACGCCCCCGACGTGCACTGCCTGCCGGTGGGCAACGGCGGCAACATCACCGCCACCTGGGGCGGCTACCGCAACTACCACGGCGCGGGCCTGGCGGGGCGGCTGCCGCGCATGTGGGGGTTCCAGGCGGCGGGGGCGGCCCCGCTCGTCCACGGCACGCCCGTGGCCGACCCGCGTACGGACGCCACCGCGATCCGCGTCGGCAACCCGGCCACCTGGGACGGCGCCCTCGCCGCCCGCGACGAGTCCGGCGGCCTGATCGCGGCGGTGACCGACGAGCAGATCTTCGCGGCGTACCGGCTGCTGGCCCGCCGCGACGGCGTCTTCGCCGAGCCCGCCTCGGCGGCGGGCGTCGCGGGCCTGCTCGACCGGCACGCGCGAGGGGCGCTGGAGCCGGGGCTGCGGATCGTGATCACGCTGAGCGGCAACGGGCTGAAGGACCTGGACGCCTCCCTGCGCGACGGCTACACCTCGACGGAGACCTCCTCGTCCACCTCCGACGTGGCCCGGGCCCTGCGCCTGGCCGCTTGAGGGCCGGTTGTGGGATCGGTATCGGTCGTTCGCAGATGAACGACCGGAAAGTTGTGGGATACCACCATGCCTGAAGCAGGGTGTTCTGGTGTGGGATCGACGTCATGAAGGATGCATCCAAGCGGCGCGGGTTCCCCACGGGCGACCTGGCGCGGGTGGCCGTGTTCGCGGCGCTGATCGCGGTGCTCGGCCTGCCGGGCTCGCTGAACCTCTTCGGCAACGCGGTCCCGATCACGCTCCAGACGTTCGGTGTGATGCTGGCGGGCGCGATTCTCGGCACGTGGCGGGCCGCGCTGGCGGTCGCGGTGCTGCTCGTCCTGGTCGCCGCGGGCCTGCCGCTGCTGGCCGGCGGGCGCGGGGGGCTGGGCGTGTTCGCCGGGCCGTCGGCCGGGTTCCTGATCGGCTGGCTCCCCGGCGCGGCGGTGACCGGCTGGCTCGTCGAACGCGCGGGCCGCAACCCGGGCATCGTCCCCTTGGTGGTGGCGTGCCTGGTGGGCGGTGTCGGCGTGGTCTACCTGTTCGGCATCCCCGTTCAGGCCGCGCTCACCGGCATGCCCTTGGGCCGGGCGGCGCTGCTGAGCATCCAGTTCCTGCCCGGCGACCTGGTCAAGGCGGTCTTCGCGTCGGTCGTGGCCCGGGGCACGCAGCGGGCGTACCCGGACGCGGTGCCCGCCGTGCATCAGGAGCGGCTGCGTACCGGCGGGGGGCACTGACCCCCCGATGCCGGTCGCACAGCATGTGATGCGGCACGCCGCCGAGCGCCCTTCGCGCCTGGCGGTGTGCGGCCCCGCCGGGGAGCTCACCTACGCCCGGCTCGCCGAACGGATCCACGGCGCCGCCCGCCACCTGATCGGCCTCGGCATCGGGCCGGGCAGGCTGGTCGCGATCGGCCTCACGGACCCGGTCGAGGTGCTCGTCGCCGCGCTCGCGGCGGACCTGGCGGGCGCGACGCCGCTGGTGGGCGATCCCGCGTGGGACCGGGAGCGGTGGTCGCGCGTCACCCCCGCAGGCCCCGGCGTTCACGTGGACGCGCCGCTGCCGTACGTGGCGGGTCCAGCCGTACGGCACGAGCCGCGGCCCGGCGATCGGGCGTGGGCCGGCTTCACCTCGGGCAGCACCGGCAGGCCGCGTGCCGTCGTGCGCTCCCGCGCGTCCTGGACGGCGTCGTTCCCGCACCTCAGCGACCTCGCCGGAATCCGCCCCGACGACGTCGTCCTGATCCCGGGCCCGCTGGTGTCCAGCTTGTACGCCTTCGCCGCCGTGCACACCCTGGCCACGGGCGCGACGGCCCTCCTGCCGGGCCGCTGGCCCGCCAGAACACCGGGTGACCTGCCGGCCAGGGCCACTGTCGTGCACCTGGTGCCGCACCGGCTGCCCGACGTGCTGGCGCACCCGGGGACGTTGCGAACCGCGGTGGTGGGCGGCGCGGCCCTCGACCCGGACACGCGTGCGGCGGCCGCTCGGGCGGGGGTTCGTGTTGTGTCCTACTACGGGGCCAGTGAGCTGTCCTTCGTGGCGGTGGACGCCGACGGGGGTGGGCTGCGCCCTTTTCCGGGCGTGGAGATCGAGGTCAGGCCCGCACCTGCCGGCTCTCCCGGTACCGAGGTCCGGCCCGCACGCGCCGGCTCTCTCGGTGAGGTGTGGGTGCGCTCGCCCTGGCTGGCCGACGGCTACCTGGGTGACGCCGCCGGGCCGCTCCGGCGTGACGGTGACGGTTGGGTGAGCGTGGGTGACGTGGCGGAGCCGTACCGGGCAGGAGAGGTGCTGCGGGTGCGCGGCCGGGGTGACGGCGCGATCCAGACCGGCGGCGCCACCGTCGTGCCCGAGGACGTGGAAGAGGTGCTCAGGAAGGTGCCCGGTGTGGGAGACATCGTGGTGATCGGCTCGCCGCACCCGGCACTGGGCTCCGTCGTCACGGCGGTCATCGAGGCCGAACGCGCCACGCCGCCACCGCCGCGTGCCCTGCTGGAGGCGATGGCCAGGGGCGGCCTGGACGCGGCGCAGCGGCCGCGCCGCTGGTACGCGGTGCCGAGCCTGCCGCGCACCCAGGCGGGCAAGCCCGCGCGCGCCCTGGTGGCGGCCCGCCTGGCGGACGGCGACCCGGACATCCGGCGGCTGACCTGACATGCGGAACGCACCCATGACCCGGCCGGCCCGGCCCGACGAGCCCGCGGCCGTGCCTGCCTGGCCCGACGAGTCCGCGGGCGTGCGTGTCCGGCCCGACGAGCCCGTCATCGTGGCGGCACGGCGCACCCCCATCGGCACCGCCGGGCACGCGTTCAAGGAGCTGACCGTCGATCGGCTGGCCGCGCCCGTGATCGCGGCCGTCGCGCGTGACCTGGCCGGGCGGCGGGTCGACGACGTGGTGCTCGGCAACTGCATGGGCCCGGGCGGCAACGTGGCCAGGGTGTCGGCGCTGGCGGCGGGCCTGGGTGACGAGGTGCCCGGCCTCACGGTGGACCGGCAGTGCGGCAGCGGGCTGGCCGCGATCCTGGTCGCCGCTCAGGCGGTACGCGCGGGGGAGATGGACCTGGTGATCGCCGGAGGGGCGGAGAGCGCCTCGACCGCACCCCTGCGTACGCATCGAGGCGCGACGGAGCCGTACCCCAGGGCGGCCTTCACTCCGGACGGACGGCCCGACCCCGACATGGGCCCGGCCGCCGAGGCGCTGGCGGCGGCGCGCGGCATCGGCCGGGAGCGCCAGGACGCCTACGCCTGCCGCAGCCACGCGAGGGCGCTGGCCGCCCGGGAGGCGGGCCGGTTCGCGGAGGAGATCGTCCCGATCGGCGGGCGCTGCGACGACCAGCGGCCCAGGCCGCTGCGGGCAGCGTCGCTGGCCCGCCTGCCCGCGGCGTTCGTGGCGGAAGGTACAGTTACGGCCGGTAATTCCTCCCCGGTCAGTGACGGCGCCGCGGCCGTGGCCATCGTGCCCGAGCGGCTGCGCGCGGGCCTGCCGGGGATGCGACTGGTGGCCGGGGCCGTCGTCGGGTGCGATCCCGAGCTGCCCGGCTGGGGCCCGGTGCCCGCGGTGCGGCGGGTGCTGGCGCGTGCGGGGGTGGAGTTGGAACGGGTCGCGGCAGTGGAGATCGTGGAGGCGTTCGCGGCGCAGGTGCTGGCGGTCACCGACGCGCTCGGGCTCGATCCCATGGGCGACGAACGGGTGTGCGCCGACGGAGGCGCGCTGGCCCTCGGCCATCCGTGGGGGGCGAGCGGCGCGGTCGTGGTGACCAGGCTGTTCAGCCGCCTGGTCCGCGCGGGCGCCCCGCCGGGGACGCTGGGCCTGGCCGCGGCCGCGGTCGGGGGCGGGCTCGGGGTGGCCGCCCTGTTCGAGGTGGTCGGTCCCGGCCGGGGTTCTGGCCTTCCGGGTGGTCCGGCGTGATCGACTTCGCCGACGTGCGCGTACGGCTCAACGATCGGGACGTCCTGCGCGGCATCACCGCCACGCTGCCCGAGCGCCGCATCGGCGTGGTCGGCGCCAACGGCTCGGGCAAGAGCACGCTCGCCCGCCTGATCAACGGCCTGGCCCTGCCCACCGCGGGCAGCGTCACGGTGCTCGGCCTCGACACCCGCCGCCAGGCCGCCAGGATCAGGAAGGCCGTCGGGTTCCTGTTCACCGATCCGGACGCCCAGATCGTGATGCCGACGGTGGCCGAGGACGTGGCCTTCTCCCTGCGCCGCAAGGGCCTGGCGCGCGAGGAGGTCGAGCGGCGCGTGCACGACGTCCTGGCCAGGTACGGCCTGGGCGACCACGCCGACCACCCTGCCCACCACCTGTCGGGCGGCCAGAAGCAGCTGCTCGCCCTGTGCGCCGTCATGGTGCTCGAACCGGACATCCTGGTCATGGACGAGCCGACCACCCTGCTCGACCTGCGCCACTCCCGCCAGGTCGCCGAGTTGCTGCGGGAGATGCCGCAGCAGGTGGTGGTGGTCAGCCACGACCTGCCGCTGCTCGCGGACTTCGACCGCGTCCTGGTGCTGGATCAGGGCAGGATCGTCGCCGACGGCACCCCGGACGAGGCCGTCGCCCACTACCGGAAGATCATGGCGTGAACGGCCTGACCGGGGCCTTCGTCCCCGGCGACTCGCCGCTCCATCGGCTGCCGGCCGGGGCCAAGCTGGCCGGGCTGGCGCTGGGGTGCACGGTGCTGGTGCTGCTGGGCTCGCCTCCGGCCCTCGCCGGGGCGGCGGTCGTCGTGGCGGGCCTGTACTCGCTGTCGCGGGTCGGTGCGGCGGCGGCCTGGGCGCAGGTCAAGCCGGTGCGGTGGTTCGCGGTGGCGCTGTTCGGGATGCAGTGGGTGTTCGTGGACCTGCAGGGGGCGGTGTCGGCGACGCTGCGCGTGGTGCTGGCCGTGGCGCTGGCCGGACTGGTCACGCTCACCACCCGGATGTCGGCCATGCTCTCCACGCTGGAACGCTGCCTGGCCCCCGCGAGGTTCGTCGGCCTGGACCCGTTCCGGGTGTCGTTGCTGCTGTCGCTGACCGTGCGGAGCGTGCCGGTGGTGGCGGCGCTGGCCACCCGGGTCCGGGAGGCCCAGCGGGCCAGGGGCGTCGAGCGCAGCCTGCGTGCCTTCGCCGTGCCGCTGGTGGTCAGCTCGCTCCGGCACGCCGACGCCCTCGGCGAGGCGCTCAGCGCCCGCGGCCTGGACGACTGACCTCTATGCCAGGTTTGACTTATATAAGCTGGCCCTGAAATACTCGGGCGGTGCACGCATTCGACGTCCTCGGCGATCCGGTCCGACGACGGATCCTGGAGCTGCTGGCCGGCGGCGAGCAGAGCTCGGGTGAGCTCACCACCGTCATCCAGCGTGAGTTCGGCATCTCCCAGCCGGCCGTCTCCCAGCACCTGCGGGTGCTGCGCGACAACGGCTTCGCCACCGTGCGGGCCCATGGCACCCGGCGGCTCTATGCCGTCGAGCCGGGGCCACTGCAGGAGGTCGATCTCTGGTTGGAGCGATTTCGCGGCTTCTGGAGCCAACGGCTGGATGCGCTGGCGACGGAGCTGGCCCGCGGCAAGCGCGAGCGCCGCATGAACGAAAAGGACACGTGATGGACTTTGTCGACGAGCTGCTGAAGGCTCAGCGCGAGCTGAAGGACGGCGATATCAAGACGGTGGTGCTGCGACGGCACTTCGACGCCGAGATCAAGGACGTGTGGGACGCCTGCACCCAGGCCGAACGGCTGAACCGCTGGTTCCTGCCCGTGACCGGCGACCTGCGGCTCGGGGGCACGTACCAGCTCCAGGGCAACGCGGGCGGCGAGATCCTGCGCTGCGAGCCGCCCAGCCTGCTCAAGGTCAGCTGGCTGTTCGGCCCGAACCCCGGCTTCTCCGAGGTGGAGGTGCACCTGTCCGCTCAGGACGGCGGCACCCTGTTCGAGCTGCGCCACAGCGCCGAGATGCCGCCGGAGATGTGGGATCAGTACGGCCCCGGCGCGACCGGCGTGGGCTGGGACCTGGCGCTGCTGGGGCTCGGCCTCTACCTGACCATCGGCGGCCGGGGCGGGATCGACGAGAACACCTTCCACGAGACCAGCGAGGGGCGGCGCTTCATCACCGAGAGCAGCCGCGCCTGGGGCGAGGCCCACCAGGCCGCGGGCGGCACGCCCGACCAGGTGGCCGCCGCCGTCGCCGCCACCACCGCGTTCTACGCCCCCGAGTAGGACGCCGGCGCGCAGGTCTCCGGCGCACAGGTCTCCGGCGTGGCGAGGAGCCGGGCGACGGCTTCGCGGGCCCGCCTCTCCTCGCTCCGGTTGCTCAGCTGCACGGCCAGGTCGAGTGCGGCGGTGTGCAGGCGTACGGCCTGGCCGGGGTCGCCCGTGGTCGCCGCGATCTCGGCCAGGCTGTTGAGTGCCTTGGCCTCGCCTCGCCGGTAGCCGAAGCGCCGATACAGCTCCAGCGCCTGCTCGTGGTGGTCGCGGGCCTCGGAGTACCGGCCCAGCCGCGTGCAGGCCACGCCGAGATTGTCCAGGGCGTCGGCCTCACCGCCTCGGCTGCCGATCTCCCTGGACAGCTCCAGTGCCTGGCGGTGCAGGTCGGCCGCCTGCGCGTACTGGCCGAGCCGCTCGTGGACGATGCCGAGGTAGTCCAGCGTCACGGCCTCGCCGAACCGGTCGCCGATGTCGCGGAAGAGCTCCAAGGCACGCAGGTTCGCCTCCTTGGCCCGCTCGTGGTCGCCTTCGTCCGTGCCCACCCGGCCCAGGCCGACCAGCGCCCGAGCCTGACCTCGTAGGTCCTCAGCCGTACGGCAAGCGGCCAGAGCCCGCTCGAAGTGCTCGCGGGCGACGTCATGGCTGCCCTGCACCTGGTGCACCCAGCCGAGGTCGGTCAGCGCCCGCCCTTCGCCGGCCGGATCCGCGCGGCATCGGGCGGCGTGCAGCGCCTTGCCGTACAGAGTGAGAGCGTCGTCGTGGTGGGCGTGGTCGTAGAGATAGCGGTACAGCGTGGTGGCCAGCAGGCCGGTGTGCGCCGAGCCACTGTCGGCGGCCAGGACGAGATTGGCTCGTTCGGCGTCCAGCCAGGCCAGCGCCTGCCGCGCGTCATGGAGGGGCGCCGGCGGGCACGCGGACCGCTCGATGCGCGGCCGCCGGTGGGCGCTGTCGGGGTAGAGCAGGTCCATGGCGTCCGATGCCGTGATCAGCTGATGGCCGAGCAGCCGGGTCATCGCCGCATGCGTGAGGTCCGGCGGCTCCTGTTCGGCCGCGAGCTGCGCGGCGTACCGGCGGAGCAGGTCGTGGAAGACGTAACGGCCGAAGGTCCGCTGCTGGAGCATGTGCGCGTCCAGCAGGTCCTCCAGCAGATCCTCGGCGCGCTCCACGGGGAGATCGGCGAGCGCGGCGGCAGCGTGGGGTTCGATGTCGCGGCCGGGGTGCAGCCCGAGCAGGCGGAACAACCGCTGCTGGTCGGCGGGGAGCTGACGATACGACAGGGTGAACGCCGCCGCCACGCCGCGTTCCGAGGTGGCCAGCTCGGTGAGCCTGCGGCGCTCGTCACGCAGGCGTTCGGCCAGGTGGGCCACGCTCCAGCGCGGGCGGTGCCGCAGGCGGGTGGCGGCGATGCGTACGGCCAGCGGCAGGAACCCGCACAGCAGCAGGACCTCGGCGACCGCCTCGGGCTCGGCCGACGCGCGCTCGCCCACGATGCCGGTGAAAAGCGCGACGGCGTCGGGTAGCGGCAGCACGTCCATGGACACGGAGCGCGCGCCGTCCAGGTCGGTGAGTCGTTGGCGGCTGGTGATGAGCACCAGGCTGTTCGAGACGCCCGGCAGCAGGGGCCGGATCTGGGCGGCGTCGGCGGCGTTGTCCAGCACCAGCAGTACCCGGCGGCCGGCCAGCTCGGCTCGCCACAGCGCGGCCCGTTCGGTCATGGACACGGGGATGCGCTCGGTCGGCACGCCGAGCTGCCGTAGCAGCACCTCCAGCGCCTCCGCGGCCTCGAGCGACCGCTGGCCCGCCGTGTGGGCGTGCAGGTCGATGAAGAGCTGGCCGTCGGGATAGCGTTCGGCGAGGCGGTGCGCGGCATGGACGGCCAGTGCCGTCTTGCCGATGCCGGCCATGCCGTCGATCACGGAGATCGTCACCGGCTGGGAGGCGGGCCGGCACAGCTCCTCCACCTGGACGGCGCGGCCGGCGAAGTCGGCCACGTCGTAGGGCAGAAAGGCCGCCACTGGTCTGGCCGCGAGACCGCCCGCCGCCGCAGCCAGGCCGGTAGCGGCGGGCGGCCCGGCCACCGTGGGCGGCCCGGCCTCCTCGGGATGGATCCGGGCGGCCGCGGGCGGCCCGGCCTCCTCGGGCCGGATCCAGGTGGGCGCAGGCGGTTCGCCGCGCAGGACGGTCTCCTCCACTGCCAGGAAACCGTGGCCGGGGTCCAGCCCCTGCTCGTCGGCCAGTCTGCGGCGGTAGTCACGGCCGGCGGCCAGCGCGTCCGCCTGGCGCCCGGCGTGATGCAGGGCCAGCATCAACTGCCCGGCCAGCTTCTCCCGCAAGGGATGTGCGGCCAGCTCGGCGGCCAACTGGTCAAGGAGCTCGGTGTGCCTTCCGGCGGCGAGTTCGAGCTCCGCAAGCCGTTCGACCGCGCCCAGGCGCCGATCCTCCAGCCGCGCCCTGGCGCTCTCCGCGAAATGGGCCTGGACGCCGGCCAAGGCCGGTCCGCGCCATAGGGCGAGCGCTCGGCGCAGCGTCGGTACGGCAGTGGCCGGCTCGGACTCCGCCTCGGCCACGAGCGTCGCGAACTCCTGCAGATCGAGCTGCCCGGCGGCCGGAGCGATGACATATCCGGCCGGCCGGGTCTGGACCAGGTGGGCCGCGTCCGCCGTGCGCAGCGTGCGCCGCA
The DNA here is from genome assembly GCF_040654115.1 of Nonomuraea sp. NPDC050786. Taxonomy (NCBI): domain Bacteria; kingdom Bacillati; phylum Actinomycetota; class Actinomycetes; order Streptosporangiales; family Streptosporangiaceae; genus Nonomuraea; species Nonomuraea sp. NPDC050786. Next base: position 88,782 of record NZ_JBFAHJ010000031.1, read on the forward strand.
TCGCCGTCAACGCGGCATGTACCTGCGCGCGGGCGGTGTCCGGCGGCGTCGGCCCCCACATCGCGTCGATCAGCCGGTCGATGGTCAGCACGACCCCGGCGTTCAACAGGAAGTAGGCCAGGAAGGCGCGGTGTCGCGGCGCCAGAACAGGAAGCGATAGCCCGCCGGCGGACACCTCGACCGGGCCCAGGATCGCAAACCGCACATCCACCCACGAATCCTACATTTGCCTCAATCGCATCAGATGCCACAAGCGACTCATCGACCCTGCATCGAAAGCGCATCGCAAACGTATTAACGGCCCTCCCCATGCTGGTCACATCAAGCGATCACCGCTCATGAGGAGAGAGTCACCATGCAGGCACGCATGAAGAACCCCGCCCTCGTCCTGCCCGGCGCCATGAAGGCGCTCATGGACCTCACCAAGGCCACCGATCAGGCCGGACTGCCCAAGATCACCACGGATCTGGTGCTGCTACGGGCCAGCCAGATCAACGGGTGCAGCGTCTGTGTCGACATGCACGCCAAGGACCTGCGCAAGGCGGGCGAGAGTGACGAACGGCTGTTCGCCGTGGCGGCGTGGCGGGAGGCGCCGTACTTCACCGAGGCCGAGCGCGCCGCGCTGGCGCTGGCCGAGGAGGTCACCCGGCTCGCCGACGGAGGCCAGGTCAGCGACGAGCTGTGGGACGAGGTCGCCGACCACTACTCCGAGGCCGAGCTCGCCGCGCTGATCATGACGATCTCCACCGTCAACCTGTGGAACCGCCTCAACGCCAGCACCCGGCAGATCGCGGGCGCGGCATGGTAGCGGTCGCGCTCGTCACGGGCGCGAACAAGGGCATCGGTTTCGAGATCGCCCGTCAGCTCGCCGACCAGGGCATCACCGCGATCATCGGCGCCCGTGACGAGGAGCGGGGACGGGCCGCGGCCGAGCGGCTCGGCCTGCCGTACGTGCGGCTCGATGTCACCGACGCCGAGAGCATCGGTGCCGCGGCGAAGTGGATCGAGCAGGAGTACGGCAAGCTCGACATCCTGATCAACAATGCCGGGATCATGATCCCGGACGGACCGCCGAGCCAGAGCACGACCGCGGAGGCCCGCAAGGTCTACGAGACGAACGTGTTCGGCGTCATCGAGGTCACCAACGCGATGCTGCCGCTGCTGCGCCGCTCGCCCGCGGGACGCATCGTGAACGTCTCCAGCGAGCGCGGCTCGATCGGAGGCTCCCTCGACCAGGACCATCCGCTGTGGCCGATGCTCAACCTGGCCTACTGCTCCTCCAAGGCCGCCCTGAACATGATCACCGTGTCCTACGCCAAGGAGCTCTGGGACACCCCGATCAAGGTCAACACGGTCGACCCGGGCTGGGTCAGGACCGACATCAACCACAACGAAGGCATCAAGACCCCCGAAGAGGGCGCCGCGCCGATCGTGGCCATGGCCCTGCTGGACGCCGACGGCCCCACCGCCACCTTCGTCCAGCACGAAGGCCCTCTTCCCTGGTGATTCCCGAAGGAGACAAGAGCTATGGATCTGCGTAATGCCGTCCGGGGGCGCGTGCTGCTCCCCGGCGAGGACGGGTTCGACGAGGCGGCCCGCCCGTGGGCGGTGGGCGTCCACCAGCCGGTGGCCGCCGTGGTGGAGGCCGAGGACGCCGCCGACGTGTCGGCGCTGGTGCGGTACGCCCGCGAAGCCGGGCTGCCGGTCGCCACCCAGCCGTCGGGCCACGGCGCCTCGGGCGATGTGCAGGGTGTGATTTTGCTGCGGACCGGCCGCCTGGACCGGGTGGAGGTCGACGCGGAGGCGCGCATCGCCCGGGTCGGCGCCGGGGTGCGGTGGGGCCGGCTGCTGGCCGAGACCGGCAAATACGGACTCACCGGGCCGGCCGGCAGCAGCCCGGCGGTGACAGTGGCCGGCTTCGTCGCCGGTGGTGGGGTCTCGTGGTTCGGCCGCAGCCATGGCTGGGCCGCCGACTCGGTACGTGCCTTCGAGATCGTCGACGCCGACGGCAGGCAGGTGCGGGTCACCGGCGAATCCGACGGTGAGCTGTTCTGGGCGCTGCGCGGTGGTGGCGGCGACTACGCGCTGATCACCTCGATCGAGCTGGCGCTGTACCCGGCGCCCAGCGTGTACGGCGGGCGGATCGTCTGGCCGGCGGCCCGCGCGGGCGCGGTGTTCGACGCCTTCCGGCGGATCACCGCGGACGCTCCGCGCGAGCTGTCAGTGTGGATCAACCGGATGGCGCCGCCGCCGCCTGCCCCGCCGATGGTCTCCGTGGACGTGACCTACCTCGGCGACGATGCCGAGGCCAAGGCGCTCCTGGCCGCCTTCGACGAGATCGGCGGCAGCCTCTCCGACAGCCGCGGCCTGATGGACATCGCCGACCTGGGCACGATCGCGGCCGAGCCGGTCGAGCCCAGCCCCATGCTGGCCCGCACCGAGTTGCTGACCGGCCTGGACGCGGCGACGCTGGAGACGCTCAGCGGCGCCGACCTCGCGCCCCTGCTGAACCTGCAGGTCCGGCATCTGGGCGGGGCGCTGGCCGAGGCCGATCCCGCCGGCGGCGCGGGCGGGGCGCTGGCCGAGCCATACATGCTTTACCTGCTCGGCCTGCGGCTGCCCCACCTGGTCGACGCGGTGCAGGGCAAGCAGGCCGCCCTGATCGCGGCGCTGGGGCAGGCGGTCAGCGGGCGCAAGCCGTACACCTTCCTCGCGCCGGGGGAGAACGCCGCCCAGGCCTTCCCCGCAGACACCCTGGCCCGGCTGCGCGACGTCAAGCGCCACCACGACCCCTACGGCACGTTCCGCGCCAACTTCCCTGTCCTGGACTGAAAAGAGCATCATCATGTGGAAAATCGCGACTGCCGCCGCGCTGACCGCCGCCATGACGGCATCACCCGCGCCGGCCGGCGCCGAGACCGGCAGGTGGACGGCGGCGTGGGCGAGCGCCGTCCAGCAGCCGTCGCCTGACGTCTGGTATCCCACCTGGGCGGAGAAGGGCTTCGCCGACCAGTCCGTACGGCAGGTGGTCAAGGTCACCGCCGGAGGCCCGACGGTCCGGATCCGGCTGTCGAACGCCTACGGCGGCACCCCGCTCCGGCTGACCGGCGCCAGCGTGGGCCGGGCCGGCGCGGGGGCCGCCGTCCGGACGGGCACGCTGCGGCCGCTGATGTTCGCACGCTCGGCCTCGGTGGCCATCCCGGCCGGTGGACAGGCGGCCAGTGACCCCGTCCGGCTTGCGGTCAAGGCGGGCGAGCGGCTGGCGGTGACGCTCTACTTCCAGGGCGACACCGGCCCGTCCACGTACCACAACCTCGCCCAGGCCACCTCCTACCGCGCCTCCGGCAACCACACCGGCGACACCGGCGCGGGCGCCTTCGCCGAGACCAACAGCTCATGGTTCTACCTGTCCGGAGTGGACGTGCAGGGCGGCGGGGCCGCGGTGGCGACGTTCGGCGACTCCATCACCGACGGGTACGCCGCGACCCAGGACGCCGACGACCGGTACCCGGACGCGCTGGCCCGCAGGCTCGGCGGGCGGCGGCCGGTGCTCAACCTCGGTATCGCCGGCAACCGGCTGCTCAACGACTCGGCATGCCTGGGCGAGCGGGGAGTGGCCCGCTTCCGCTGGGACGTGCTCGACCAGCCCCACGTCAAGACCGTGATCGTGCTGGAGGGCATCAACGACATCCTGCTGGGCATGCGGGAGCCCACGCCCTGCACCACGCCCGCGGTCAAGGTCGGCGCCGACGATCTGATCGCCGGCTTCCGGCAGCTCATCCGCGCCGCCCACGCGCGAGGCGTCCGGATCGTCGGCGGCACCATCCTGCCGGCCGAGCTCACCGGCGAGGCCGAGGGCGTCCGTGACACGGTCAACGCGTGGATCCGGACCGGCGGCGAATTCGACGCGGTCGCGGACTTCGAGCGTGCCGTCGCCGATCCCGCCGCTCCCGACCGGATCCGGCCCGCCTTCGACAGCGGCGACCACCTGCACCCCAACCCGGCCGGCTACCGGGCGATGGCCGACGCGGTCGACCTGCGCACCCTGTGACGCAGCGCAGCGCCGAGCACCCCGAGACTCACCGTACTGGGGTGCCCGGCTCAGTCTGAGCGTACGAGGCCGCCTCGCGGCCGCCGCCGCACGCAAGGGCAGGCGCAGGAAGATCTTTGAGCTTCCGTGGTGTTCGCGAGGTAGGGTGAGTGAATACTCACCAACTCTGGAGGCGACATCGATGAGGCTCGCGGTCCTCGGAGCGACCGGTGGCACGGGACAGCAGCTCCTGCGCCAGGCACTCGACCTCGGCCACGAGGTCACCGCCGTCGTACGCGACGCGTCCAGGCTGCCCGCCGACCTGCGTGGGCGGCTGGACGTCGCGCAGGCCGACGTGACGGACGCCGACGCCATCACCTCCGCGGTCAAGGGCCGCGACGCGGTGCTGTCGGCGATGGGCGCACGCGGGCGGGGCCCCACCACCGTGCAGTCCGGCAGCATCGCCGCCGTGATCAAGGCCATGACGCGGACGCAGTCCCGGCGCCTGCTGATGGTCAGCGCCTCCGGGCTGGTCGCCGGCGCCGATGACGGCCCGTTCACGCAGTACGTGCTCAAGCCGCTCCTGCAGCGCGTGTTGCGCCACCCCTACGCCGATCTGGCCGAGGCCGAGCGGCTGCTGCGCGCCAGTGACCTGGACTGGACGATCGTCCGGCCCTCGCGCCTGACCGACGGCGGGCGCAGCGCCCGCTACCGCACGGCCCTCGACCGCAACATCAGGGGCGGCCTGAGCACCACGCGCGCCGACGTGGCCCGCTGCATGCTCACCCTGATCACCGACCAGGGCTCCATCCGCCACGTCGTCTCGGTGGCCTCATAGCCGATCTCAGGCGGCGGTGGCACGCACGTTTGTGCCTGAGGTCTAGCCGCTGACGAGCGCCGAAGGGTCGCGCTCGGGCGGGCCTGCGGGCCACCATGCGCCGTCGCGCATCGTGAAGGGGTACCAGCGGCCGTCGCGGCCGTAACGCAGTTGCATGGCGCCGAGGGTCCAGCGGTTGCGCCACGCCTCCACCTGCGGCGGGCGCTCGCCCTCCCATCCGGCCTCCAGCAGGGCCTGCGCTCTGGCGAGGTCCTGGCGGGGCGGCGTCCAGGCGCTCTCGAGCACGTCCACACCCTGCGCGCCGCCGTACCTCCAGGCCTGTACCGCCGCCTCGAGCCCGAGGTCGAGCCGGAGATCGAGTCCGTGGTCGGCGGCCAGGCGTACCCGGTCCTGGTGCTCGGTGAGCTCCGGCAGGCGCCCGTGCAGCAGCACCTCGCGCGCCCGGGAGGCGGCCGAGGCAGCGAGCACGCGCAAGGCGGCCACATCGACGCCGGGCGTCCGCTCCGCGACCACGTATTCGCCGGGCGCTCGCTCCGCCGCCACGCCCACGCCAGGCGTCCGCTCCGCCGCCACGCCCACGGCAGGCACCCGCTCCGCGACCACGCCCACGCCGGACGTCCGCTCCGCGGCCCCGTATCCGCCGGGCGCCCGGCCTGCGGGCGCGTCCAGGGCGGGCGGGGCGAAGGCGACATCGAGCGGCGGGGGGTCGGGCAGCGGTGGCACGCCGGCCGCGAACGCCTCCGCCGCCGCCACACCGCCGGCCGCCCGCGCGGTCTCCCCGGCCGGTGCCCCGTCGCCGGGAGCGCCGTCGCCGTGAGCCCTGTCGCCGGGAGCGCCGCGCCGCTGGAGCGCTTCGATCAGCTCGCGCTCGCCGCGCCCGCGCATCAGCAGCAGCACGAACGGGTCCGCGTCCAGCAGCCACGACGCCTGGTAGCACAGGGCGGCGGCGTGCTTGCAGGGGTGGCCCCAGTCGGGGCAGGAGCACTCGGGTTCGAGGTCTCCGACGGCGGGCAGCAGCGGCACGGCGGCGTCCTCGGCGGCTTCGACCAGGTCGTGGGGCATGTCGCGGTCGAGCAGCGCGGCGATGTGGCCGCTCTTGGCGGCGACCTGGTCGAGGAAGCGTTCCCAGGCGGCGTCGGTGAGCTGCTCGACACGTACGACGGTGTCGTACTCGCTCTCGGAGACGGCGGCTATGCGCCCGGGGCTGACGGTGATGGGGCCGAGCTGGCCGGTCTTGGCGTAGCCGCGGCCCTTGCGCAGCAGGCCGTGGTCCAGCGAGGTGTCCTCCATGGCCTGGATCCAGGCGCGCCCCCACCAGGAGGTGGCGAAACGGGCCCCGGCGCGCTGCGGGGGGAAGGCGGCGAATCCACGTGCGTCGGTCATCTCAGCTCCACGAGAGCGGCAAGTTCGGCGTCGGTCAGCTCGGTGAGGGCGGCTTCGCCGGAGGCGAGCACGGCCTCGGCGAGCGCGCGCTTGGCGGCGAGCATCTCGGCGATGCGGTCCTCGATCGTGCCCTCGGTGATCAGGCGGTGCACCTGGACGGGCCGGGTCTGGCCGATCCGGTAGGCGCGGTCGGTGGCCTGGTCCTCGACGGCCGGGTTCCACCAGCGGTCGTAGTGGATGACGTGGTCGGCGCGGGTGAGGTTCAGGCCGGTGCCGGCGGCCTTCAGCGACAGCAGGAACACCGGGGCCCGGCCGTCCTGGAAGCGGGCGACCATCTCCTCGCGGCGGGCGACCGGGGTGCCGCCGTGCAGGAGCTGCGTGCTCACGCCCCTGGAGGTCAGGTGCCGTTCCAGGAGGCGGGCCATGGTGACGTACTGGGTGAAGACCAGCACCGCGCCGTCCTCGGCGACGATGGTGTCGACGAGCTCGTCCAGCAGCTCCAGCTTGCCCGAGCGGCCGGGCAGGCGCGGCTCGCTCTCGTGCAGGTACTGGGCGGGGTGGTTGCAGATCTGCTTGAGCCCGGTCAGGAGCTTGACGATGAGGCCGCGCCTGGCCATGCCGCGGGCGTCGGCGATCTGAGTCATGATCTCGCGTACGACGGCCTCGTACAGACCTGCCTGCTCGGTGGTGAGCGCGACGGGACGGTCGGTCTCGGTCTTGGGCGGCAGTTCGGGCGCGATGCCTGGGTCGCTCTTGCGGCGGCGCAGCAGGAACGGCCCGACCAGCCGCGACAGGCGCTCGGCCGCCTCACCGTCACCGGACTCGACGGGCTTGGCCCACCGCGCCCTGAACCTGCCCAGTGGGCCCAGCAGCCCCGGCGTGGTCCAGTCGAGGATGGCCCACAGCTCTGACAGGTTGTTCTCCACGGGGGTGCCGGTCAGCGCGACGCGGGCGGCGGCGGGGATCTCGCGCAGCGCCTTGGCGGTGCCGGAGGCGGGGTTCTTGACGTGCTGGGCCTCGTCGGCGACCAGCAGACCCCATGGGTGCGCGGCCAGGCGGGCGGCGTCCATGCGCATGGTGCCGTACGTGGTCAGCACGAACCCGTCCTCGGCCAGCGTGCGGCTCGACCCGTGGAAGCGGCGCACGGGCACGCCGGGCGCGAACCTGGCGATCTCCCGCTCCCAGTTGCCCAGCAGCGAGGCCGGGCACACCACGAGCGTGGGGCCGGTGCCTGAGCGGTGCAGATGCAGCGCGATCAGCGTGATCGTCTTGCCCAGGCCCATGTCGTCGGCCAGGCAGCCGCCCAGGCCGAGCGAGGTGAGCCGGGCCAGCCAGCGCAGCCCGGCCAGCTGGTAGTCGCGCAACGTGGCGGCCAGCCCCGCGGGCGGATCGACGTCGGCGGGCTCGGACAGGCGCTCGCGCAGCTCGCGCAGCCAGGCGGTGGGCTCGACGGCGACCTGCTCGCCCTCGACCTCGACGGTGCCGGTCAGGGCGGCGCTGAGCGCCTCGATGCCGGTCAAGGGCTTGAGGTCGCGTTGGCGGGCCTTGCGGGCCAGGTCGGGGTCGATGAGGACCCACTGGTCGCGCAGCCGTACGACGGGGCGGTGCGCCTCGGCCAGCCGGTCCATCTCCTCGGCGGTCAGGCGCCGGTCGCCGAGGGCGAGCTGCCAGTCGAAGCTCGTCAGGTGGTGCCCGCCGAGGAACGACGGCAGGTCCGACGGCCTGCTGTCGCGCTCGCCGACGACGGCGCGGGCGCTGAGGCCGCGTACGAGGGCCTTGGGCCAGTGCACCTCGACCCCGGCGGCGGCCAGGCGCTCGGCGGCTCCGGCCAGGAGCTCCTCGACGTCGCCGTCGGTGAGGGTGAGCTCGTCGGGGACGGCGCTGTCGAGCAGCCGCTCAAGGCGGGGCCAGGTACGGGCGGCGCGGCGTACGGCCAGGGTGCTCTCGATCCTGGCGCGGGGGCCGAAGCCCCGGTCGTGGCCGCGCCACAGGTCGGCGGCGTCGACGACCAGCGAGGGGTCGGCCAGGCTGTGCAGCTGGACGACGGCGCGGAACTCGGCGGCGGCCAGGTCGTCGGCCTCCAGGCGCAGCGACAGCCGTACGCCGGAGTCGAGCCCCGCCGCCACCTCCTCGGCCCAGGGGCGCAGGTGCGGGACTTTGACGGGTCTGGCGGCGGCGTAGGCGGTCAGGCCGGTGGCCCGTACGGCGCCGGGGGAGCGGGGCATGGCGTCGGCGACCGCGTCGAGGAACGCCCGTACCAGCGGCTCGGCCTCGGGCAACCGCACCTCGTCCGGCTGCTCGTCACCGGCGCGGCCACCCGCCTCAGCCACGTGGGCGGCCTGTGCCTGCGCCGGGTCCCCGGCTCGGCGCTCCGTCCCGCCCGCCGCCCGTGACCCGCGATCGGCTGCGGTCTTAAGGCCGGGTGAGGTCCCGTCGGGGTGGAGGGGGAGGGCGCGCGCCGAGGCGGGCATGGCGGCGGCCAGCTCGCGGATGCGCTGGATGTCGGCGGCGTCCAGCGGCCCCGCGCGCCAGGAGTCGTGGTCGCCCGCCGTCACGCCCGGCAGGATGCGGCCCCGGGTGACGAGCTGGAGCGCCACCAGCGCGACCGCGCCCCAGAAGCGGGCCGCCGCGTCGGCCTGCGGGTCCATGCGCGCCCTGGCCAGCGCCGCCACCGCCTCACCCACCGGGACGAGCGTGGCCGCGACCTGCCGGGTGTCCCCGTCGGGCGCGGCCACCGTCACCGAGGACGGCCCATCCGGGTCCAGGAAGACCATGTTTCCGGACCTGGGCGGGTCGCCGGGTTGGAAGACTGCCGAGTGCCGTACCAGATCCGTCAAAGAGGTCACGGCCGTACAGTGTACGGTACGGCGGGGTGTGGTTTCCCGCACCTCGCGATCGGAAGCGTGCCTCATTCCCGGCATATCCGACGTTCCATAGCCTGGGGCCCATGACTGATTGGCTGGTTGGACTGATGGAGAGTCTCGGAGCGCCCGGGGCGGGGCTCGCGATCGCGCTGGAGAACCTGTTCCCGCCCCTGCCCAGCGAGGTGATCCTGCCCCTGGCCGGCTTCACCGCAGGAAGGGGCCAGCTGGACCTGCTGGATGTGCTGGTGTGCACGACGCTCGGCTCGGTCCTCGGGGCGCTGGCGCTGTACTGGGTGGGGGCGCTGCTGGGCCGGGAGCGCACGCTGGCCATCGCCGCCAAGCTGCCGCTGGTCAAGCCGTCCGACATCGAGAAGACCGAGGCGTGGTTCCTCAAGCACGGCCGCAAGACGGTGTTCTTCGGCCGGATGATCCCCCTCTTCCGCAGCCTCATCTCGATCCCGGCGGGCGTGGAGCGGATGCCGCTGCTGACGTTCACGCTGCTGACGAGCGCCGGCAGCCTTATCTGGAACACCATCTTCGTGATGGCCGGCTACCTGCTGGGCGACAACTGGGCGCTGGTGGAGACCTATGTGGGCATCGGCACCAACGTGGTGATCGCGCTGGTGGCGCTGGCTGTCGTGGTGTTCGTCGTCGTGCGGCTGGCCGAGCGGCGCAAGGGCAGGCATGCGCCTCGCCGCTGAGGGGCTGCGGCTGCTCGGCGCGGTGGCGCTGGGCGCCGTGACCGCGCTGATCGAGCTGGTGTTCCTGCTCCTGACGCTCCCGTTCCTGGACAATCCGAACGTCGGCGCGGCGGCCCGGCGGCTGACCCGCCTCGAGACCCGCCGCCTGCGCCTGGACCCCGGCGCCCTGCAGGAGGGCAGGCCGCTGCCCTACCTCGCCGCCCGCGTCCCGGCGGGCGTGCTGGGCGGGCTGGTGATCACGCTCCTCGTGTACGGGGCGGACACGGCGGTCCGCTTCCTCGCCGCGTGGGGGCGCGGCGAGGCGTTCGACGGGATGCGGCCGTCGATACCGCTGGTCGCCTACTTGGCGGTGGCCGGGGTCGTGCTGCTGTTCCTGGTCCTGTCGGGTGTGGTCGGGGTGCACGCGCTGGAACGTCGGCTGGCGCTGCGCATGCTGGGCCCCGACCCGACGCAGGCGCTGGAGCGCAGGATCGCCGAGCTGGCCGAGAGCCGGGCCGGGATCGTGGCCGCGGTGGACTCCGAGCGCCGCCGCATCGAGCGAGACCTGCACGACGGGCTGCAGCAGCGCCTGGTGGCGCTGTCGATGCTGATCGGGCGCGCCCGGCGGGGCCGGTCGGAGCTGCTGGAGCAGGCGCACCAGGAGGCCCAGCAGGCGCTGGCCGAGCTGCGCGAGGTGGCCTGGCGGGTCTACCCGAGCGGCCTGGACTCCCTCGGCCTGGAAGAGGCCCTGGCAGGGGTGGCCGAACGTTCGGGTGTGCCGGTGCGGGTAGCCTGCGACCTGCGGCGTCGGCCGCCCATGGCGGTGGAGACGGCGGCGTACTTCGTGGTGTGCGAGGCCGTCACCAACGCCGCCAAGCACGCCGGCGCCACGCTCATCACGGTCGAGGTGCACGAGGAGGACGCCGCGGTGGTCGTACGGGTGCGAGACGACGGCGCGGGCGGCGCGCAGGCGACGGGCGGCGGCCTGTCCGGCCTGGCCAGGCGGGTGGCGGCGCTGGACGGCGGCTTCGAGGTGAGCAGCCCGGCGGGCGGGCCGACGACGATCACGGCGGTGCTGCCGTGCGGGTGATCCTGGCCGAGGACTCCACCCTGCTGCGCGAGGGCCTGGTACGGCTGCTGCTCGAGGAGGGCCACGAGGTGCCGGCCGCGGTCAGCGACGGTGAGGCGCTGGTGGCGGCCGTGGCCGAGCACCGCCCGGACGTCGTGGTGGTGGACGTACGCATGCCTCCGACCCACACCGACGAGGGCCTGCGCGCGGCGCTGGAGATCAGGCGGCGCTGGAGTGAGGTCAAGGTGCTGGTGCTGTCGCAGTACGTGGAGAAGAGGTACGCCACCGAGCTGATGAGCGCGGACGTCGAGGGCGTCGGCTACCTGCTGAAAGACCGGGTGGCGCAGGTGGGCGACTTCCTGGACGCGCTGGAGCGGGTGGGCGCGGGCGGGGCGGCGTTCGATCCGGAGGTGGTGCGCCAGTTGCTGGCCCGCACGACGCAGGTGGACCCGCTGGCGCGGCTGACGGCGCGGGAGAGGGAGGTGCTGGAGCTGATGGCACAGGGGCTGACCAACGCCTCGATCGCCCAGGCGCTGCACGTGTCGCAGAGCGCGGTGGAGAAGCACGTGAACTCCCTGTTCGACAAGCTACGGCTGTCGCACACCACGGGCTACAGCCGCCGGGTGCTGGCCGTCCTGCACTTCCTGAAGTCCTGACAACTCAAGTCGTCTTGACAATCTTATTTGTCGGTGGAATGTTGGGGGCATTCCACCGACAGTCGGGGCATTCCGCCTACAAAGGAGCTGAACACGTCATGAGCAAGACCGTCGCGGCCAAGCTGCTCATCAAGCCGGAGTCCAAGGTGTGGATCTCCGACACCGCCCACCTGCCGCTGCTCGGGCCGCTGCCCGAGGGCGCCCGCCACGTGGAGGACCTCAAGGAGGCGGATGTGGCGCTCCTGTTCGCCTCCGACTCCGCCTCGGCCCGGCAGATCCTGGACCGGCACCGCGACCAGGTCACCGAGCCGCCGGTCGTGTGGGTCGCCTACCCCAAGGGGAACAAGGCGGACATCAACCGTGACACGCTCTGGCCGATCGTGGGCGAGTACGGGCTGCGCCCTAACGGGCAGGTGGCGGTGGACGAGGTGTGGTCGGCGCTGCGCTTCCGCGCCCTCAAGGAGGGCGAGGCCCCGTTCACCGGCGGCAAGCAGGCATAGTCGCGCCTGGCCGCCGGTTACGTCCACGTCTCTGATCATCGACGTGCCGCTCGCCGGAGATGGACGTCATTGCGACGCGGGCCGCCTCACGTGGGGGCAGACCACGTACGAGAGAACGGTGGATCGGTCAACGCGGAGCCTGGCGCAGCCGATGGCGATGCTGCGGTGGCTGGTCGACGAGCCGATGCCGGCCACGCTCGCGCAGGACGGGGGCGGCAGGAACGCCGGGAGGCCGCCGCCGGGACACTACTGAACGGCCGGCAGCAGCCGGACGGCCGGCGGAAGCGGCGCGCGGACGGGGTCGGCACGGAACGACTGGATCATCAGGGCTGCGAAACGGCGCGACGCCGCGGCTCGCTGCTCGGGTGACTCGGCGCGGATGCCCTCGTTCGCCATCATCGCCAGGATGAAGTCCTCCAGGACGAAGTCCGCCCGCAGGCCGCCTGCCGCCTTCGCGCGCCGGATGAGTTGGAGCAGCAGCCGGATCGTACGGTCGCGGTCAGCGGTGAAGTACGGCAGTTGCGAGATGAACGCGCCGGACAGGCCCCGGTCGAGGGCGTGCACCTCCATGAGCTTCTCGACCACCAGGCAGAACCCGTGCCACGGGTCGGCCTGCGCCAGCCCTTCCTCGACGACCGCCGAGCACATGGCCATCGGCTCGGCGAAGACCTCGCTGAGCAGCGCTTCCTTGGTGGGGAAGTGCCGGTAGACGGTGGCCGCGCCAACCTGCGCGCGCCGGGCGATCTCCCGGATCGGCACATCGAGGCCCTCGGCGGCGAACGTCGCGCGGGCGACCGCGAGAATGCGCGCGCGGTTGTCGCGGGCGTCCGAGCGCAGCTTCTGACTCACTTCGGCCGTCACCGCTCTCACTTTAGTCAAGCGGACGGGGTGTTCCGTTACGGTGCGGCACATGAGAGCTGTTCAGTTTTCGGAGTACGGCCCGGCCGGCGTGGTGCATGTCGCCGAGGTCGAGGAGCCACACGCAGGGCCGGGGACGATCCGCATCGCCGTGCGGGCGTCCGGGCTGTCGACGGGGGAGACGTTCATCCGTTCGGGGAAGATGCGTGAGGTGGTGCCTGTGACGTTCCCGTACCGGACCGGGTTCGACGCCGCCGGCGTGGTGGACGAGGTCGGCGACGGCGTCACGGGTGTCGGAGTCGGCGAGGAGGTGTTCGGCATGACCGCGACGACCGCGCGCGGCGCCAACGCCGATCACGCGGTCCGGGTCGTCTGGGCGCCGAAACCGGCCGTGTGGAGCTGGGAGGAGGCCGGTGGCGCCGCAGGCAGCGTCGAGACGGCCACGCGTGTGCTCGACCGGCTCGCGGTCGGCGCCGGGCACACCGTGCTGGTGCAGGGCGCGGCCGGCGGGGTGGGCACGGTCGCCGTGCAGTTCGCGGTCGCCCGTGGCGCCACGGTCATCGGCACGGCCGGGGAGCACAACCACGACTTCTTGCGCTCGCTGGGCTGCGAGCCGACGACGTACGGGGCGGGCCTGGTCGAACGGGTCCGCGCGCTGGCGCCGGGCGGGGTGGACGCGGTGTTCGACTGCGCGGGAGGGGCGCTGCCCGACCTGATCGCCATCACCGGCAACCCGGCGCGCGTGGTGACGATCGCTCCCGACCTCACCGCGGCGGCCCTCGGCGTGCACCTGTCGCACGGCGTGCCGGCCGGCGACACAGCGGCCGTCGGAGCCGCCGACCCGCTGGCGGTGCACGGTCTCGGCATCGCGGTCGAGCTCGCCGGGCAGAGCCGGCTGCGGGTGCCGGTCGCGGCGGCGTTCCCGATCACTGAGGCGGCTGCGGCGCACGAGCTGAGCGAGAGCCGCCACTCTCGCGGGAAGATCGTGCTGGTGAACTGACCGGCCCCACCCAGGCAACGGCCGCCCCCGAGATCGTTCGTCGCTCCGGTTGCTCGAGGTTTGGTCAGTCGAATTGCAGGACGAACCGCCCGCGAATACCGCGTTGTTCGAGCGAGCGGTGCGCGTCGGCGGCCCGGGTGGCGGGCAGTCGGCCGGCCACGCGGATGGTGAGCCGTCCGTCGCCGGCGAGTTCGGCGAGCCGGTCGAGCTCGGCCGCGGCCTCGACGTAGTCGCGGACGAAGATCGGGGCGACGCGGACCCGGCCGGTCCCGTCGCCCTGGTAGCCGCGGACGGTGACGACGGTGCCGCCGTCCTTGACGGCCGGGAGCGTGCCGGCCTCCAGCACGGCGGCGTCGAGGAGCCCGTCAACACCGCCGGGGTGGAGGCGGCGGACCGTTGCCACGAAATCATCCCCCCGCGGCACGACCTCGTCGGCTCCGCAGTCGCGTACGAAGGTCTCGTCCTGGCGGGCGGCGTCGGCGACGACGACCAGCCCGGCCTGCTTGGCGAGCTGGACGAAGTATCCGCCGACGGTGCCGGCGGCGCCGGTGACGGCGACCGTCGCGCCGGCCGGGAGCGCCAGCGTGTCGAGCGCGAGCTGCGCGGTGAGCCCGTTCATCGGGATGGTGGCGGCCTGGACGTCCGAGAGCCCGGCCGGGATCTTCGCGACCGACCGGGCTGGTACGACCAGGTCTGCCCGGTAGCCGCCGTGCTCGCCCGAGGGCACCACGATGGCCATGACGGCGTCCCCGATCGTGAACGGGCGCTCGACGGCGGGGCCGATGTCGGTGATCACTCCGGCGACCTCCATGCCCGGCACCCGCACCGCGTCCGCCGCGTCCGCCGCGTCCGCCACGTCCTGTCGCGGACGTGAGCGGATCATCGCGTCGGTCGGGTTCACCGTGGCGCTGGTGACCCGGATCCTGACCTGACCGGGACCGATCGGCTCGGCCGCCAGATCGAGCTCGTCGAGAGCGTCCGGTCCACCTGGTTGTGTCACTCCGATTGCTTGGACCACGGTTGTTCTGTCACTCCTTGTTCGTTGCTGCCTGGGTGAGGGTGCGCGGGACTGACCGCGCCGCCGACATCGGCGGCGGCGGGTGCTCAGCCCGATCCGGCTATGGCGACGTGGGGGCCTGCAGACCCTCGAGCAGCAGGGTGCACACCTCGTCGAGCTCGGTGCCGATGCCGGGGTTCTGCCATTCGGCGGCATGGGCGAGGTGGTGGAACTTGGCGGTGGCGTGGAAGACCGCGCGGGCGGTGGCCTCCGCGTCGTCGGTGCGAAAGCTGCCGTCGGCGGCACCGTCGGCGATGATGGCTGCCAGCTGGCCCAAGAGGTCGGCGACGTGGTCAGTGGCGACGGTGCTGTGCGCAGCCGCGAGGATCCCATAGGCGGCGAACAGCTCCGGGTCCTCGCGAATCTTGGCCTGCTTCACGGCCAGGACGGCGTGCAGCCAGGTACGCAGTCGTTGCGCCGGCGGGACCGCGCGGTCGGCCGCGATGACGGCGAGGGTGTCGCGGTTGTGGTCGAGCCAGTGCCGGGTCACAGCCTCGCGTAGCGCCTGCTTGGAGGCGAAGTGCTTGTAGACGGCGGCGTGGCTGACCCCGAGCGCCCGGGCGACGTCGACGACGGTTGCCTTGTCCGGTCCGTGGCGGCGCAGGATCTCCTCGGTGGCCGCCAGGATGGTGTTCGCGTCCAGCGGGACTCGGGCGGGCATCAGCGCTTGCTTCCTGTTCGCTCGCTGTCCAGGAGCGCGAGCAGGGCGGGGGCATAGCGTTCCCCGGCGACCGCCCCGCGCGGGACGGCCTGCTCGATCGCGTCCAGGTCGTCCTCGGTCAACTGCAGGCCGGCGGCGTCCACCGTCTCGGCGATCCGGCGCGGTCGGCCGGCCCCGACCAGCGCGACGATGTCTCGGTGCACGCGACCCTGCGCGAGCACCCAGGCGATCGCGAGCTGTGCGACCGTGACGCCGCGGGCGGTGGCGATCTCCCGCAGCCGCTCGACAAGCGCGAGGTTGGCTTCGATGTTGCCGGCGGCGAAACGGGGCAGGTGCCCGCGATGCCGTGCGTCGTCGGCGGACGGTTGCCACGTCCCGGTCAGCATTCCTTGGGCGAGCACCCCGTAGGCGGTGATGCCGATGCCCAGCTCGCGGCAGGTGAGCAGAATCTCGTCTTCAACGCCGCGGCTGAACAGCGAGTACTCGATCTGGACGTCCGTGATCGGGTGCACGGCGTGGGCGCGGCGGATCGTCTCGGCGCCGACCTCGGACAGCCCGATGCCGCGCACGTAGCCCTTGTGCACCATCTCGGCGATGGCGCCGACGGTCTCCTCGATCGCGACAGCGGGGTCCAGCCGGGCCGGGCGGTAGATGTCCACGTAGTCGGTGCCCAGCCGCTGCAGCGAGTAGCCCAGGTAGTTCGGGATCGCGTCAGGCCGGCCGTTGACGCCCCGCACGCTGCCGTCCGGGCCGAACAGCGCGCCGAACTTCACGCTCACCACGGCGCGGTCGCGGGCGGCGGGTCGCAGCGCCTGCCCGATGAGCGTCTCGTTGTGGCCCATCCCGTAGTGGTCAGCGGTGTCGATGAACGTGATCCCGGCGTCGAGCGCGCTGCGAAGTGTCGCGATGCTCTGGTCGTCGGCGCTGGGTCCGTATGCGCCGGACATGCCGGCACACCCAAGCCCGACCGCCCCCACACAGGTGCCGGCGCCGAGTGTTCTCTGCTCCATACGGCAAACGCTAACCGGATTGGTTACAAGTATCAAGCTTTGTAACCTGATACCGATAAGAAGCCAAGGTCACCGGAGGAGTGCGCCAGGACTGTCGTGCGTCTGGCAACCTTCGACGCGGACGGTCCGACAGGTTCCAGGACGAAACCGGGGAATTGCGCTGGTAGGCGCGTGGAAACGGGCGGTGGGCGGCGCGACTGCGCTGCCCACGCCTCCACCCGTGAAGGGGGCCGTGGCCGTCATGGGCCACGACGGCATCGGCCCGCAGAGCGAAGCCGCCTCGCCGCTCTCCGCGAGCCACTGCGGACCGGGGGGCGGCGAGGCCGGCACACTGTCGGCCAACACCCGCGACGCGGATCAGTAGATGTACTTCGAACGGTCGAGTGCCCAGTAAATCTCGCCCTTGCCGTCGTTCGCGACGTCGGCGACCACGAACACGTCCGAGTAGTAGTCGTACTTCTTGCTGTAGCTCACCATTGGCGTGGAGCATGCGATGGCGCTTTCTCTGCGCGCGTTGAGGGCGTCGGTGAAGATGCACATGGTTCTCTTGTAGTTCTTGTCGCCGCCACCGCCATTGTTTCTCCTGTTGACGTACAGGTAGACGTAGAAATGATTGAACCGGTGCATCGATCCGAAATGCTCGCTGAGCTCGTCCCAGGACATGGTCAGACTGGAGAAGACCTTGTAGCCCCTGCCGGACTTCCTCTTGGTGATGCAGTGGTCGATCTTGACGACGATGTCGCTCTTGTGGGGAAGCGCGTACTTCTTGGCGTCGTTGCTCTGGTCGCACCTGCTGACCTGGGCCGCCGAGGCGACGGTGCTCACCGGCGCAGCCGTGGCCCGGACGGCCGCCGCCGATTCGGCCCGCGCCGGCAGGCCGCCGCTCACGCTCGCCAGAGTGAGCGCGCCGGCCACCAGGACCATTCCGCCGGACGTCTTTCTCATGGTGCCCTCCCGTATGCTCAGGTGTTCACGAGCGTTCGCGCGAGCCGCCGCGTGGGCGTCGCGCTCCGGTGCCGCCATTTCGCGCAGGCGGACCATTCGCTCCCCGTGGCCCGGGCGAGACGCGCCGAGCCGCTTGCTCCATACCTTTAGATGGAGCCGGGTGCACGGGAGTTCGTAAGGGCCTCCGCTTTCTTGCAATTCCCCGCCGAGGAGGAGGGCGAGGACGGCAGGTCGAATGTGAATTCGCGCGGAAAACAAGTTGTTGAGGCAGCGGTCAATGTGTCCGGCACCCGCGCCCCGCCGGGCGCGAAGCCGTTCATGATCAGGAACTATCGGGCAGGAGGTCCGATCCGTCTGTGCGGCTCAGAGGTTCGGCCAGAGGATGAAGAGGGGGCAGGCGCGCCGGCTGGGCCGGTCGCCGAGCTCCTTGATCGCCGTACGGATCTCGTGCAGGTGCCCGGTGGTCATCTGCAATGGGGGCTCGTCGGGCTGGTAGGTGCTGCGGATCGGGTAGTCCACGCCTGGCTGCCTGGTCATCTCGATGTGGCAGCCGAGCACGTGGGTGACCGGTCGGCGGTCGGAGAAGTCGATCAGGCGGTCGATGGTCCGGGTGAAGGCCGGCCAGTCCTGGATGTAGAGGCGGCCCGGGTAGACCGTGTCCCCGGTGAGCAGGAACCCGGTCCACCGGTCGTAGAACGTGACCGCCGCCTCGTGGTGACCCGGGGTGGCCAGGCACTCCAGCACGCGGCCTCCCAGGTCGACCTGCGCCACGGCGTCGGGATCCGTGCCGAACCCGAAGTACTGCCAGGCGGTGACCAGGTCCGCGCCGACCAGCGTGGTGTCGGGGCGGTCGGCGAACTGACCGTCGCCCGCGACGTGGTCGCCATGCGGGTGGGTGTGCAGCACCAGCAGGTGGTACGCCTCCAGGGGGTGGCGGGCGAGCCAGCCGGCGACGAGCTCGTCGACCACTCGGCGCAAGGGGAAGAACTCGGCCGATGCGGTGGCGCCGGTGTCGATCAACACCGCCTGTGCGTTGCCGAACAGCAGGAACATGAACGGCGCCTCATAGTTGATCGCCATGTTCTGCCGCAGGATGAACGTGTGCTCGTCGTACGCGTGGACCTGGATGTCCGGATCGGTGTTGTGCTTGGCCGACGGTGAGCCGTGAATCCACCGGACGTCCAGCGCGCGAGGCTCTGGAGCCACTCCAGCGAAATCGATCAGGGGTGTGCCCGCATCCATGACGTCTCCTTCGAGTGCGTCGTCTTGGCAGGCCGGGTACGGCGCACGTCTCGTCCGGGGCAAGCACTGGCGGGCTTCCACGGCGACCGTACCACGACAGCGATCAGCCGCTCTCCGCCGCCGTGGACCGTCCTGGGGTGCCTGTCAGGTCGCGCGGATCCAGGACGGCGCGCCCTCCGGCCCACGCCACTGCCTGGCCGAACGCCCCGCCGTCAGCCCCCGTACGCATCCGGCACCTGTTTTCGCTACCATAGGTTTCGATACTTTTGGTAGCGAAAATATCCGTCAGAGGAGAAGCCATGAGTGACGTCACCGACGGGAAGCAGACGCCGGCCGGCATCCAGCTGCGCGGCCAGGCCGCGGGCAAGGCGCCCGACTGGTTGGCGATGACGGCCGAGGAGCTGGTCGCGTACCGGGACGAGGAGAACCGCAGGCGGGCGTCCCCCGCGGCCCGGGCGATCACCGGCGATCCGGATCCCGGCGCCGCGATCCAGTGGCAGCGGGTGGCGCTGCCCGGCCGCGAGCTCCCGGTCCGGGTGTACCGGCCCGCGCCGGAGCGCGTCGACCAGCGCGTCGACCAGGCCGGCCTGCCCCTCGTGCTCCACGTGCACGGAGGGGGGTTCGTGGGCACGGCGGTGCAGAGCGACTGGGTGAACAGCCACCTCGCCGCCCACCTGCCCGCGGTCGTCGTCTCGGTCGAGCACCGCCTCCTCGACCCCGAGACCCCGCTGTCGGCGGCCGCCGACGACGGCTGGGACGTGCTCTCGCACGTGGTACGGCATGCCGGGCAGTGGGGCGTCGACCCATCGCGGACCGCCGTCTTCGGCGAGAGCGCCGGCGCGTTGATCAGCTCCCTGGCCACGATCCGGGCCAGGGAGTCCGGCCTGCTCCTGCGGGCACAGGTGCTGGTCAACCCCGCTGTCGACCTGACCGAGACGATGTTCGACCACGCCTCGATCGCCCAGTACGCCGACAGCCCCACCCTCACCGTGCCGCAGTTGCGGCTGTTCCACCGGTTCGCCGTTCCGCCGGGAACCGATCCTCGTGCGCTGTCGCCGCTGTATGCCGACGACCTGAGCGGGCTGGCCCCGGCGCTCGTGGTGGTGCCGACCCACGACCCGGTGGCCGATCACGGCCGCCGTTACGCCGAACGACTGCGAGCGGCCGGGACGCCCGCGCGGCTCACCGAACACCCCGGAGCGGGGCACGCGTTCCTCAGCATGCCGAACGTGGTGCCGCAAGCCCAAGCCGCGCGGGCGGAGATCGTCGACTTCCTCCGAGGGGCCCTCGCCGGGTGATGGCTCCGGGCCTGCCGGTTCGCGCTGCGTCCCCGTCGGCCGACGGGGACGGCTCATCGTTGCCGTGGAGCGCGCCTCCAACCCGTAGGTGACTTACGCACTCGCAGGTGCCTACTTCCTGCCAGGAAGCTGCCTACCCATACTGAGGCAGCGAGCCGTTATGGACGGCCCCTCAGCGCAACGATGAAAGACAGAGGCATGAGCACGCTCTCCACTTCGCTACCCGGCGGCAGCTGGACCCTGGGCGACCTGACCGTCACCCGGTTCGGCTACGGCGCCATGCAGCTCGCCGGCCCCGGGGTCATGGGCCCGCCCGCCGACCGTGACAGCGCACTCGCCGTCCTCCGCGAGGTCATCGACCTCGGAATCACGCACATCGACACCGCCCACGCCTACGGACCGCGCGTCACCAACGAGCTGATCCATGAAGCGCTGCACCCGTACCCGGAATCGCTGCACATCGTGACCAAGGTCGGCGCGACCCGCGACGAGCACGGCGGCTGGCCGTCGGCCCGTCGGCCCGAAGACCTGCGCCGCGCCGTCCAGGAGAACCTCGAAACCCTCGGTCTCGAGGTGCTCGACCTGGTCAACCTCCGGCTCGGCGACGCCCAGGGACCGCAACCCGGCTCGCTCGCCGAGCCCTTCGAGACGCTCGTCGAGCTCCAGCAGCAGGGCCTGATCCGCCACCTCGGAGTCAGCAACGCGACGGCGGAACAGGTCGCCGAGGCACGGGCGATCGCGCCGATCGTGTGCGTGCAGAACATGTACAACCTCGCCTACCGCCAAGACGACGAGCTGATCGACGAGCTCGCCGAAGCGGGCATCGCCTACGTGCCCTTCTTCCCGCTCGGCGGCTTCAGCCCGCTGCAGTCCTCGGCGCTGTCGGCCGTGGCCGCCCGGTTGGATGCGACGCCGATGTCTGTCGCCCTGGCCTGGTTGCTGCGGCGGTCGCCGAACATCCTGCTGATTCCTGGCACCTCGTCGGTGGCGCACCTGCGCGAGAACGTCGCCGGCGCCGCACTGTCACTCTCCGACGAGGAACTCGCCGAGCTGGACAAGATCGGCCACTGACGGGGTATCCGCAGATCAGAATGCTGCTCCCGTCACTATCAGCGCATAGCGCGCAGGGGGCCTTGCCACAAGACCCCGGTCATACCGCACAATCGCCCTTCGACACCGGAACGTACGGAGATCGGGGGCCGCGGAATGCGGGTTGTGCTGGTGACCTACGGGTCGCGCGGGGACGTCGAGCCGATGACGGGGCTGGCGCTGCAGCTGAAGGCTCTCGGCGCCGAGGTGCGGGTGTGCGCGCCGCCGGACTTCGCGGAACTGCTGGTCGATGTCTCCGTGCCGCTGACTCCCCTCGGCTGGCCGATCCGCGCGCTGGCGACGGGGGCGCAGGAGACGCCGGAGCTCGACGTGACGCAGACCAGCGCGTGGATCCGGCCGGACGAGCGCCCGCTCCCGGCCGGCCTGGAGGCGTTCCTGGCCGCCGGTGCGGAGCCGGTGTACGTGGGCTTCGGCAGCATGCTGGTACGGGGGGCGGACGCGCAGGAGGTCTCCCGGGCCGTCACCGAAGCGGTCCGGGCGCAGGGGCGCCGCGTCCTGCTCGGGAGCGGCTGGGCCGACCTGGCCCTGATCGACGACCGCGACGACTGCTTCGTCGTCGGCGAGGTCAACCAGCAGGCGCTGTTCCGGCGGGTGGCCGCGGTCGTGCACCACGGCGGAGCGGGCACCACGACGACGGCGGCCCGTGCCGGGGCGCCGCAGGTGATCGTGCCCCAGGTCGCGGATCAGCCGTACTGGGCGGGCCGGGTGACCGAGCTGGGCATCGGCACGGAACACGACGGTCCGACGCCGACCGCCGAGTCCCTGTCGGCCGCACTCAAGATCGCGCTGGCCCCCGAGACCGGTGCCCGCGCGGCCGTCGTGGCCGAGCAGGTCCGCACCGACGGGGCGGAGCTGGCCGCGCAGCTTCTGCTCGACATGATCGGCCGGAGCGGGTCGGCGGGCTGATCCCGGAGGTTGCGCAGGTAGGCACCCCGCCGGTTTGCGCGTGCCCGCGGCCGGGTCGAGGGTCCGCAGCATCGTCGAGACCGAAGCCGACCCGGCCATGGCGCGGGACGCGGTGATCAGGGGTCATGGGCCAGGACAGGGCGTCCGTCCTCACCCGCCTCCTGGACAAGCTGGTCAACGGCGGCCGTCTGGGACGGTGACGAGCGCGCCTTCGTAGGCGGCGATGACGAGCTGGGCCCGGTCCCGGGCGTGCAGTTTGGCCAGAAGACGGCCGATGTGGGTTTTGACCGTGCCGACGGTGAGGTGAAGGTGCTCGGCGATCTCGGAGTTGGACATGCCCTTGCCGATGAGGGTGAGCACCTCACGCTCGCGTCGGGTGATGTCGTTGAGGTCTCGTACGACCGGGGCGGGGCCGGCGCCCTTCAGGAACTCGGCGACGAGCCGACGGGTCACGGTAGGCGCGAGCAGGGCTTCGCCGGAGGCGACGATCTGGATGGCGGCCAGGAGCTCCGTCGCGGTGGCGCTCTTGAGGAGGAAGCCGCTTGCCCCTGCTCGTAGCGACGCGTACACGTATTCGTCGAGATCGAACGTCGTGAGGATCAGCACGCGGACACCGGCGCAATCGGGGGCGGCGCAGATCTTCTCTGTCGCCTCGATGCCGTCCATGTCGGGCATGCGCACGTCCATGAGAACGACGTCGGGTCGCCGCCGGCGGGCCAGCAGCACGGCCTCGGCGCCGGTGCCCGCCTCGCCCACGGTCGCCATCCCCGGCGTGGTGTCGATGAGGACTTTGAGGCTGTCGCGTACCAATGCCTGGTCCTCGGCGAGCACGACACGGATGGGCGGGGGCCGGTGGTGCGCAGCGGTGTCATCGGTCATGCCTTGGTGCCCCTCGGGTCGTAGGGCAGTCGAGCCGACACGCGAAAGCCTCCTTCGGGCCGGCGGCCCGCGTGGAACGTGCCTCCGTACATCTTGACCCGTTCGCGCATGCCGATGAGGCCGTGACCGCCGGGGCGCGCTCGCGGCGGCCGGCCGTGGCGGGAACCGTCGTCGACGACCTCGATCACGGCTTCCCGCCCGTCGGCGTCCACCGCGACCGAGCAGCGGGTGGGCGCGGCATGAGTGATGACGTTGGTCAGAGCCTGTTGCACGATTCGGTACACCGACACCGCGACCGCGGGGGGCAGCGCGGCCTCTTCGCGGACGGTCAGGTCCACCTCGACTCCGGCCGAGCGGGCGTGAGCAGCCAGCTCGGGCAGGTCCGCCATGCCGGGAACGGGCATATGGGCCTGCTGGGGGTCGCCGTCGGAGCGCAGGAGGTCGAGCACCCGGTGGATCTCGGTGAGCGTGCTCCGGCTGGTCTGCTCGATGACGGCCAGCGCGGCGCGTACCTCCTGCGGCCGGGCCTCGGCGACATGGTTGGCCACGGTGGCCTTGACGGCGATCAGGCTCATGCTGTGGCCGATGACATCATGCAGCTCCCGGGCGATGCGCCTGCGCTCGTCGGCCACCGCCGCCTCGGCGAGGTGACGGACGAGGCGAGCGGTCGTGTCCCGCTTCCAGCGGACGGCCGTCCCGATGGCCCATCCGGCGACCAGCAGCACACAGATCACGCCGATCTCGATCGGCCAGGCCGGCGGCACCTCGCTGGGCTCCGCCGCGGGCGCCAGGCCCGGGAACACCCGTTCGTAGAAGATCAGGACCGCGGTGACCGCGGCTGACGCGCACGCCGCCAGGCCCGCCACCGACCACGCGACCGAGGTGGTGGCGGCCACCACGTACAGCACCAGCACGGTCGGTACGAACGACAGCCAGATCGCGCCCGCCGCGACAGCGCCGGCCACGGCCGCCAGCCCCGCCGTGGTGCAGGCGACAGCGAGCATGGCCCGCGGCCGGCGCCGCCGGACGGCGACCGGAAAGCTCACGACCGCGGCCACCGGCCAAGCCGACCAGGCGGGCCACCATGACGACGCCCCTGGCGGGTCGACGATGGCGTATCCGATCAACAGCGCCATGATGGCCGCCACCACCGCATCGGCGACCACCCGTCCGCCGAGCCGCCGCCCAGTCCACTCCATGGCCGGACGTTATCGCCTCAGCAGGTCACCCGGCGTCTGCCCACGGTTGGACATCGCGCATCCGTCCTGGGTCGTACCACCGGCACGTGACCGGCGACCAGGATGCGACCCGAGCCAGACGCGCTCCCACCGCGCCGCCCATCACCATGCTGATGCGGGCCGGCACACCGAGCCGAGACGCGCCGACACCGACAAGGCGGGCAGGAACCCATGAGCACTGATCTTCGGGAGCGAATCACGCGATGGCGACAGGCCACCGCGGACCGGCGCGCCGCCAACGCCGCGGCCAACCAGGGCCGGCGACACCCGTTTCCCGGACGATGGGTGAGTGCCGTCTCGCTGATCGGCGGCCCCGCGCTGATCATGACCGGGACGCTCCTGCGCTCCCCGTTCCACTACTTCGTCCCTCACCAGCTCGCCGCCTACGCCCGGCACCCCACCCTCGTCGTCGTCGCCTATACCTGCTTCGCCGCCGGGTTCGTCCTGCTGTGGCCGGCGGTCATGACGCTGGCGCAACGGATTGCCGCCACCAGCCCGCTGTGGGGACTGTGGGGCGGCTGCCTGGTGATCGTCGGCCTGTTCACCCGGACCTTCCAGTTCGGCACCGACCACCTGGCCTTTCACCTGACCGACAGTTTTGGCCTGCAGACGATGCTCAAGGGCATCGACGACTACTACCTGGCATGGCGGGACACGAGCTGGCATCCGTTCAAGGCCATTTCCGGACCGGCCTTCTTCGGCTGGGTGGTGCTGGCCGTCGGCGCCTACCGCTCCGGCGCCCTGGGCCTGGGCCGCTCGGTCGCGCTCGGCCTGATGTCGGCGCTCGCGCTGGGGACGCTCAAAGGCACCCAGCCGCAGTCCTTCATCGCCGTGGGCGGCCTCTGCGTCGCCTTCGTCCCCCTGGGCATCTCCCTGCTGCGCAGCGGCCCCCCGCCGACCAGGCGTGCCATGGTCTGGGTCGTCGTCCTCGTCGCCGTGCACATTCTCATGACGGCTTTCGGCCCAAGGGGATGAACGCCCCGGGCCTGCGCGACCGCCGAAGACATCGCCAGGTTCGGTATTGCCGCCGCCGTCGTGGCCGGGGGCCGACCGGGATCCCGTCCGGCCTTCATGGCCGGGCGGGATCCCGTCGTTCGGCCGACGGTTGGTGGACGCAGCCGGGCTTATCTGCTGCTGGTCAATTCCCGATCGGGGACGGTGGGTGCGGTCTTGCGGCCGGTGCTGAGGGTGAGGAGCAGCGAAGCCGCCGTCAGCGCCACACCGAACCAGACGGCGCTCGGGACGCCGAGCCGATCGGCGAACAGCCCGCCGAAGAGCGCTCCGAGCGCGATGGACGTGTTGTATCCCAAGGTGTTGATCGACATGGCGGCTTCGAAGGTGTCGGGCGCGGCGGAGAGCGTCAGGTTGATCTGGCACAGGTTGGCGGCGCCGAAGGAAACCCCCCACAGGGCCAGGGAGATGATCGCGCCGACCTGCGAGTGGCCGATCGTGAGCAGCAGCAGCAGGGACACCACGAGTCCCGCGCAGGCGGCGATGAAGCTGCCCCTCGGGCTCTTGCTCACCGTGTGTCCGGCGATGAAGTTACCGGCCGCGCCTCCGACGCCGTAAATTATCAGCAGCCCGGCGATGAAGGCGGGCGTGGCGGCTGAATTGTCCTCCATGAAGGGCCGCACAAATGTGTACGCCGCGAAATGGCCGAGCACGTACAGAATGACGGCGAACATCACCAGGCGGAGTCGCACGTTCTTGCGGGGGAGTGCGAAGACCTCCCGCACCGGGACCGCGTTCTGCGACGGCAGTGACGGGATCACGGTGGCGACCGCGAGGAACACCAGCGCGCTGAGGCCGCTCCAGATGAGGAACGTGCTCCGCCAGCTGGTGAGGCTTTCCAGGAATGTGCCCAGCGGTATGCCCACCACCGTGGCGATCGAGATGCCGGACAGCGCGATCGCGGACGCCCTGCTCGCGTGGCGTTCCGGAACGAGGCGCATCGCCATGCCCACGCCTATGGCCCAGAACACCCCGTTGGCGAATCCCATGAGCAGCCGCGCCGTCAGGACCAGCGGATAGTTCGGTGAGACGGCGGTGACCAGGTTTCCCAGGGCGAGTATCGCCAGCAGCGCGGACAGCAGCACGCGTCGGTTGACGCGCCTGGTCCAGGCCACGATGAACGGCACGCCGAGCCCGGCGGAGACGCCGTACAGGGTGACCATCAGTCCGGCGACACCCACGGACACGCTCAGGCTCGAGCTCACCGGAGTGAGCAGGCCGACCGGCATCAACTCGGTGGTGACGAAGACGAACAAGCTGGCTGTGATGACGGCGACGCCCAGCCATGATCTCAGGGTCGAGTGCGGATGATTGTCGGGTGCGGTCAACTTCTTCTCTCTCATTGTGGTTCGCAGCGGGTCGGCCGGCCGGAGCTGCGCCAGCAGCGCGGCGCCGATGATCACCAGGACTCCGACCAGCTGCGGAATCGACAGCGTCTGATGCAGGAACAGATAGCCGAGGAGCGTCGCGACGATCGGGCTGCACAAGGCGAGGACGGACACCGCCGGCGCCGGCAACCTCTCGATCCCGCGGAACCAGATCGCATAACTGACGACGGCGCCCAGGGACATGAGATAGCCGAATCCGACGAGGTCGGTCCCACTGACGGTGGCCGGCAGACCTTCGATGGCCAGGGTGAAGGGCGACAGCACGAGTCCGCCCGCGATGAGCTGCCAGGCGGTGAAGGGGAGCAGTCCCACTCCGTCCGGGCGTCCCCACAGTTTGGTCAGCGTGATGCCGATGGCCATGCAGGCCGCCCCGGCCAGCGCCGCCGCCACGCCGACGAAGTCCAGTGCCGCCGTCCCCTTGAAGACGAGCAGCGCGACACCGCCTGTGCCGAGGACGCAGGCCGCCACGTGCGCGTACCGGATTCTGTCCCCGAGGAGCAGCGCCGCCAGGACCAGGACGAGCATCGGCTGCGCCGACATGATCATTGCGGCTGTCCCGCCCGGTAGGCGATAGGCCGCGACGAACAGCAGGAAGTTGAACGCGCCGATGTTCAGGGTCCCGAGCACCAGGGCGCGCCACAGCCAGATTCCGGTCGGCAGCGTACGGGCGAAGGCCAGCAGCATCAGGCCCGCGGGAAGCGCCCGCACGGTGGCGGCCAGCAGCGGGCGGTCCGGTGGCAACCACTCGGTCGTGACCAGATAGGTGCTTCCCCAGATCGCCGGTGCCAGCGCCGTCACACCCGCGGTGAGGAGTCGCCGGCCGCTCTTCATGCCGCATCGCTCCTTATTGATAATCTCAACGTTGAGATAAGAGCACGGTAGCTAGCTCAACGTCAAGTAGATGAACGTTGAGATTCTTTGTACTGAGAGATGGCCGGGTTGGCGGCGCATGGCCGTCGAGCGGCCGGAAGGAGGCCCCGTTGGGCGACGCGGTGGACCTGATCATGACCCAGTGGCTGCGCGAACGGCCCGACGTCGACACCTGGCCCATGGGGATCGTCGGGCGGGTCAGCCGGCTGGCGCGGCTGCTGGATCGCGAGCTGAAGGAGTTCTTCGCCGCGCACGGGCTGGAGCGGTGGGAGTTCGACGTGCTGGCCACCCTGCGCCGGTCCGGGCCGCCGTACGAGCTGACGGCCGGCGCGCTCAACCGGGCCGCCATGGTGACCTCCGGAGCCATCACCAACCGGATCGACCGGCTCGCGGCCAAAGGCCTGGTCGAGCGGATGCCGGACGAGGGGGACCGGCGCTCGATCCGCGTCCGGCTCACCGAGCACGGGCTGGCGACGATCGACGGACTGGTCGCCCCGCACGTGGCGAACGAGGCCCGCCTGCTGGCCACGCTGAGTCCGGAGGAGCGTGATCAGCTGGCGGGCCTGATGCGCGGCCTGCTGGAGTCGCTCGGCGACACGACACCCGAATAGCGGCACGTGCAGGAGCAGCCGCAGGAGCTCCTCCACCGACTCGGCCTCATCGTCACGGGCATGAGGCTGGGAGGCCTCACATTCCGGGGTGCTGTCTCGTCGGTCCGGTGAAGGCAGATGCGACAACGGAAAGTCGGCGACACCATGACCACCCCTTCCGAGCCAGGAGCCGGCCGGCTCGATCCGAGCCTGAGCGCGATCATGAGCGAGCGGCGTCAGCTGATCAATCTCGCGTACCGGCTGCTCGGCTCCCTGGCCGATGCCGAGGACGTCGTCCAGGAGACGTACGCCCGCTGGTACGCCATGTCCCGGCAGCAGCAGGAGGCCATCGAAGCCCCTGGCGCCTGGCTGACGAAGGTCGCCAGCCGCGTCTGCCTCGACCTGCTCGGCTCGGCGCGGGCCAGGCGCGAGCGCTACGTGGGCGAATGGATCCCCGAGCCGCTGCCCGAGCGTACGGAGTGGATCAGCGCGCGTCCGGGCGGCGCCGCAGTCGACCCGGCCGACCGCGTCACCCTCGACGAGTCGATCAACATGGCCTTCCTCGTCGTGCTCGAATCGATGACCCCCGCCGAGCGCGTCGCGCTCATCCTGCACGATGTCTTCCGCTACTCCTTCGCCGAAGTGGCGGAGATCGTCGGCCGTACCCCGGCGGCCTGCCGCCAGCTGGCCTCCTCGGCCCGCAGTCGCATCCGCGCCGCGCAGCCTCCCGCGACTCCGTCAGCCCGGCGCGCCGGCATCGTCAGGGAGTTCAAGCAGGCCTGGGAGGCCAAGGACATCGACGCCCTCATCGGCCTCCTCGCCCCGGACGCCACGGCCACCGCCGACGGCGGCGGCCTCGCCAGCGCCCTGCTCCACCCGGTGGAAGGCGGCGAGCAGATCGCACGCCTCCTGGTCGGCCTCGCCGCCGACAGGGCACCCGACCTGATCTTCCTGGAGCGTACGGTCAACGGTCAGCCCGGTCTGGTGGCCCAGCACGACGGCGTCACCGTGATGGTGATGGCCCTCGATGTCGCAGGGGACCGGATCCAGCACATCTGGGCAGTACGGAACCCCGAGAAGCTCCGTCCGTGGACGGCGGGCTGACACCCCGCGCACGTCGCGAAGGCCACCCGCCGGCAGGCCCTCAGCTTTCCAGCTGCGCCAGAGCCCATCGGGCCCACTCACGCTGCGCCTCGTACTGGAAGATCCCGTACTGCAGCGCGAGCCGGCCGAAGCGCAGGCGGCCGCGCGGGTGGTCGCCGGCGTCGGCGGCCTCGGCGATGGCCTGGAGCTCGGCGATCATCTGCTCGGCCGTCTCCAGGTGCCCCCGCACGAGCATGCCCGCCTCCGGCGGGTCCAGAGCCGAGAGCAGGCACATGCGCAGGCCGTGCTCGTCGCGTACGGCGCGTGGTTTGGGCGGTGACAGCAGCCAGGCGCGCAGCTCCTCGCGGCCCGCGTCGGTGATCGCATAGGTACGGCTGCCGCGAGCCCCTTCTTCGGCGATGACGACCAGGCCCTCATCCGCCAGGCGCTTGAGCTCTGGGTAGATGTGGCTCTGCCGCGCGGTCCAGGTGTAGCGCTGCAGCGAGCGCTCGAAGCGGACGTTGAGGGCGTAGCCGCTGGCGGGCCCGTCCTCCAGCAAGCCGAGCAAGGCGTGACGCAGTGACATACCTCTATCTTGACATATACCGACGGACAGGTCCTAATGTGAGCGTCATGACGGACGTGCTGATCGTGGGCGCCGGACCCACCGGCCTGACCCTCGCCTGTGACCTGACCCGCCGAGGGGTCGCCTGCCGCATCGTGGAGCAGGCCGCGGAGCCTGCCCCGGGCTCGCGCGGTTTCACCCTCAAGCCGCGCTCCTTAGAGGCGCTGGACGATCTCGGCGTCGCCGACCGCATCCTGGCGGCGGGCGACATCCGCGGCTGGCTCCGCTTCCATCTCGGCACCGGCCACCTGTTCGACCTGCGCCTGCCGCCCGCCCCCGCCGACCCGTCGCGCCCGTACCCCAACACCGTGGGGCTGCCCCAGTGGCGTACGGAGTCGATCCTGCGTGACCGGCTGGCCGAGCTCGGCGGGAAGGTGGAGTTCGGGCGGCGGCTGGCCGGTTTCGACACCGACGACGAGGGAGTGAGCGCGACGCTGGAGGGCGGCGAGCGCGTCCGCGTGCGCTACCTGGTGGCCGCGGACGGCGGCCGCAGCCTGGTCCGCCGCACGCTCGGCCTGCCCTTCGCCGGCTCCACGGCCGAGGACATGCGCGCCCTCATCGCCGACGTGCGCCTCGACGGCCTCGACCGCGACAGCGGCACGCACCTGTGGGTGACCGGTGACGGCCACCTGCTGGCCGCCCGCCCCATCCCGCACGCCGACGACACCTGGCAGGTCGTCACCTCGCTGGAGCCCGGCGAGGACGGCGACCTCGACACCGTGCGCCGCGCGCTGGCCACCAGGACCGGCCGCGCCGACGTCCGGGTGTCCGATGCGACCTGGCTGTCGGCCTGGCGTTACAACCTGCGGATGGTCGAGCGTTACCGGGTGGGCCGGGTGCTGCTGGCCGGGGACGCCGCCCACGTGCACAGCCCCTTCGGCGGCCACGGCATGAACACCGGCATCCAGGACGCCTACAACCTCGGCTGGAAGCTCGCCCTGGTCGTCCAGGGCGCGGCCAGGCCCGAGCTGCTGGACACCTACGAGGCCGAGCGGCTGCCGGTCGCCAGGCAGATCCTGGCCGACAGCGATCGCCGCATGAAGGGCGCGATCCCGCCGCGTGCCGTCCGCCCGGTGGTGCGGCTGATCCTGAGGTCCGTCATGGCCCGGCAGCAGCGCCGTACCCGCAACGACCACCCGGTCTACCGCACCGGCCCGCTGACCCGGCACCTCACCGGCCGTCGCGGCCGCTTCCGGGCCGGAGACGTCGCCCCCGACGCCCCCGTCATGCTCGACGGTCGCCAATGCCGCCTGTTCGAGCTGCTGCGCGGCCCGCACTTCACCGCCCTGAGCTTCGGCGCCGACCCTGGCCTCAGCGACCCCCGGGTCCGCGCCTACACCGTCGTCCGCCCGGGACGGGCCGGGCTGGTCGACACGACCGGGCACCTGCACCGCATGTACGGCGGGCGCGAGGGCACGACCGTACTGATCCGCCCGGACGGCTACATCGGGCTCATGGCCGACACGCCTGCCGAGCCGGCGGACTACCTCGAGCGCCTGTGACCTGCACCTCGATGCCCCGACGTGCCGGACGGCAACGCCGCTGCCGACGTGCTCGAGCTCGCGGCATGCCGGCCCGCTAGAGCCAGCCGGCGTCGCGCGAGATGCGGATGGCGTCGATGCGGTTGCGCCCGCCGACCTTGCTGATCGCGTTCGACAGGTAGTTGCGCACGGTGGCCTGCGACAGCGACAGCTGGGTGGCGATCTGGGCGATGCGGATGCCGCTCGCCGCGGCGCGCAGCACCTCGGTCTCGCGGGCCGTCAGCGGGCTGCTGCCCGTCTCGAGCGCCGCCGCGACGAGCTCGGGGTCGATGACCCGCTCGCCTCTGGCGATCCGCCGGATTCCGTCCGTGAGGGCCTGCGCCGGGGCGTCCTTCACGATGAATCCCCTCACGTGCACCTTCAGCGCACGCAGCAGGTTGCCCGGCTGGCTCAGGCCCGTGAGCACGAGCGTGCGGCAGCCGGGAAGCCGCGCGGACAGTTGCTCGGCCGCCGACAGCCCGTCCAGGCCCGGCATGTCGATGTCCAGGACGGCGACGTCGGGGCGTACCCGCAGCGCGGCGTCCAGCACCTCGTCCCCGCGCTCGATCTCGGCGACCACCTCCATGTCGTCCTCCAGCGACAGCAGCGCGACCAACGCGGACCTGATCATGTGCATGTCCTCGGCGATCAGCACGCGGATCACGTGACCTCCTCGGGGACCTCGACCGACAGCCGGAACCGGCCGTCGAGAACACCGGCGTAGGACGAGCCGGCCGCGGCCTCGGCCCGCTCGGCCACGCCCGCGAGCCCGGAGCCCTGCTGCGGGCCGTTGCGCAGGCCGTGACCGGCGCCGCCGCGGACGCCGTCGTTGGCGATCTCCAGCCGTACTCGTCCGCGCTGCCGGGAAAGCGTGATGGTGCAGGAGACGGCGTCGCTGTGGCGCAGCAGGTTCGTGGTGCCCTCTCTGATGGCCCAGGCCAGGGCGCTCTGCGCGGGCGCGGGCAGCGACGGCAGGTCCGCCACGTCGAGCCGGGTGTCCACCCCTGCGGCGCCGAGCAGGGCGGCGGCCCCGTCGATCTCCGTACGCAGCGACACGGTGTGCTGGTCGCGGGTGATCGCGCGGACGTCGTGCAGCGCGTCGCGGGCCACGCCGGTCAGGCTCTCGATCTCGGCGCGGGCGGCGGTGGCGTCCCTGGCGAGCAGCCGCAGGGCCAGGTCGCCCTTGAGGGAGATCGCCGACAGGCTCTGGCCGAGCAGGTCGTGCAGGTCGCGCGAGACCCGCATCCGCTCCTCGCCGACGGCCGTCGCGGCCAGCTCGGTACGGGCGGCCTCCAGCTCGTTCAGCAGCCGCACCAGCCGGGCGCCGCCGACCAGGGCCGCGGCGAACAGACTGGGCACGACCACGGCGTACAGGGCCAGGATGACGACCTGCCAGAGGCTGAAGCCCGGTGTCCGGACGGTCGCGATCACCTGGAAGACCACGTAGACCGCCACCTGCGCGGCGGCGAGCGCCCACATCGTCCGGCCGCGCAGCACCATCGCCGTCGAGGCCAGCAGGAAGATGGAGATGGAGATCCAGTTCAGGTTCAGCATCCAGAGCGGCGCGTAGGTGAGCAGCAGGAGTGCCGCGAAGCTCCAGCGCCATCCCCGGGGCCGCTCGCCCCGGGCGGCGGCCAGGCTGTGCCGTAGCTGAAGCGCGAGGACCGCGGCGGCGGCCAGGATCGCGGGCAGCGGGTCGGAAGGTGGCGAGCCGTCCGTGCCGAGGCTCGTGTACACCGGCACCTGTACGGCCAGCGGCACGTGCAGCGCGATCAGGGGCCAGTGCGGGTGCCGCAGCACCCATCGCGGTATCGAGGGTGTCATGCCCGCACCTCGATCGTCTCGGTGGTGTCGCCGGCGCGCACGTCCAGCAGCACCCGGCCGTCCAGGACGGTCGCCGTGATCGTGCAGGCGCGGGCGGATCCCTCGCGCAGCAGGCCGGTGACCGTCGCGCGCAGCCGGCCTCGCTGCTGCGGGGCGATGGTGTCCGGGATGCCGGCGCGGGGCAGGTCCAGGCGGGTGACGATGCCCGCCGCGGTCAGCAGGGCGGCGGCGGTCTCCAGCTCGGCGCGCAGCGACGGCTGCCGGTAGCCGCGTACCCGCTGCCTGGCCTCGGCCAGCGTGCGGCGGGAGTCGTCGGCGAGCGCGATCAGGTCCTGCGCCGCGTCCGCGGGCCCGCCCTTGGCGACCTTGCTCGCCGCCCGGTCGCCGCGCGCCGCGATCGCCTCCAGCGCTCTGCCGAGGCTGTGGCGCAGGTCGTCGTCGATCCTGCGCCGCTCCTGCATGACGGCCCGCTGCGCCAGCGCCTCCCTGGCCGCCTGCAGCCGGGTCAGCGCCGCGGCCAGCCATACCAGCATCAGCAGCGCCGTGCTGCCGCACAGCACCGAGAACGTCAGCCACGGCGCGGCCGCCCACGACAGCCCGAGCGTATGGGCGACCGGCGCGGCCGCGGCCACCACCGCCACGTATGCGAGGTACGACCACGGCGCGGGCAGGATCAGCAGGGACGACACCACCAGGGCCGTGTACGCCCGCGGCCACATGTTCCCGGCCAGCGGGGTGGCCCCGAGGATGACGACGGCCATCACCGCCAGCGACCAACCGCCGAGCGGCGGCGTGTGCGCCCGCGCCGCGTACCAGATGTGACGCAGGTGCAGCGGAAGGTAGGCCGCGGTCGCCGCGATGCTCCACAGCCCGGTGCCGACGCCGTTTCCCACATAGCTGAACGCCAGCCCGACCTGCACCAGCGGCAGCAGGGCGCTGCAGGCGACCGCGCCGACCGGCGCCAGCCGGACGGCGCGGTCGGATCGCCACAGCTCCGCCACTCCTGCCACCGCCCGTCCTCGCGTCCTGGCTGACCAGAGTAGAGGCCGCGACCGGACACCGGATCCGGCGGCCGATCGAGCCGCGGACGCGCGGGCATGCCGACGGCCCTGATCCGCTCCGATTGTCCGCCCGCGGGGGCGGGGGGCGACAGTGGCGGCGTCGCGGCCGGTCAAGGACGACACCATGCGTACCACGAGCTTGACGGGATCAGGCGGGGCCTGCTCCCGCGTCGATGACCCGTCCGAGGTTGTCCAGCTCGTTGCCGCGGCCGGCCGCCAGGCGCTGGGTCCACTCCTCGTCGTGCATCGCGTCCATGGTCATGACGACGTGGACGCCGTCGCCCTGCGGCCGGATCTCGACCACGGTGAGGAAGTCGTACGGCTCCACGCCCGGGATGAAGTCGGCCAGCGAGGTGTAGGAGAGCCGGGCGGGCTCGTCCACCTCGACGAAGGTCTTGCGCGACTCGGTGCTCAGCGGCAGTCCGGCGCCCTCCATGAACGCGATCTGCTCGGGTCCGGTCGCGGTCATCGTGTACCTCAGCTCGCCGCCGGGCCGCAGGTCCAGCTCTGCGACGTTGACCGTGAAGCCGTCGGGGGACCACCAGGACTCGATGCCCTCGCCGGTGGTCCACAGGCGCCACACATGCTCGGGCGTGGTGGCATAGGTGCGTTCGATCCGGACGGTTCTGGTCGCGGGTGAGATGGTCATGGATGCTCCCTGTGAGGTGGGGTTATGCCACCCGATCCTCCACGCGAGCCCTCGGAGCAAACAGAGGCAAATGTCACGAGATGGGCGGTGAGTTTCCACCGCAGCAGGCCGGCTCGGCCCCCGTCGCCGCGCCGGCCCTGAGGGCGGCAGGTCACCCGGCGGTGCGTTCGGCGTGGCGGAGGGCGCGCAGGCCGGTGAGCGTCATGGCGCCCAGACGGGCGCCCGTGCGCGGCTCCAGACGCAGCACCTGCTCACCCGCCCCGGCCAGCAGTTCGCCCTCCAGGTACGCCAGCCCGCGTGCCTGCCCGGGCAGGTCCCAGGCGGCCTGGGGTGCGAGGGTGGCGCCGTCGGACACCAGCAGCCGCCTGCCCGCCGCCAGGAACAGCCGCCCGCCGCCCGCCACCGCGAACGCCTCACCGCTCCCGCCGGGGGCCGGGGTGGGGCTCATGAGCCTGCCCAGCAGCCCCGTCCGGGTGATCGTCAGGTCCTTGGTGGAGGCCAGGACCACGCGTCCGGTGGAGGCGTCGAACACGTACAGCCGCGCGTCCTGCACCGCCAGCGTGTGCGCCGCGGGCGGGCCGAGCCCGAACGGGGCCGGCAGGTCCAGGCAGTACGCCCACCGCTGGTCGAGGTGGAGGACGTGGACGAAGGCGTGCACCCCGGGACTGAGGTCCCTGCCCGCGGCCAGGTCGCGGGTGTGCAGGTGGGCGTCCTGATGGGTGTAGAGGGTGTAGAGGATGTTCTGGGCGGGGTCGAGGACCGCCTGGCGGCCCTGGCCGTGCATCTCCTCCTCCTGGCCGGGCGGGATCTGGCGTTTGTCGCGCGTCAGCAGCGCGCCCATCATGCCGCCGGCCACGTCGTACACGCGTACCCGGTAGCGGTCGGGTGCCCGCGGGGGCAGACGGTCCAGGACGTACATCGCGCTGCCGTCGGCGGAGAACGCCTCCGGCTCGATGTTGCCGCCGAGCTCGAGCGTGCGCGGGCGGCCGCCGGTGACCAGGGTGATCGTGGTACGGGCGCGCGGGCCGGGCGGCGGGCCGATCGCGGCGACGCCGCTGGAGACCGCCTTGACCTGCCAGGAGGACGTTCGCGCGATCGGCAGGTCGTCGACGAGGGCGCCGTCGGCGGCCCGGTAGGTGCGCAGGTGGCCGTCGTGCAGCTGGTAGAGCCTGGTCCAGCGGTGGTCGGCGACCGTGCCCGGGTAGGTGGCGCGGACCGTGCCGCCGGCCAGGTCGACCACGGCCAGCCCGGCGGCGGTGTCGGCGAACAGCCGTCCGGATGGCCCCGGCTTGGCGGGTGGGGGCTGGGGGCGCTCGGGGGCGGCGCAGGCCGACAGGACGGCGGCGGCGCCGCCCAGGATGAGCGCTCGGCGTCTGGTGTAGGGAGCCATGCCATGGCTACACCGCCCGCCCCCCGAAGGTTCCCCTGCGAGGGGGGCGTCAGGCGCGGGGGAGCAGGGCGGCGAGTCGGCGCAGGCAGCGGCCGAGGACGGCGGCGAAGACCGGACGGGCCAGCGGCCACAGGGCCCGGCCCAGCGGCCCGAACGGCAACCGCAGCCGTTCGGCCCAGATGACGCGGCTGCCGCCGTCCTCGGCCCGTATCCGGATGGCGCCTTCGCCGCGCACGACGCGGCCGGTGTGGGTGACCCGCACCAGGGACGGCGGCTCCCAGCGGGTGATCGTCATCGTGTCGAGGAACCCGAACGGCCGCCGCCCGGTGTAGGCCTCGACGGCGTGCTCGCCCACCTGGCGGGCCTCGGTCATGAACATCCACTCCCGGTGCCGGCCCCAGTCGGTGATCAGGGCGAACACCTGCTCCGGCGGTGCCGGGACGTGGAGCGCGGCGGCCACGTACGTCCAGGAGGGCTCTCGCCGCTGCTTGACTTCGAGCATGCTCCAATTTCTAGCGTCGTCCTCATGACTGCTTCAAGGCGGGCGAAGGTCACGGGCGGCGTGGCGGAGCTCAGCCGGCGTCGCCGGCTCCTGGTGCTGGCGATCTGCTGCGCCAGCATCGTCGTCGTGGTGATGGACGTCTCGATCGTCAACGTGGCGCTGCCGGAGATGCGCCGCGACCTGCATGCCTCGGTGCCGGGCCTGCAGTGGACGGTCGACGCGTACACCCTGGTGCTGGCCGGTTTCCTGGTGCTGGCCGGCTCGACCGCCGATCGGGTCGGCCGGCGGCGGATCTTCCAGGTCGGTCTTGCCGTCTTCGGGCTGGGCTCGCTGCTGTGCAGCCTGGCGCCGGGCGTCGGGTGGCTGGTGGCCGCGCGTGCGCTGCAGGCCGTCGGCGGCACGATGCTGAATCCGGTGGCGATGGCGATCATCGTGACCGTGTTCCCCGACCGGGCGGAGCGGGCCAGGGCCATCGGTGTGTTCGGCGCGATGTCCGGCCTGTCGCTGGGGCTGGGGCCGGTCCTCGGCGGCGCTCTGGTGGAGGGGTTCGGCTGGCGTTCCATTTTCTGGATCAACGTGCCGATCGTGGCCGCCGCGTTCGTGTGCGCCGCGCTGTTCGTGCCGGACTCGCGTGCCGCCCGGGCGCGCCGGTTCGACCCGGTGGGGCAGGCGCTGGTGGTGCTGGTGCTGGGCAGCCTCGTCTACGCGATCATCGAGTCCGGCCGGTTGGGCTGGACCTCCCCGCTCATCCTCGGCCTGCTCGCGGTCGCCGTCCTGGGCGTGCTGGGCCTCCTGGCGTATGAACCGCGCCGCGTGGACCCGCTGCTGGAGCTGCGCCTGTTCCGCAGTGTGCCGTTCAGTTCGGCGATCGCGATGGCGCTGTTCGCGTTGTGCGGGTTCGGGGCGTTCCTGTTCGTGACGACCCTGTACCTGCAGGTCGTGCGCGGCATGCCGGCGCTGGTGGCCGGGCTGTGCCTGCTTCCGGCCGGGCTGCTGATCGTGGCGCTCTCCCCGGTGACGGGCCGGCTGGTCGGCGGGCGCGGGCCGCGGCTGCCGCTGGTGGTGTCGGGGGCCGCGCTGGCCGTGGGCGGCGGCGCGTCGCTGTGGCTGGGGCCGGCCACGCCGCTGCCGGCGGTGCTGGCGACGTACCTGCTGTTCGGCCTCTGTCTGGGCACCGTGAACCCGCCGATCACCAACACGGCGGTCTCCGGGATGCCCGCCTCGATGGCCGGGGTGGCCGCCTCGCTGGCCTCCGTCGGCCGGCAGAGCGGCATGGCGCTGGGCATCGCGATCTCCGGGACGATCGTGGGGCCGGCCCTGGCGCACGGCGGGACGGCGTTCACCAGTGCGGCGCGGACCGTGTGGTGGCTGGAGCTCGGGCTCGGCCTTGCCATCCTGGCGCTGGGGCTGCTCAGCACCGGCCGCTGGGCCGCCGGTACCGCCGCGCGGGCGGCGGCGCTGTTCGACGGCGTGGACGGCGGCGGCGGCCGCCCATCTGGGGACCTGCTGAGGCGGTGACCCGCTGACGGCCGTCAGGCCGGCGGCCGGTGTCTGATCAGGCCGGCGGCCAGTGTCTGAGCAGGACGTCGAGCGCGTCCAGGGCTCTGGACCACGAGGCGTCCACATCGCGCGGGTGGCGGTCGAACCGGCCTGCCGTCTCCAGGGAGACATATCCGTGGAAGGTGCTGCCCAGCAGGCGCACCGCGTCGGTCTGGTCGGTGCCTGACAGCTCGTAGCCGCGCAGGATCGCCCGCGTCATCTCCGCGTGCCGGTGTGCCGCGCTGGTGGCCGCCGTCTCCGGGTCGAGCTCGATCTGCGCCGCGGCGTACCTGCCGGGGTGCTGCTTGGCGTAGTCGCGGTAGACGTGGGCGAAGGCCACCAGCGCGTCCTTGCCCGATCGGCCGGCCAGGGCGGCGGCAGCCCTGTCGGCGAGCTCGGTCAGGGCCAGCTCGGCCACCCTGATCCGCAGGTCCTGCAGGTCCTTGACGTGGGCGTACAGGGCGGCGGGTTTGACGTCGAAGCCGCGGGCCAGCGCCGAGACGGTCACGTTCTGGAAGCCGATCTCGTCGGCCAGGTCCGCCGCCGCCCGGGTCAGGCGCTCGGCGGTCACTCCGGCACGGGCCATGTGCCACCCTCCCAAACTTACAGGGTTTAAGTATTTGCATACTACCCTTAAGGACGGCTAGCCTCCACGCCCATGCGACCACTCACCGAACGCGACATCCGCACATCATTCGTCAACTGCTCCAAGGGCGAGGTCAAGCGTCTCAACCTGCCCAAGGACTTCACCGACAGCCCCTGGGAGGACCTCGACTTCCTCGGGTGGCGAGATCCCGGCGCGCCCGAACGCGCCTACCTGGTGGCCGAACGCGACGGCGGCCTCGTCGGGGTCGCGCTCCGGGCGACCTCCGGCGCGTCCCGGGCTTTCACCTCCCGCAGCATGTGCTCGCTCTGCCTGACCACGCACACCAGCGGCGGCGTGACGCTGATGACGGCGCGCCGCACGGGCGAGGCCGGCCGCCAGGGCAACTCGGTCGGGCAGTACCTCTGCACCGACCTGGGCTGCTCCCTGTACGTACGCGGGAAGAAGCAGGCCGCGGGCGACGGGATCACCGACGAGTCCCTCACCCCGGCGGAGAAGGTCGCCCGCACCCGGGCCAACCTGCTCACCTTCCTCGACAAGGTGACCGGGTGAGCGGTCATTCGTCGGCGGAGCCGATCGTCGCCGCCCGCTTGCGGGACAGGCGGGCACGTACCCAGCCGAAGACCGACGGCCCGCCCGCGAAGCACCACAGCGCGATCACCGGGTCGCAGATGGCGCAGCCGAAGGAGGAGTGCTCGGCGAACGGGAGAATGGGGCTGCCCTTGAGATGGTGCAGGACGTCCCAGGCGGTGTGGAGCAGCCAGCCGACGCCGATCCAGGTCCAGCTGCCGAGCCCGCGATAGGCGACATAGGTCATGACGACCGGCAGGACGAACTCCCCGTACCCGAGCCCGCCCCCGCTGAGGTAGGCGGCGCCCGCACCGGCGACCAGCACGGCGTTGACCAGGCGTCGATGCGGTTCGGGGATCAGGGACAGGAGACAGACGCAGATCAGCCCGATGACGATCGGCATGAAGAGGGACATGGGGTGCATGCCCGCAAGGCTAGAGAGGCCATCCACGGCGGCCCCATGGGCTGGATGGACAATTTCCAACGGGTTCTCGCCTACCGTGTCGGTCATGCACACAGTGGCGGTCCTGGCTCTGGACCATGTGGTGGCGGCCGACCTGGCGACACCGATCGAGGTGTTCGGGCGTGCCCGGCTGGCGGACGGGCGCCGGCCGTACCGGACCCTGGTCTGCGCCGTGACGCCGCAGGTGGCCGGTGACGCCTTCACGATCGTCGCCCCGCACGGCCTGGAGGCGCTGCGGGAGGCGGACACGATCGTCGTGCCGGGCTGCTCCGAGCAGGCCGGCCCGCCCGCCCCGGAGGTGATCGACGCCCTGCGCGCGGCCGCGGCCGCCGGCACCCGGATCGCCTCCATCTGCGCGGGAGCGTTCACCCTCGCCGCGGCCGGGCTGCTGGACGGGCTGAGCGCGACCACGCACTGGGTGGCGGCCGGCCGGCTGGCCCAGATGTATCCGCGGGTGCAGGTGAAGCCGGATGTCCTGTACGTCGACAACGGCCAGATCCTGACCTCGGCCGGGGCCGCCGCCGGCCTGGACCTGTGCCTGCACATCATCCGGCGGGATCTCGGCTCGGCGGCTGCCGCGGACTCGGCCCGCCTGTCGGTGATGCCCCTGGAGCGGGAGGGCGGTCAGGCGCAGTTCATCCGCCACGCCCAGCCGCCCGTCCCGCAGGGGTCGCTGCTGGAGCCGGTGCTGTCGTGGATCGAGGAGAACCTCGCCCACGAGGTGACGTTGGCGCAGATGGCCCGGCGCGGCGGGATGAGCGAGCGGACCTTCAGCCGCCGCTTTCGCGAGCAGACCGGCACCACCCCGCTGCAGTGGCTGCTGCGCGCCCGGGTGCGGCGCGCGCAGTTCCTGCTCGAGACCACCGACCACGGCGTCGAGCGCGTCGCCGCGCAGGCCGGTTTCGGCTCGGCGACCGCGTTCCGTGAGCGGTTCAAGCGCGTCGTGGGCGTCACGCCGCAGTCCTACCGTTCCGCCTTCCGGGCGAACGCCTCCTGAGACTGCCCGGCGTCGGGGGTGGGCCGCGCCTGGAGCCCCGGTCAGATCGTGACGGCGAGCTTGCCGACGCTTCCCGAGACGAAGTCGCTGATCGCCCGGGGCGCCTCGGCCAGCGGGTAGGAGCGGGCCACCGGCACCCGAAGACGCCCTTCGGCCGCGTCGGCGGCCAGCCGGGCCAGGGTGGCCGGGGTCGGGTCGGCCATCACCACCGTGGCCGTGATCTTCCGGTCGGACTCTTCGGGCAGGTAGTGCCGGGTGGAGGCCAGCCGCCCGCCGTCGGCCAGCAGCGCCGCCACGTCCGGGCCCTCGCCCGCCAGGTGCAGCGCGGCGTCCACGCCGCCGGGCGCGATCGCGCGCACCCCCGCCTCCAGCTCGGTGTGATCCACGGCCCAGGTGGCGCCCAGGCCGGTGACGAAAGCGGCTTCTGCTCCGGGCCGCGCGGTGGCGATCACCCGGGCGCCGCGCGCGGCGGCCAGCTGGACGGCGAACGCTCCGACGCCGCCGGTCGCGCCCGAGATCAGCACCGTCTCGCCCGGTACGGGGGCGACCGCGTCGACGGCGTTCAGCGCGGCGGTCCCGGCCAGGCCGAGCGCACCAGCGCGGGCGTGGCCGAGCCCTTCGGGGATCCTGGCCAGGCCGTACTGCTCGCTCACGACCACGTACTCGGCGAAGCCGCCCTGGCCGAGGGTCGGGCGCATGACCACGCCGAACACGTCCTCGCCCGGTGCCAGGCCGCTCACGCCGGGGCCGAGGGCCGCCACGGTCCCGGCGAAGTCCTTGCCGAGCACGACCGGGAACTCGTACTCGTACAGGCCCTTGAGGTTGCCGCCCAGCACGCCCAGGTCGAAGCCGTTGACCGAGGAGGCCAGCACCCGGACGAGCACCTCGCCGGGACCGGGCTCGGGCACGGGCAGCTCGGTGGCCTCCAGGCCGGCGCCGAACTCGGTGAAAGCCATGGCACGCATGATGATCGCTCCATCTCTCAGCACAGCACCGCAGCACTTTCTGTGCGTTGGTTACTTCTTGTGCGCGCACTGAGTGTGGTCCACAATGCTGCCATGGCGGAAGAAGGCACTTTGACCCGCGCAAGGCACACCGATGTGCGTGAACCACTCAACGGGGATCATCCGCGGTGCCGGCTGCGCGACATCCTCGACCGCGTCGGGGACAAATGGAGCGTGCTGGTGATGGACCTGCTCGGCACCGGTCCCCAGCGCTACTCCGAACTGCAGCGCGCCATCGAGGGCATCTCCCAGCGGATGCTCACCCTCACGCTGCGCAGCCTGGAGCGCGACGGCCTGGTGGAGCGCACGGTCACCCCCACCTCGCCGCCCCGGGTGGACTACACCCTGACCCCCGTCGGGCGCACGCTCTCGGCCCAGGTCGCGGGGCTCATCACCTGGGCCGAGCAGCACCGTGAGTACGTGGCCGCCGCACGCGTGCGCTACGACGCGTCCTGACCGGCGGCCGCCGGCCGGGACGCGGTCAGGCGTGCCAGCCGGTGACCCCGCCCGGCACCGGCGCGGCCGGATCGTACGGGGTGCGGGTGAAGATGAACGTGTTGAGGTCCAGATGGTCGGCGGCCACCCGGAGCGTCTCCCCGGCGTAGTAGCCGTCCAGCCCCAGCCAGGTCCCGTCAGGCTGGGGCACGAACCGGGAGGCCCGCCCGCTGCCGCCGACCGGCTC
Organism: Nonomuraea sp. NPDC050786; assembly: GCF_040654115.1. Taxonomy (NCBI): domain Bacteria; kingdom Bacillati; phylum Actinomycetota; class Actinomycetes; order Streptosporangiales; family Streptosporangiaceae; genus Nonomuraea; species Nonomuraea sp. NPDC050786. Next base: position 131,378 of record NZ_JBFAHJ010000031.1, read on the forward strand.
CAGCGCCAGCCCGCGCCCGGGCAGCAGCCGCAGCGTGTACGGCTTGGGCCCCCAGTGCCACAGCCCCGTCAGCGCCAGCAGGTCGGGGTCGGCCTCGACCGGCTGCCATTCGGCGGGCAGGCGCGGCTCGTACTGCTGCAGGATGTCCAGCAGGTCGGTCAGCAGCGTGCCGCGCACCCCCGTGGTGGTGTTGGCCATGAACAGCACCCCCACCCCGTCGGCGGGGTCGGCCCACACCGTGGCCAGGAACCCGGGCATCGACCCTCCGTGGCCGGCCAGGCGCCGCCCGGCGACGCGGGCCAGTTGCAGGCCCAGCCCGAACCCGCCGGTCCAGGCGTCACCGTCGTCCACGCCGACCGGCTCGCGCATCTCGGCGACGGTGTCGGAGCGCAGCACGTCGCCGGTGTCGCCGCCGACGAAGGCCGCCCACCGCGCCAGGTCGTGCGGCGTGGACCACAGCTGCCCGGCCGGTCCCATCGCGTCGGCGTCGTGCTCGGGCTCGGCCAGCACGACATCGGCGTACGGGTGGACGGCGTAGCCGGTGGCGTGCGGGGCGCGCGGCCGGGCGGTGGTGTCGTCCATGCCGAGCGGGTCGAGCACCTCGGCCTGCAACGCCTTGAGCCAGGTGGTGCCGCGTGCGCGGGCCACGAGCTCGCCGAGCAGGGCGAAGCCGAGGTTGGAGTAGTGGAAGCGCCGTCCGGGCCGGTGTTTGAGCTCGCCGGGCCCGAGACGTTCGATCAGGTCGGCGACCGGGATGCCGGGGGTGCGCTCCCACCAGTCGGTGGGCGGCTCGGCGGTCAGCCCGGCGGTGTGCGACAGCAGCTGCGCGATGGTCAGGTGGCCGAGCGGCGTGCCCGGCAGATGCTCGTCCAACGTGTCCGACAGCCGCAGCGCGCCCTCATCGCGCAGCCGCATCACCACGACGGCGACCATGCTCTTGGTGATCGACCCGATGCGGTACTGGGTGTCCGGGGTGGGTGGCGCGCCGTCCACCCGGCCGCGCCCGCCGAACCACGCCGTCCGCCCGTCGCGCACGATCGCCGCCGTCAGCGACGGCACCCTGCATTCGGCCTGTTCGACGGCCAGTCTGCGCAGCAGGGCGCGCGCCGTCGCATCTCCCACCTGACTCATGGGCGACAAGAGTAGCGGCTGGACGAGCACCAGCCGCCCGCGCGTCCGAAGCGCCCGCGCCGCCCGCTGCGCCGCCCACCGCGCCGTCATCGCCCGCGGTGCAGCGCAGCGCTCACCCGCCCTTGACCAGCAGCCGGAGCGGGCGGTAGATGAGCCCGTCGTCGGTCCACCGCAGCGTCGCCAGATCCTCCTGCGCCCGCAGGCCCGGCAGCCGCGTCGCCAGGGCGCGGAAGGCCTCCTGCAGCTCCATCCTGGCCAGGTTCGCACCCAGGCAGTAGTGGGGGCCGTGGCCGAAGGCCAGGTGCGGGTTGACCGTGCTCGCGGCGAACCTGCCGATGTCGAAGCGCCGCGGCTCGGCGTACGCCGCCGGATCGTGGTTGGCGCCCGCGGGGTTGGGCAGCACGACAGAGCCGGCCGGGATCACGCCGCCGGACAGCTCGACGTCCTCGGTGACCAGCCGCAGCAAGCCATTGCCACCGGGACCCTCGTAACGCAGGATCTCCTCGACCGCCGCTTCCACCAGCTCGGGCCGCGCCGCCAGCTGCGCGTACTGCCCCGGGTGGCACAGCAGCCGGAACGCACCCCGGATGATCATCGAGGCGGTGGTCTCGTGCCCGGCCATGATCAGCGTGAAGACCATGTGGGTCAGCTCGGCCTCGCTCAGCCGGTCGCCGCCGTCGCGCGCCTCGATGAGCAGGTCGATGAGGTCGTCGCCCGGCCTCCTCCGGTGCTGCGCGATCAGCTCGCCGGCATACGCCATGAACGCGGCGAACCCCTCGCCCCGGGCCTCGCTGCTCGCCTCGGACGTGGACAGGAACATCTCCGTCCAGCCGCGGAACTGCTCGAACCGGTCCATCGGGACGCCGAGCATCTCGCAGATCACCCGCGCGGGCAGCGGCAGGGCGAACTCGGCGACCACGTCGAACTCCTCACCGGCGGCGTCGATCAGCTCGCCGGCGATCGCCGCCGCGCGAGGCCGCCAGCGCTCGATGTGCCGGGGGGTGAAGGCGCCCTGCATGATGCGGCGGTAGCGCGTGTGCTCGGGCGGGTCCTGGTTGATCAGCGCGGCGGGGTCGTCATCCAGGCCGGTGCCGCTGACCATCCGGGGCAGCCCGGGTTCGCGCAGGTTGCGGCTGGCGGCCGGAGAGGCGAGCAGGGCGCGGACGTCCTGATACCTGACGATCATGGGTACCCGGTCCCCGCTCGGCATCGTGACGGGCTCCATCGGAGCCTCGGCGAGCCTGCGGGGCAGCTCCGGTGAGGCGGTCCCGCCGGGGCCGGGCGGAAGGTCGGGCCACGGGCAGGTGGTGCTGGACTGTGCTGTCATGGTCGCCTCCTGGCGATGCCGTCCAACAAGCCCCCTGAACCTACGGAACAGCGCGTACTCGGTCAATGTCTCGCCGTGGCCACATCTTCCATGGACGGGGCGGGCTTTCGCGTGCGTCCAGGTTCGGACACGATCGAGTCGGCGGGATGCCGCCACGTTGGCGGCCCCGGGAGAGGGCGGGAGGTGGCATGCCGGACTGGCGGGTGGTCGAGCGGGCGGTGCTGGCGAAGGCCGCGGGGCACGGCGAAGATCGTCTGGTTGTCCTGGAGGACGGCTCCGGTGTTCATTGCGCGGCGGTGATCGATGGCGTCACCGACAAGTCCGGCCGCGACTTCGGCGGGGCGAGCGGCGGAGCCGTGGCCGCTGACTGCGTCGCTCGTACGCTCGCGGCCCTGCCGGGCGACGTCACTGTGGGGGAGGCGGTCGCGTTCATCACGGCAGAGCTGGCGGAGCTGCGCCGCACGTGGGCCGTCGCCGACGACGATCCTCTCGCTCCGGCGGCCGTCGCGGCAGTGGTCTGGCCGCGGCGGCGGCTGATGTGGCGGGTGGGCGATGTGCACCTCGCCGTCGGCCACCTCGCTGTGGATCCCGTTTCCGCGGATCCCCTCTCCGTGGACCACCTTTCCGCGGATCCCCTCTCCGTGGACCACCTTTCCGCGGATCCCCTCTCCGTGGACCACCTTTCCGCGGACTGCCTTTCCGTGGACTGCCATTCCGTGGGCCGCCGAAGCCGGGGGCGGCTGCGGTGGGAGCGTCACGTGGGCGGCAAGCTGATCGACACGGTGCTGGCCGGCGCCCGGGCGGCCTACCTGCACTGCTTGCTGCTGGAGGGCCAGCACCCGGAGACTCTGGCGGCCACCGACCCGGGACGGGCCCTGATCCGGCCGGTGCTGGAGCGCCAGGCCACGCTGGCGAACCGAGATGACGCAGGTCCGTTCGGGTACGGCGTGCTGGACGGGCGGCCGGTCCCGGAGCGGTTCATCGAGACGTTCCTGCTGCCGGAGGAGGCGTGGGAGGTGGTCCTGACGTCGGACGGCTACCTCGGCCCGGCACCGAACCTGGTGACGGCCGAAGCGGAGCTTCGGGCGTCGTTACAGGCGGACCGGCTGCGCATCATGGACCACGCCGCCACCAAGGGAATGGCCCCCGACGCCAGGAGTTTCGACGACCGCGCCTATCTGCGGCTGTCGCGCGACGGGTACACCGGCCCGGCCGACACGCACGTTCCTGACGCATAGGCCGTCACAGGGGCCGTCACTGCCGGAGGCGCAGGTCGGCGAGCTGCAGATCGGTGGTCAGGCGCAGATCGGCGGCAACGCCAGGTTCAGCGCGTCGCGGTGCAGCCGGTCCAGGTGGGCCCGGCTCTGCACGATCGTCCGTGCCGCAGTCACCTGTGCCCGGCATCGCGCCGGGACCGCGCGGACGGACGCGCTCTGCCTGAGCAGGCGCAGCATCCGGGGCGTGAGCCGGTCCAGGCGCGGGCGCACCGCGGTGGCCAGGTCGGGCGACCTGCGGGGACGCAGCGCCGGATGGACCCGCCAGCGCTCGTGCAATCCTCGCTGCACGAGCTTGGACGCCTCGATCTGAGCACGGAAGAATCCGACGGCTGTCTCCGGTGCCAGGCCGGACCGCGCAGCCTGGACGGCGACGGCGTCGAGCAACTGCCGCTCGCGTACCGGATCGGTGATGGGGACGGCGGCGGCGAACTTCGCCGCCGCGACCTCGCCGGCCAGCAGGATCCGGCGCACGATCAACTCCACCAGCTCGCTGAGCTCGGTCCGCTCAGCCGAGGCCGCCAGCTCCACCAGCTCAGCCCGCTCAGCCCGCTCAGCCCGCTCAACCGAGGCCGCCGGACGGACGGCTGCGGGGGAGAGGGCCAGCACAACGGCGGTGATGAACGCGGCATGACGCCGTACGGCGTGTGCGAGGTGCGGCATGCGGCTGCTCCCGGCCGGGGTCAGGCGTCACTCAGCCGGGCGTACCGGCTGGCGCAGCAGCGTGCGCGGCGAGGGGTCGTCCAGCGCGGTCAGGTAGATCTCGTGGTGCAGGCCGTTGGGGACCAGCCCATGCTCGGCCATGAACTCCTCCATGACCTTCAGCGACAGGTGCTCCTCGCTGAACGGCCCCTCGTGCAGCAGTTCCACGCACTGGCCCTCGGCGACGGTGGCCAGCCGTACCCGGTCCACGGCCGGGTTCTCGGCGCGGCTGCGCTCGCGCGCCCGCTCCAATGCGCCCTCCTGCTGCGGCTCCTCCTGCAGCGGCTCCTCCTGCAGCGGCAGCAGCAGGTGCCAGCGCCACTGATCGCGCGGCACCTCCAGCCCGTGCCGCTCGTCCTCCACCCACCACTGGCCCTCCAGCGGGCCGGTGCCGGCGCCCAGCGCGGCGGCCACGGTGTACAGGGCGCCGATGGCCGTGATGTGCTCGCTGCCGCCGGGCTCGCCCATGCCGGTCACGTTCAGGCAGGTGACGGGGCCGTGGGTGGCGATTGTCGGGGTCATGCTTGTTCCTCCAAGGGGATCATCAGGTGGGTGACGAGCCGGTCGGGTTCGGTGGTGGCCGGGTCGGAGACGTACACCTCGCGGATGGGGCCGCGCAGCGGGTGTCCCCGTTCGGCGCACCAGGCCAGCACGGCGTGGGCGGTGAGCGAGATCTGGTCGTAGGGGCCGACGTGGGTGGCGCCGGCGAACGCCCCGCCGGGCAGTACCTCGACGCCGAGGCCGGCCCGCTGCCACGGCTCGGCCGAGCTGTCGCGGTCGAGGACGAGCGCGGCGCGCACCTCGAAGGAGGAGTCGTCCAGCTCGACCGGGAACAGCCCGATCAGCTGCGGTGGCCCGGTCGGGGTACCGGTGAGGGACATGGCGCGCGTCAGGCGGCCGATCGCCGCCGAGGTGGCGCGGGCCACGTCGGCGGCCCCGGCCGCGCTTTCGCGGGCCATCGCCACCGGCCTGGCCGGTTCGGTGCTCACGCGTACGGCCGGAGCCGGCAACCCGTCGGCCATCACGCGCTCCAGCGCCGCCAGCGTCCGCCGCCGCCGCGCCAGCTCGGCCTCGAGCGTCTCGCGCACCCCGGTCAGGGCGCCCGTCGTACCGGACAGCACCTCGGCGATGACCGGCAGCGGCACGTCCAGCGAGCGCAGCAACCCGATCGACAGCGCCTGCCTGGCCTGCGTGCGCCGGTAGTAGCGGTAGCCGGAATCGGCGTCCACGTGCGCCGGCACCAGCAGCCCCAGCTCGTCGTAGTGCCGCAGCTGCTTGACGCTCAACCGGCTCAACCTGGCGAACTGCCCGATCGGCAGCAGATCTCCGTCCACGCACCCCAGCATGGCCTCTCCCATAGGGGGAGAGTCCATCGCGTCGCGCTCACTTACGGTGAGCGGCCTCGTACTTCTCCACCACGGAGGAGGCGATGCGGCCGCGCTCGCTGACTGGCAGGCCGTGGGTCTTGGCCCACTGCCGGATCTCGGCAGACCTCTCACGGCTCATCACGCGGGTGCCGCCACCGGCTCCGCGCCGGCCACGGGCACGCTCGGCACGAACGGGGCGTGCCGCGTTGATGAAGGGCGCAAGTGCCTTCTCAAGTTTCTCCCGGTTCTTGCCCGACAGGTCGATCTCGTAGTTCGTCCCGTCGAGTGCGAACTTCGTGGTGCCCGACGCCTCGCTGCCGTCGAGGTCGTCGATGAAGATCTCTTGAATCTGCTTAGCCATGCCGACGCTCCAATATGACCGGTGCCACACGCTCCAATTTACGCTTCGCATTATGCGGAAACCGGTCGTCAGGTCGTTCGTATCCCTCTCTTTACGGCTTGCAGGGCAAAGCGTTGGCGGAAAAGCGCTGCCGTGCTCGGCTCCGTACGCCGTGCGGGACGGTACGGCGATCACCGGGCCGCGACGGCCACTCCAGCAGATCGGCATTTCACGGGGGCGGAAGAGATAATCGGCGGGTTGAATACCCGCGCCTCGCCGAATTCCCGCGGACACGCCAGCGGGTCGGCGGGAAATCGGGCGATGAATCCATGCGCCGGCAACGGCGGGACGGCGCGATCCCGTTATGAACTCATCGCATTCCTGCCGGGGCGGGCGGCGAAGGCGGTTATGCCTTTCACGGCACGAAGTGGCAGCCCCGCCTCCGGCGCCGCGTCATTTCCTGTCGCCGTCGGCCTGTCATCGCCGAGGGGCCTGGGAAACGTGCACACCTGATAATTGCCCTCATGGCGGTAGGGGCTCCCGTCGCCGTCGGCCCCCCAGACCCCCGTGTCGCTGCACGGTTCGCAGTAGCGCGTCCAGCCGGTGTACGTCACCTCCACCCACGTCGCCTCAACGGCGGCCCGGCGCTGCTCGTCCGGATCAACGGGGAGATCAACGGGGAGATCGACGGCGTGCTGGCGATGCGGCTCGAGAACGGCTACGTCACCGGCGTCTCCCATGTGCGCATTCCCGAGAAGTCGTCCCGTGTGGAGCGGGAGACCGCCGTGAGCCGCTGAGCCCGTCCGCGCACGAGGGGCGGGTGCTCGTCGCACCCGCCGGCCAGGATTGCCCTAGTTGAAGCAGTCCTGCTTGTTGAGCGCGATGCCGTACTCGGTGACCTTGCCGCGCGTGACGCCGAAGCTGTAGTAGGCCTTCTTGTTGCCGGGGACCGCGGTCACGTAGAAGCCGTGGAAGTCCTGCTTGATGCGCGGGTAGGCCGCCTTCAGCTGCTTGGCGGTGGAGCCGATCTTGATGCCTTGCGGGGTCGTCATCCCCTTCGCGGCGAAAATGGCGGCCAGCCCCACGCGCGGCGAGATGTAGACGCCGATCGCGTCCTTCGGAGTCGGGAACTTCTTCAGGTCCCAGCCGGAGCAGCCGCCGCCGCCCGGCATCTTGTTGATCAGGTCTCCCGTCGCCTTGGCCTGCTTGACCGTCATGCCGAGCTTGACCGCGCCGTAACCGTAGGGACCCAGCGTCGGCTTCGTCTGGGCGGTCGCCGCGGTGGCGCCGGAGGCAAGCAGCGAGCCGGCGAGGAGCGAGGCTCCGATCATCATCTTCATCATGTCTGCTTTGACTGCGAAGCGCCGCGAAAAGTTCTGGGTCACGATCAATCCCCCCTCACACGGCACACGCGGCGGGGTCTCCGTAGCCGCCGCTGCCTCACCCGACAGGGCGCCCGTCCGCCTGGACGTCCAGGCGCCTCCCGCGAGCCGCCCATGGACGCCGATTCCTCTACTCTGACCCGGGAAGCGGTCCTTCGGGAGAGGTGAACGGTGAGCGACAGTGCGGACAAGGCCCCCGGCACCGAGCTTTCGGCCGTACTGGAACGCATCACCTACGCCAACGAGGAGACCGGCTACACCATCGCCCGCGTGGCCACCGAGCGTTCCGGCTCCGAGCTGCTGACCGTCGTCGGCCCGCTGCTGGGCGCGCAGGTCGGCGAGTCGCTGCGGCTGCACGGCCGCTGGGGCTCCCATCCCCGCTACGGCCGCCAGTTCGAGGTGTGGTCCTACACCACCGTCCTGCCGGCCACCGTGCAGGGCATCCGCCGCTACCTCGGCTCCGGCCTGATCAAGGGCATCGGCCCCAAGATGGCCGAGCGGATCGTCGACCACTTCGGCACCGACACCCTCGAGGTCATCGAGCAGGCGCCGCAGCGCCTGGTCGAGGTGCCGGGCCTGGGTCCCAAGCGGACGAAGATGATCGCCGCCGCCTGGGAGGAACAGAAGATCATCAAAGAGGTGATGATCTTCCTGCAGGGCGTCGGCGTGTCCACCTCGATCGCGGTGCGCATCTTCAAGCAGTACGGCGAATCGTCGGTCACGGTGGTCAAGACCCGGCCGTACCAGCTGGCCGACGACGTGTGGGGGATCGGGTTCAAGACGGCCGACACCATCGCCCAGGCCGTCGGCATCCCGCACGACAGCCCCGAACGCGTCAAGGCGGGCCTGCGCTACACCCTGTCGCAGGCCGCCGACGACGGCCACTGCTACCTGCCCGCCCCCAACCTCGTCGCCGACGCCGTCAAGATCCTCGACGTGCCCGCCGACCTGGTCACCACCTGCCTGGAGGAGCTGGTGGCCGCCGAGGGCGTCGTACGCGAGCCCGTCCCGGCGGGCGAGAACGTCGTGCCGGCCGTCTACCTGCCGCCCTTCCACCGCGCCGAGCTCTCCCTCGCCTCCGGCCTGCTGTCGCTGCTGCGCTCGGGCCACGACCGGCTGAAGGCCTTCGCCGACGTCGACTGGGAGCGCGCCGAGAGCTGGCTGCACGGCCAGACCGGCGCCGAGCTGGCCACCGAGCAGCGCCAGGCCGTCCGCCTGGCCCTGACGGAGAAGGTGGCCGTGCTGACCGGCGGGCCGGGCTGCGGCAAGAGCTTCACCGTGCGCTCCATCGTGCTGCTGGCCCGGGCCAAACGCGCCAAGGTCATCCTGGCCGCCCCGACCGGCCGCGCCGCCAAGCGCCTGGCCGAGCTGACCGGCCACGAGGCCACCACCGTGCACCGGCTGCTGCAGCTGCGGCCCGGCGGCGAGGCCACCTTCGACCGCGACAACCCCCTGGAGGCCGACCTCGTCGTCGTCGACGAGGCCTCCATGCTCGACCTGCTGCTGGCCAACAAGCTCGTCAAGGCCGTCGCGCCGGGCGCGCACCTGCTGTTCGTCGGCGACGTCGACCAGCTGCCCTCAGTCGGGGCGGGGGAGGTGCTCAAAGACCTGCTGGCCGCCGAGGAGATCCCGCGCGTACGGCTGACGCAGATCTTCCGCCAGGCCCAGGAGTCCGGCGTCGTGGTCAACGCCCACCGCGTCAACACCGGCCACCACCCGATCCTGCAGGGCATGAACGACTTCTTCCTCTTCCCGTGCGAGGAGCCGGAGGAGATCGCCGCCCTGACCGTCGACGTCGTCGCCCGCCGCATCCCGCGCCGCTTCGGCCTCGACGCGCGCCGCGACGTGCAGGTCCTGGCGCCCATGCACCGCGGCGCCGCCGGCGCCGGCGCCCTCAACATCGCCCTGCAGGAGGCCCTCACCCCGGCCCGCGAGGGCATGCCGGAGCGCCGGTACGGCGGCCGCGTCTTCCGCGTCGGCGACAAGGTCACCCAGCTGCGCAACAACTACGACAAGGGCGCCGCCGGGGTGTTCAACGGCACCGTCGGCATCGTCACCGACATCCGGCCCGACGAGCACAAGCTGAGCGTCCTGACCGACGAGGACGAGGCGGTCGACTACGCCTTCGACGAGCTCGACGAGCTCGCCCACGCCTACGCCGTCTCCATCCACCGCTCCCAGGGCAGCGAGTACCCGGCCGTGGTCATCCCGCTGGCCACCAGCGCCTGGATGATGCTGCAGCGCAACCTGCTCTACACCGCCATCACCCGGGCCAAGAAGCTCGTCGTCATCGTCGGCTCCCGCCGGGCCCTGGCGCAGGCCGTACGGACCAAGGGGGCCGGGCGGCGGCACACCGGCCTGACCCACCGCCTCTGACCAGGACCCCTTTCAGTCACAAGTGATTGAAATGTGACCGAACTTCCCCAAATATTTGGTCGTCTTACAGGTAGGAGCATTAAGGTTTTTGGGGTGCGTTTGGTGTTATGGGGGAAAGGACAGTGTTGAACGTCAGGCCCGCTTGGAGGAAGCCCGCCACCGCAGTCGCGCTGCTCACGGCGGCCACGTTGACGGCTTCATGCTCATCCGGCGGCGGCGGCAGCGCCGCCCAAGGGGGAGGGGGCGCGCCCGAGGGCACCACGACCGCCACCCCCCAGGCGCCGACCGTCAAGATCAGCCCCGCGGAGGGCAGTTCCAAGGTCAGCCCCGAGAAAAAGGTCGTCGTCACCTCCGACGGCGGCGCCCTGGAGAGCGTGACCGTCGAGGCCGACGGCGAACAGGTCGAGGGCGCCTTCAACACCGACAAGACCAAATGGATCTCCAAGACGGCGCTGAAGCCCTCCACCGGCTACACCGTCTCGGCCAAGGCCGGCGCCACCACCGCCACCAGCACGTTCAAGACCGTCAAACCCGAACGTGAACTGCAGATCGCCGACGTCACCCCCAACGCCAAGGGCGAGACAGTCGGCGTCGGCGCCCCCATCATCGTCACCTTCAACCAGCCCGTCTCCAGCAAGGCCACCATCGAGCGCGCCCTGGAGGTCGAGGCGGAAAAGCCGGTCACGGGCGCCTGGCGCTGGATCAACGACACCGTCGCCATCTACCGCACCGCCAAATACTGGCCCGCCCACCAGAAGGTCACGTTCAACGCCCGCATCAAGGGCATCAAGGGCGGCAAGGGCCTGTACGGGGTCAAGGACTACTCCGCCACCCTCAAGATCGGCGCCAAGCAGATCAGCAAGGTCGACACCAAGAAGCACATGATGTACGTCTACCGAGACGGCAAACGCGTACAAACCATGCGCATCAGTGCGGGCATGGCGACCACCCGCGAATACACCACCACCTCCGGCATCCACCTGACCATGGAACGCGGCAACCCCGTCCGCATGATCTCGCCCGGCCGCAAGAAGGGCGACCCCGGCTACTACGACGTCATGATCAACCACGCGGTCCGCATCTCCAACTCCGGCGAGTACGTCCACGCCAAGGACAACGTGTGGGCCCAAGGCGTACGCAACGTCAGCCACGGCTGCGTCAACGCCCGCCCCGACCAGGCCCGCTGGTTCTACGACCACTTCCAGCGCGGCGACGTCGTCGACATCACCGGCACCACCCGCGAGCTGGAGTGGAACAACGGCTGGGGCTTCTGGCAGATGCCGTTCTCCCAGTGGAAGAAGGGCAGCGCCCTGAAGAACACCAAAGCATGACGCGCATCCGCCAGGGCCGCGACGGTGACGTCCCCATCGTCTTGGCCATGTTCGACAGCGCCGTCGCCTGGCTGACCTCCCAGGGACGCACCGGCCAGTGGGGCAGCAGCCCCTTCACCGGCAACGAGCGGCGCACCCACCAGGTCACCAGCTGGCTCGAGCACGGCGGCATGCGCATCGCCGAACTCGACGACCAGCCGGCCGGCTGCATCGTCGTCGGCGCCGCCCACGACTACGTCACCCCCGCCACCGAGCCCGAACTGTACGTGCAGGCGCTGGTCACCGACCGGCGCCACGCCGGCCACGGCGTCGGCCGCGCCCTGCTGGACTGGGCCGCGGCCGAAGCCGCCCGGCGCGGCGTCGGCCTGCTCCGCGTCGACTGCTACGCCGGCGACGACGGCCGCCTGGTCTCCTACTACGAAAGCTGCGGCTTCACCCGCAGCGCGCCCTTCACCGTGGGGGAGTGGCCCGGCATGCTCCTGCACCGCCGCCTCTGCACCGCCGCCTCTGAAACGCCGCCTTTGGAACGCGGCCTCTGAAACGCGGCCGGGTCAGGAGTAGCCGGCGGCCCGGCCCAGCGGCGTGGCATCGCCCGGCTTCAGCGGCGAGGCGAGGAACACCGGCTTCTGCGCCATGAAACGCGGCCGGCTGCCCCGGTGCTCCTGTGCCGCGTGCACCGTGAACGGATGCACCACATACACATCGCCCGGCGCCCCGGTCGCCAGCGCCACCGGCCGCTCCCGCCCCGCCTCGTCGAACAGCGGCCCCATCTGGAACGGGTCCAGCACCCGCTCGTCCAGCAGCGCCGCCATGTCACGCTGCGAACCGGCCCTGATCCGCGTCGGCGCATCCTGCGGCCCCACATGGGACAGCAGCACCAGCACCAGCAGCGTCTCCGGCCGCGCGCTCACCCCATGGCTGCCGTCGGGGCGGGCGGTGTGCGCGTCGATGTGCCAGCCCCGGTCGTCGGCCGCAGGCAGAACCGGGAACCGGATGGGCATGTTGCCCAGGCTCCCCAGCGGCAGCCACCCGCCCTCGCCCGCCACGGCGTCCAGCGCCGCCCGCAGCCGCCCACTGTTGACGATCTGCCCGAACGGCCCCTCACCGGTCAAATCGGCCGTCCACACCACCGGCTGCGTCCAGCCGGACGGATCGTCGGGCGACAGGCCGATCCGCTCCCACAGCAGCGCCCTGGCCGCGTCACCCACCTCAGGCGGCACCACCGCCTCGACCTTGGCGAACCCGTCGGCCACGAACGCCTCAACATCAATGACATCCACGAACGGCAGGCTAGCAGCGCCGTCCACCGATTTTCCGACCCTGCTCCAGCCCCCGATCGGGCGCTACCCGCCTGCCCGTCAACCGCCCGCCCGCAGCCCCTCAGGCGTGCCAGAGCGCGGCCAGCTGCCGGGTGGCCAGCCGGGACGGCACGGCGCGCAGCAGCGCGTCGCGCACCCAGGCGGCCGCGCCGGTCTGCGAGGTCAGCCGCGACTGCCGCGACGCCGCCCGCATCAGCCGGTTGGCGCGGGGCCTGCGCTCGGCGTCATAACGCAGCAGCCGCTCGGCGACGTCCGCCGGCTCGGCGCCGCTCAGGTGGCGGGTCAGCGCGGCCGCGTCCTCGAAGGCCTGGCTGGCGCCCTGACCGAGGTCGGGCGGCATGGCGTGCGCGGCGTCGCCGAGCAGCGCGATCCTGCCGGCCGCATACGACGGCAGGGGCGCGGCCAGGCGGGTGATCGCATCGACGTAGATGTCAGCGGCCGGGGTGGCCTCGATCAACTCCGTGACCAGGGGATGCCAGTCGGCCATCAAGGACAGCATCTGCCGCCGCGCCTCCTGCGCGCCCGGCAGTGCACCATGCTGTGTTTCGGACGGCGTCTCGGGCGGTGTTTTGTGCGGTGTCTCGGGCAGGGCCGAGTCGGTGAACCAGTACAGGCGCTCTTCGCCGACAGGGAACAGGCCGAACATCGCCCCACTGCGGCGGTCGACCAGCTGACCCGCGATCAGGTCCGTCGCCAGGCCCGCCGGGCGGGGCAGCATGCCGCGCAGGTCCATCCGGCCGGTCCGGCACAGCCCGGGATGGCCGGGGAAGAGCTGCCCGCGCAGCCTGCTGCCGATGCCGTCAGCCGCGATCACAGCCTCCGCTCTCGCGACGGGCTCACCGTCGCTGATCACGCTCACGCCCGTGGGATCGGGCTCCAGGCGCTCGACCGGGGTCGCGGTGCGCACCAGGCCGGCAGGCAGACCGGCGCGAAGCCCCCGGTGCAGAAGCGCACGTTCGACGACGGCCACCGTCCCGACCTCCTGCTGCGCCCGGACCACGTCGGCAACCAGCAGCGGCCGTCCGAGCCGGTCCCGTAATCCCATCCGGCCGCCCCGCATGGCGTGCCGCCGTACGTCACCCGCCAGCCCCAGCGCGTCGAGGGCGCGCTGCCCGTTGGGCATGATCGCGATCCCGGTGCCCGCCTCCCGCAGCTCGGCGCCTCGTTCGAAGAGCGTCACCTCATGGCCCAGGCGATGGAGCCCCACCGCGGCCGCGACTCCTCCGAGTCCGGCGCCGACCACCACGATCCTCATCAGACCTCCGTTCACTACGATCGTACTAGTACGGCTATTGGTAGCATGGCCGCATGCCGCCCACCAATCCGGCCCGGCGCCAAGCCCTGACCGACGCCGCCATCGAGCTCCTGGCGTCCTCCGGCGCCCATGGGCTGACCCACCGCGCGGTGGAGAAGCAAGCCGACCTTCCGCCCGGAACGGCCTCCAACTACTTCCGCAGCAGAGAAGCCCTGCTGATCGCCGCCGCCGAGCGCATCGCCGAGCTGCACCACGCCGACACCGACCGGGCCACCGACCGGGCCACCGACCGGGCCACCGACGGATCCGCAGGGCAGCCCACGACCCTGGCCGACCTATGGACGGAATCCCTGCTCACAGCGGCGACCACCCTGCGCACCCGCTATCTGGCGATCTTCGAACTACAGCTGGAGGCCACACGCCGACCGGCACTGGCCTCAGCACTCGCGGACCTGCAGGACACCTCCTCGCAGATCACCGCCGCCCATCACGACAAGCTCGGCCTCACCATCGCGCGCGAAAAAATCCCCGCCCTGATCGCGCTCTACGGAGGCGCCCTGTTCACCCTGGTCACCGCGCCGCCGGACAGCGTCACCCGCGACCTCGTCCGGCACATGGCCCAGGCCATGGTGCACGGCTGCGCCACACCCCGCCACCCCGCCGAAGGAGAAAGGTAGAGGTTGCCCAGGCCCAGGCAACAAGGACCATAAGTACTTCAGCGCGATCAACCACAGGCGTACTGTGGGCTTTCTGAACGAGCAATCCCGAGCCTTCACGGCGAGGAGGGCTCCACTTCGGAAGGAAAGTCCATGCACGGCAGGCAACGCACTCTCCTGCTTGCCTCGACACTCATCGCCGGCCTGGCCGGCGGCTCGACAGCCACCGCCGCAGCCACCGCCGAGACAGCCACACCCGCCTCGGCCACCGTCAACCCGGCGACCATCTCCGCCGCTCAGGGACCGGCCGCCGCCGACCACCCGTCCCAGCTCCGCCCCTGCACCACGATGAAGAAGCACAAAAAGCGCTGCCATCAGCTGCAGCAGGTGAGAAGAAAGACCAGCAAGCCACGATCGGACCCGACCAAGGCTTCCCCTGCCCAACAGCCGAAGCACCCACCCGACGTGCTCCTGCCGCCCGACATCAGATGGCCATGACAATCACCTGAAGCGGCCACCGATCACCGCGAGCAGCGTCACACCAGCGCGAGCTGCGCCGCACGCGGCTCACGCCGCTCGACCGCAGGCGCACCACACCCCATCCCGTACACCCGGCACAACTGCGCGATCTGCCCCGTGATGCGCCCCTCATAATCCGGCGACGGCACCCCCGACCGGTCATACAGCTCCTCATACCGCCCCACCAGCTGCGGATGCGCCTGCGCCAGCCACTCCAAATACCACGACCGCGTCCCCGGCGGCAGCCGCAACACCACCGGCTCCACCGCCCGCGCACCCGCCGCCGCGATCCGCCGCACCGTCGCCCCCAGCTGATCAGCCGCGTCACTCAGCAACGGCAGCACCGGAGCCATCAGCACCCGGCACTCCACCCCCGCCTCCACCAGCGCCGACACCAGCTCCAACCGCGCCTGCGCACCCGGCGCACCCGGCTCCACCGCCCGCCGGATCCGCTCGTCCACGAACGCGATCGACACCGCCACCCGCGCACCCGCCCGCGCCAGCAACGCGGCATCCCGCACCACCAGCGCGCTCTTGGTGTAGACGGTGAACGGCACCGCCGCCTCCGCCAGCGCCCCGATCACCCCCGGCATCAGCCGATACGTCTCCTCGGCCGCCTGATAGCAGTCACCGCTGACCCCCACCGCCAGCTCCTGCCCGTCCCAACGCGCCAGCTCCGCCCGCAACCGGGCCACCACGTTCGGCTTGACCACGACCCGCGTGTCGAAATCACGCCCCGCATCCAACCCCAGCCGCCGATGCCCCGCCCGCGCCCCACACCCACGACACGCATGAGCGCACCCACGATAAGGAGACACCGCCCACCGCTGAGCAATGCCCGCCGCCTCCGGCACCCGCTCGATCACCGTACGGGCCTGCAACTCGAAAAAACCGCCGCGCGCCACCGCACGCCGCTCGATCAGCGGCCGCTCGTCGGCGGCCTCCTCGACAAGCGCAAGCGCGTCCCAACCCACACCAACCAATGGAACACGCATTCGACTGCGTTTTCAAGCAGTTCCCGCACACCCGCACACCGCAGCCCCCACCATAAAATCGGTACACCCGTACCACTTTTCCCCACCGGAAGACCCCATGCCCTGGCTCCTGCTCTCCCTCGCCATCGCCTCCGAAGTCCTCGCCACCACCGCACTCAAACTCAGCAACGGCTTCACCCACATTCCCTGGACCATCACCGTCGCCGCCGGCTACCTCACCTCCTTCACCCTGCTCTCCCAAGCACTCAAACTCCACCTCGACATGGGCACCGCCTACGCCATCTGGGCCGGCGCCGGCACCGCCGCCATCGCCCTCATCGGAGCCGCCTTCATGGGCGAAACCCTCACCCCACTCAAGATCGGCGGCATCCTCCTCATCATCGGCGGCGTCGTCGTCCTCAACCTCGCAGGTGCCCATTGACCCACCACACACCGGGGGAGCGGACCCACCCCGACACCCCCACCCAAGCACGCGGCCGCCGCCGCCGCGCCACCCTCCTCACCGCCGCCGTCGACCTCCTCACCGAAGGCGGCTTCGCCGCCCTCACCCACCGCGCCGTCGCCCACCGCGCCAACCTCCCCCTCGCCGCCACCACCTACTACTTCGCCTCCCGCGACCAACTCCTCGCCGAAGCCTTCGCCCAACTCGTCGACACCGAACTCGCCACCACCCGCACCTGGATCACCGACCACGGCCTCACCGCCCTGCCCGAACTCGCCACCGCCGACCGCACCCGCCAACTCAGCCTGTGGGAGCTGTACGTCCACGCCGGCCGCCACCCCGAACTCCAGCGCATCGCCCGCCACTGGACAGACGGCTGCGTCCGCATCATCGCCGACACCCTCAACCTGCCCGAAACCGACACCCGCGTCCGCCTGCTCCACACCACCATCACCACACTCTGGCTCGAACACGTCGTCGAACAACGCCCCCTCGACCACACCCGCGCCCTGCTCACCCACGCCCTCACAACAGCACAAAACGCATTGCCGCCCCCCTGAACCCCACCTACACTGCCCCCGTGCTCAAACCCGACTACCCGATCACCACCGAACGCCTCCTCCTCCGCCCCTTCACCCCCCACGACCTCGACGCCATCCACGCCTACGAATCCCGCCCCGACGTCGCCCGCTACCTCTACTGGGAACCCCGCGACCGCGAGACCACCCGCACCTTCCTCGACAAGAAGATCACCCGCACGAGCCTCCTCAACGAAGGCGACGCCATCGACCTCGCCGTCACCCTCCGCCACACCGGCCAACTCATCGGCCAGAGCCTGCTCATCTGGACCAGCAAGCAACACTGCCAAGGCGAAATCGGCTACGTCCTCCACCCCGACCACCACGGCCACGGCTACGCCCCCGAAGCCGCCCGCGAAATGCTCCGCCTCGGCTTCGACCACCTCGGCCTGCACCGCATCACCGGCCGCCTCGACGCCCGCAACACCGCCTCCGCCCGCGTCCTGGAAAAACTCGGCATGCGCCACGAAGCCACCCTCATCGAGAACGAACTCGTCAAAGGCGAATGGTCCAGCGAAACCATCTACGCCATGCTCGACAGCGAATGGACCCCATGACCCCCGTCATCCACCACCTCGCCCTCCGCACCGACTGGCACACCGCACAGAAAACGGGGGAGTACCGCATCTCCACCCTCGGCCGCACCCTCGACCAAGAAGGCTTCATCCACTGCAGCCGCGACCACACCCAGCTACGCGGCGTCCACACCGCCTACTACGCCCACGTCACCGAACCCCTGCTCGTCCTCGACATCGACCCCACGGGCCTCGACATCCGCATCGAGAACGGCTTCCCCCACCTGTACGGCCCCCTGCCCATCACGGCCGTCACCGCCGTACACCCCTACACCCCCTGAACAGCCCGACACCGGGGGAGAGGGGCGAACAGAACCACGAGAAAGGAGGGCAACGGCACCCACACAATGAGAACCATGGACACCCGCACGGCCGCCCAGCACTTCGCCGACACCTGGCAACACGGCTGGACCCACCACGACACCGACGCCATCATCGCCCTCTACCACGACGACGCCGTCCACACCAGCATGCCCTTCCGCCCACCCCACCAGGGCAAACACGCCATCGCCGACTACATCCGATGGTCCTTCACCGGCGAAACCGACCCCCACGTCACCTTCGCCCCACCCATCGTCGACGGCGACCAGGCAGCCATCGAATTCCGCGTCCACGCCCACGACAACGGCCGCCCCGTCACCCTCGCAGGCTGCGTCTTCGCCCGCTTCAACGCCGACGGCCTCGCCACCCACACCCGCGACTACTGGCACACCACCGACGGCCACTCATAACCCACCCGCCGGCCCCGCAACCGGCCACACACCCCCGAAACACACCCCGGCACCCAGCCGGAACCGCTCAGCGCCCCACCTGAACCGGCGCCACCGCGGACCGCACCGGCCCACGCGAACCCACAGGCACCGAAGCCGGCTGCGGACGCACCACCTGCTGCGCCTGCTGCTGCTGCGCCAGCTCCTCAGCACGCCGCTCGGCGCACCCACCCACGCAATACCCGTTCGACAGGATCAGGCGACTCCGGAGCGTCGTGTACGCCTCCTTACCCGAAGCCGGCAGAACCCCCTGACACACCTCACATAGCACCGACTGACTTCCCACTGTGCTGCTCCTCTCGCGGCGCGAATAGCAGGATCTCCCACACTAAAACGACACAACCGGCCAAGGACAGCGAATCAACAGAGCGTCAAACGGCCGGTCAACGCCCGGGAGAGCCCCGCCACACCACCGCACCACACCACGAAACCCCCGCTCACCGCCCGATCCGCACCTCCACAGAGATCACAGACAGACACCGGACACGCCGCCGAGAGAAAAATCACACCAGACCCACCAACCCCAGCCGCTAGGGGAGCCCCCAACCCCTCCCAGAATCCCTTACTTGACATAATGTTCATTATCAAGCAACCGGCATAAACCGTCCGACCTTGGGCAGACGCCCACCATGCGCGCCCTCGACATCTCTGCCCCCGGCGTCATCGCGCTCACCGCCGTCGTCGTCGCACTCACCATCTGGCTGATCATCGTGGCGGCCCGGCTCACCCAGCGCCCACGCAACCGGCCCGGCATCCGCGTCGACCTCGTCGACCAGGCCCGCGAACTCAAGGCCCTCGGCCAGATCCAGGAAGCCGTCTTCCTCGTACGCGGCGAGACAGGCATGAGCCAGCGCGCCGCCGCCCGCTTCGTCAACCGCCTCTGACCCCCCACCCCGAATCCGACTTTGCACACGTAACCAGACAGAAGCTGGATTCTGTCTGGTTACCGACAAAGCTGTACATAGTTCGGCAAATCAGCCAATGGCGCCCACGTGCCCGCCCATCGCCGCCACGCAGTGCGGTGCCCTGCCCCGCGCCTCTCGTCGATGGCGATGGCGATGGCGATGGCGATGGCGATGGCGATGGCGATGGCGATGGCGATGGCGATGGCGATGGCGATGGCGATGGCGATGGCGATGGCGATGG